>NZ_JBEXSX010000164.1:0-1008 GCF_040613835.1 Streptomyces sp. NPDC006207 | reverse complement strand
CTAGGACTTGTCCGGGCGATCATGTGCGGAGCCAGATGGCGAGTGCTGCTGCGGTGGCGGTGCCGAGGTAGACGTAGCCGCGCTTGTCGTATCTGGTGGCCACGGCCCGGTGCTGCTTGAGTCGGTTGATGGCTCGTTCGATGGTGTTGCGCTTCTTGTAGCGCTCTTCGTCGAAGGCGGGTGGCCGTCCGCCGCGTGAGCCTTTGCGCAGGCGGGCGGCCTGGGTGTCAGCCTTCTCCGGGATGGTGTGCCGGATTCCCCGGCGTCGCAGGTACTTGCGGATGGGTCCGTTGCTGTAGGCCTTGTCCGCGGCAAGGCTGTCGGGTTTCTTGCGGGGCCTGCCCGGGCCGAGCTTGGGAATGCGGATCTTGTCCAGCACCTTCGTGAACTGGGTGCAGTCCGCCCGCTGGCCTGGTGTGACGATGAGGGACAGCGGGCGGCATCGGCCGTCGGCGCTCAGGTGGAGTTTGCTGGTGAACCCGCCCCGCGAGCGGCCCAGGCCCTCACTTCCTGCACCACCTCCACCAGGCGGGCGTGCAGACTCTGCCACGCTGTTTCGCCCTGGTGTTCTGCCTGCTCGGCCCCCTTTGATGCCGGGATCGGCGGCGGATCGGTGCGGGCGCCGGCGGCGTGCTGATGAGCGCGAACGATGGTGGAGTCCACCGAGATGTCCCAGTCGATCTCACCCGCGTCATCCGCGGCGGCCTGGACCTGCTGCAGCAGACGTTCCCACGTCCCGTCCGCAGACCACAGCCGGTGCCGTTCATAGACCGTTTTCCACGGCCCGAACCGTTCCGGCAGGTCACGCCACTGCACACCAGTCCGCACCCGGTGCAGAATCCCGTCGATGACCTGCCGGTGATCCCGCCACCGGCCACAACGCCGGTTACTGACCGGCAGGAACGGCCGCAGCCGTTCCCACTCTGCGTCTGTCAGATCACCCCGCCCCATGTCCACATCAACGACCTGGACGGCGAGTAGTCACATGATCGGGCGGACAAGTCCTAG
>NZ_JBEXSX010000163.1:0-1026 GCF_040613835.1 Streptomyces sp. NPDC006207 | reverse complement strand
GGGCATACCGTTGGTCAGGCTGCCATCGCACATAAGGTCGTCAAGAAAGTGGTGTTCGTCGGCTCGCCGGCAACCGGTGCACGGATTGCGGAGTCGGCCGCGAAGCGTGTGCTGCCGTGCGTGCTCGAACTGGGCGGAAAGTCGGCGAACATCATTTTCGGTGACGCGGACCTGAAGCGCGCGGCGCTGACGGCACAGGCGGCGATCTTCGCGGGCGCTGGCCAAAGCTGCGTTGCCGGCTCGCGATTGCTCGTCCAGCGCTCCGTCTATGACGAGTTCGTCTCGATGGTTGCGACCGGCGCGAAGAAGATCAAAGTCGGCGACCCGCTCGACGACAGCACCGAAGTCGGCCCGATCAACAATCGCAAGCAGTACGACCACGTCATGTCGATGATCGCGCGTGGCGTCGAAGCCGGAGCCACGCTCGCATCGGGATCGACTGAAGTGTCGGACGGCGGCTACTTCGTGACCCCTACCGTCTTGGCAAACGTCACCAACGAAATGGACGTCGCACGCACCGAGATCTTCGGTCCGGTCGTCGCTGCCATTCCGTTCGACACGGAAGACGAAGCCATCGCGATTGCCAACGATACTGAATTC
Organism: Streptomyces sp. NPDC006207; assembly: GCF_040613835.1. NCBI lineage: Bacteria > Bacillati > Actinomycetota > Actinomycetes > Kitasatosporales > Streptomycetaceae > Streptomyces > Streptomyces sp. NPDC006207. Next base: position 426 of record NZ_JBEXSX010000163.1, on the reverse strand, counting down.
GGTCTCGCCGGGGCCGTGTGGACGACCGATGTCGGCCGTGCGCACCGGGTGGCCGCACAGGTGAATGCCGGCACGTTCTGGGTGAACGGATACAAGACGATCAACGTTGCGTCTCCGTTCGGCGGGTATGGTCTCAGCGGCTATGGCCGATCCAGCGGCGTCGAGGCTCTTTACGAGTACACGCAGACGAAGAGCGTGTGGGTCGAAACGGCGAAAGAACCGGCGACTGCGTTCGGCTATCTGTAAGGCGAAGTGGGCTCCCGCCAAAGAAGGCGGGAGTCGAGACGGAGGAAGGGGATATGGAAACGGTGGTCAGTACGCGCGAACATGGCCTCGCCGCCGAGACCGACCTGTCGGCGGTGCTGGGGCATCTGGACGACGTCAAGCCCTCGCTGCTGATCCTGGACTCGGTGCAGACGGTCGCCT
>NZ_JBEXSX010000162.1:0-1081 GCF_040613835.1 Streptomyces sp. NPDC006207 | reverse complement strand
TGAGGGGGTTGCCGACGGTGGTGTAGGTGCCGCGTTCGGGGTGGTCGACTTCGACGACGATGTCGTTGGCCTTGAGGCTGGCGTCGTCGATGATCTCCTTGGTGGACAGGATGGGCCCGCACGGGATGTTGTGGGTGTTGAGCTCTTCCAGGACCTGCCATTTGGGCAGGGTGGTGGTCCATTCCTCGATGAGCTGGAACATCTTGGCGAGTTTGGGCAGCCGGGCTTCGGGGGTGGCCCATTCGGGGTCGTCGGCGAGTTCGGGGTGGCCGATGAGTTCGGCCAGGGGTTGCCAGCCGACGGGCTGCACGATGACGTAGACGTAGTCGTTGGGGCCGCCGGGGGCGCATTTGACCGCCCAGCCGGGCTGGCCGCCGCCGGAGGCGTTGCCGGAGCGGGGGACTTCGTCGGTGAAGTCCTCGTTGGGGTACTCCGCGAGCGGTCCGTGGGCCAGGCGTTGCTGGTCGCGGAGTTTGACCCGGCACAGGTTGAGCACCGCGTGCTGCATGGCGACCTGGACGCGCTGTCCGCGGCCGGTGTGGGTGCGCTGGTACAGGGCGGCCAGGATCCCGGCCACGGCGTGGACCCCGGTGCCGGAGTCGCCGATCTGGGCGCCGGTGGCCATGGGCGGGCCGCCTTCGAAGCCGGTGGTGGCCATCGACCCGCCCATCGCCTGCGCGACGACCTCGTACGCCTTGAACGCGGTGTAGGGGCCGTCCCCGAAGCCCTTGATCGAGGCGTACACGATCCGCGGGTTGATCTCCTGGATCCGCTCCCAGGTGAACCCCATCCGGTCCACCGCGCCCGGCCCGAAGTTCTCCACCATCACGTCACTGCGCGCGATCAGCTCGGTCAGGATCTCCCGCCCGCGCGGGGTCTTGGTGTTCAGCGTGATGCTCCGCTTGTTCGCGTTCAGCATCGTGAAATACAAGCTGTCCACCCCCGGCACATCCCGCAACTGACGCCGCGTGATGTCACCCCCCGGGGCCTCCAGCTTCACCACGTCCGCACCCAGCCACGCCAGCAACTGCGTCGCCGACGGACCCGACTGCACATGCGTCATATCCAGGACGCGCACACC
>NZ_JBEXSX010000161.1:0-1082 GCF_040613835.1 Streptomyces sp. NPDC006207 | reverse complement strand
GAAAGCTGGTACAACCTGCACCGCCTGCACAGCAGCCTCGGCTACCGCAGCCCCGCCGAATATGAGACAGCACACGCAGCCTGACCACCACACCAATGGTGTCCGTCAAAGCGGAACAAGCTCAGGGAGTGTCAGTCGAACATCATCATCTGAGTGTCAGTGGTGCAGGCTTAGCGACCTCGCGATTGGCACTGACAGATGGTGCTCACCCGTTGCTGGCGTGAGTGACGAAAGGCCATGTCATTCTCACGCCGACCACCGGGTGGCGTGAGTGGACCTGTACATCGACATCCGCTGGCTCCTGGAACGCCAAGCCGAGGTCCTGCCCAAGTAGCCCTCGGTCCACGACTTCTCCAACCTCGTGGCCGCCGTGGCCCGCCACCGCGTCAACACCCCCCAGATCGGCGCCACCGTCGACAACGCCTGGCGCGCCGCAGCCCTGATGCACGCCATCATCCGGCTGCGCCCGCTGCCGGCCCGCAACGCCCTGTACGGCGCCGCCCTCGCCACGGCGTACATGGACGCGCCGACGGATACGACACCGCCGACCGCATCCGATCCTGGCGCATCTGACCCGCACCGTCCGGCCGACTGAAAAGCCGGCCGGACGCCGGCGACCCGGGTACGGGCCGCCCAAGATCGCGAGCGGGTACCCCCTCGATCCCAAGGAATAATCCAAATCGACACCCCGAGGATCAGAGATCAACTGACGGGACGTCAGCCTGGATTACCTGACACCGACCCACGAACCAGCACCCCCCAGCCCCGTAGCCAGCCAATCCTTGACAGCACTTGAAACCCCGCCGGCAAGACGCCAAGTCACATAACGCCAGATCAGATACCGCGGGGTCCCGTCGCGCAGCAGAGGGACCCGTTCTGGTCGCAGACCAGAACACCCGGACGCAGTCCGGCACTTCGCTCGGAGGGGCGCAGCCCCGATACGGCGGCTTGCCGCCGCCCTGGCGAAGGGCGCAGCCCTGAGTTACCCGCTGCGCGGGCTTTCGCGCACAACGGCTTCTCGATCAGCGCGAGTGCGGCGGTCCTGCATCTGCACCCCAACACCGTTTCCTACCGGCTGGATC
>NZ_JBEXSX010000160.1:0-1084 GCF_040613835.1 Streptomyces sp. NPDC006207 | reverse complement strand
CCTAGGTGTATTGCCTTGTGAGGTTGGGGACGCGGCTGGCGGGTGGTTTGCCGTTCAGCGCGGTGTGTCCGCGGTGGTGATTGTAGGTGTGCAGCCAGTGTGGGAACGCCTCACGTCGTTCGGTCTCTGAGCGGTAGGGCTGTGCGTAGGCCCACTCGTCGAGCAGGGTGCGGTTGAAGCGTTCGACCTTGCCGTTGGTCTGCGGCCGGTAGGGCCGGGTTCGCTTGTGGGCGATGCCGGCCGCTGCCAGGGCATCGCGCCAGACGCGGGAGCGGTAGCAGGATCCGTTGTCGGTCAGGACCCGCTCGACGGTGATCCCGGCGGCGGTGAAGAACGCCTGGGCGCGGACCCAGAACGCGGTGGCGGTCTCCTGTTTCTCGTCGGTGAGGATCTCGCTGTAGGCCAGGCGGGAATGGTCGTCGACGGCGGTGTGCAGGTAGCTGTAGCCGGTGCCGGACTTGTTCTTACGACCCGCTGGGCGGCCCAGCATCTTGTGGCCGCCGCCGTCGGGGATGTTGCCGAGTTTCTTGATGTCCACGTGGACCAGCTCGCCGGGCTTGTCGCGTTCGTAGCGGCGGATCGGCCGGCCGGTGGCACGGTCCAGATGGGTCAGGCGGGCCAGTCCGAATCGAGTCAGCACGCGGTGCACGGTGGAGGGCACCAGGTTCAACAGGTGTGCGATGCGGGCTGGTCCCCAGCGGCGGGCGAGGCGGACCTTGATGATCCGGCGCTCGGTGCGGGTCGGGGTCCGGCGCGGGCTGTGGTGCGGGCGTGAGGAGCGGTCGGCCATGCCGGCCTCGCCCAGGGCGCGGTAGCGGTCGGCCCAGCGCTGGGCGGTGGTGGGCGAGACCTGGAAGCGTTCGGCGGCCCGGCGCAGCGGCCAGCCGTCGTCCACGACGCAGCGGGCCAGACGCAGGCGTCCGGTCTCGGTCAGGGGTGCATTACGGTGTGGCACGAGGGCCTTTCTGGTCGCCGGTGCAGATGTCGCAATCCACACCAGGCCAGAAGGCCCTCACCCATTTCAAGATCCCTCAACCGAGACCTGCATCACCCGTCCACAACCTCCCGGGACAGAACACCTAGG
>NZ_JBEXSX010000159.1:0-1093 GCF_040613835.1 Streptomyces sp. NPDC006207 | reverse complement strand
TGTCCCCGGCACCGAAGGTGCGCACCAGGTCCTCGACCACCACCATCGCCTCGGAGGCCGCCCCGTCGCCCCCCGGGCCCTCACGCCGTTCCAGCAGTCCCTCGCTCATGCCCGCCAGCATAAGGGGAGGTCACCGCCCACAAGGAAGGACCGTCACCGCACTGCATCGGCATGTGACACGTGTGACACCATGCCTGATCGAGATCGCAGACGAAGGAGACGCCTTGGGCGCGGCGAGCACGGAGGCGCTGGCACGGGTCACCGCCTCCGCCAGTACTTGACGGGGTGGGGCCGGACGCAGCGAGCCGACGGCGACCTCGACCGCTATCGCAGCGGTCTCGCCACGCCGCAGTTCAACGGTGTGGTCCGGGTACGGTCCCTGGACGCGGTGGCGCAGGCCGTGACCGCCGCGCGCACCGAACTCGCGGGCGTCCCCTGGTGGTGGGCCGGCCCGGACAGCCCCGAAGGCACCCCTGCCGCCCTGACCCGGCACGGCGCGGTCCCGCTCGGCGCCCTGCCCCTGATGGTGCGGCCCCTCGACCGCGCCCCGGCCCCCCAGGACCCGCCGGCCGGCCTGGGCGTCGAGGCGGTGGAGACCCCGGACCGGCCGGCCGAACTGGTCGGCACGTACCGCACCTCCATGGGCTTCGCGCCCGAGCTGCAGCCCGGCCTCGTACGGTCAGAGGCGCGGCGCGCGGACAACGCGGACATCGTCCGCCTGGCCGCCGTGCTGGACGGTGACGTCGTCGGTACGACGGTGCTGATCACGGCGCACGACGTGGCCGGCATCTTCCTCGTCCACGTCGCCGCGCCCCACCGCCGCCGCGGCATCGGCGCCGCATTGACCTCGGCCGCCCTCGACGTCGCCCACGACCGGGGCACGCACCTGGCCGCCCTCATCGCCAGCCCGTCCGGTGAACCCCTCTACCGCCGCTTCACCACGGTCTCCGAGTACCGGCTCTTCACCCTGCCCGCCTGACTCCCGGCCGGCGGGAGGGCCTAGGCCGTGTCGTCAAATGCCCGCCTGCCCCGCGGCGCCTGGCACGGCACTCCCCCAGCCTTCGGCCGGGGGTGCCCCCACGCTGCGTTGTCG
>NZ_JBEXSX010000158.1:0-1111 GCF_040613835.1 Streptomyces sp. NPDC006207 | reverse complement strand
CGGGACCGGACGGGGCACATCTGCAGGCCAAGCAGCGCGGCCTGCACGTCGAGGAGCAGGGGCTGGGTGAACTCCTCGGTCCCTTCGCCGCCGAGCGCACGGCTGCGCAGCCGCTGGTCCTGGTCGCTGCCGTGGGTGTGGGCACCGTCGCCGCGGTCGTGCTCCTCATGGCGACGGGCCTGTCGGCGGCCCGGCGCAGGGCCGAGTTCACCTTGCTGCGGGCCCGTGGCATCAGCATGGGCTCGCTCACCGGCCGGCTGCTGGCCGAGAGCGCGGTGGTGGCGGTGCCGTCCGCGGCGGCCGGGCTGGTTTTGGCGCTGCTCCTGCTGCCGGCGGAACGTGCCGCGCTCGCTGTGTGGGCGGCCGCCGCGGTGGCCGTCGTGGCCACGGTGAGCCTGCCGCTGCGGGCGGTGACCACGGCCCGCCGGCCGCGCCCCGAACAGCGTGAGGACCTTGTCGCGGCCCGGCCGTCCCGGCGCCGCACGGTGGCAGAACTGGCGGTGGTGGTCGTCGTCGCCGGCGCCGTGGTCGCGCTGCGGCAGCGCGGCACGGCGGACGGCGGTGCGGACGTGCTGACCGCCGCGGCGCCGGTGCTGCTGGCGGTGGTCGCCGCGCTGGTGCTGCTGCGGCTGTACCCCTGGCCGGTGCGGCTGCTGGCGCGGCCCTTCGCACGCCTCGACGGGGCCGTGCTCCACCTCGGCCTGGCCCGCGCCGGACGCGCCCCGTCCACCACGGCCCTGCCTCTGCTCGCCGTGCTCGTTGCCCTGACGGTCACCTCCTTCGGCGGGTCCGTCCTCGCGGGCGTGGAGTCGGGACGCGACCGGGCGGCCGTCACCGCGGTCGGCGCGGACGCCCGCGTGCAGACCTTCGGCGCCCTGCCGCAGGGACTCGACGCCCAGGTCCGGAACATCGCGGGAGTACGCGAGGTCACGGGCGTCCGGGTAGAACCCGGACAGAAACTGATAAACGACCGCATCTTGTTCGACTTGCTGGTCGTCGATCCGGAGCCGTACGCCCGGCTCGTGGCGGCCACCGGACTGGGCTCCTCCTTCCCCGCCGGCAAGCTGGACTCAGGCGCGAAGGAGCCCATTCCCGCGATCGCCTCCCCGGC
>NZ_JBEXSX010000157.1:0-1190 GCF_040613835.1 Streptomyces sp. NPDC006207 | reverse complement strand
ACTGCGCGGCGAAAGCGCAGGAGATCTTCACGGGTCTGGCCGACGGCATCGACGCGGTGGTGGCGGGCAAGCTGTTCGATCCGACGAAGAACGAACGGGAAGCCACCGAATACCGGCAGTTGATGAAGAAGAGCGGATGGATCAGCACGGACCTGGTGAAGGGGGCGTGGGGTTATCTGACCGAGTCCGGGGTGGCACTCGGCAAGCGCAATGCCAACTCCGCCGGCAGCACGGCGGCCGGGCTCGTTCCCGAGGAGTACGTCGCGCCGATTCGCTCGATTGCGGCGTCGTTGCGCACGTTGGCACCGGTGGTGGTCGGCAAGATCAAGGAACTGAAGGGCAGCGACGAAGGCAAGCTGATGTGGCTGTTGCTGAAGCTGATCAATGCACTGCGGCACAAGCGTGAAGCGATGCGGACGGCATCGATCAAGTCGCAGGGCACGACGGAAGCGGAGGCCCGGCGGCCGCAGGTACCGCTTGCAGCGGCGAAGAAGGAGGCCAAGGCAAAGGGCTCTGGCGTCAACCATTGCGAAGAGTGCGGTAAGGGCGTATCGGTCGGTTCGATCAGCTATTCGTTCGGCGACGAGACGTTTTCCCATGCCGATTTTGAATTGCCGGGTGCGATGCCCGTCGTGTGGACGCGGGTCTATCGGTCCCGGCTGGCCGGATACGATGACGGCGAACTGGGCGCGCGCTGGCTGTCGCCGTACATGACGCGGATCGACGTTCGGGGCGGCAAGTGGATCTATAGCGATTCAACGGGCCGCAACATCGAATATCCGGCGCTCGCGGCAGGTGCCGTTCATGACGATCGCGTGGAAGGCGTCACGCTGAGCCGGCTCGACGACACGTGGGTGACTGTCGCGTACGGGCACGATTTGCTTCATGTCTACGAGAAGCGCGGCGATTCGTTCCGCCTCGCCTTGCAGAAGGACCGCGCAGGAAATTCGATCGCGCTCGATTACGACGACGCGAATCGCCTGGCGCGGCTCGTCAGCTCGGCAGGCCATACGCTCGCGTTTCGTCACGACAGCCGCGGGCGTATCGCAACGATCGAGCAGATCGTCGATGCGAACACCCGCAGGACACTCGCGCAGTACCAATACGACGAGAACGGTGACCTGGTTCGGGCAACTGATCGCTACGGCAACGCACGCCAGTATGCGTACCATCGCCACCTGATTACCCGC
>NZ_JBEXSX010000156.1:0-1241 GCF_040613835.1 Streptomyces sp. NPDC006207 | reverse complement strand
GGTACCCGATGGTCCTGCCGTGAGGGACAACCGCGAGGAAGTGATCGATCATGCGGGCGACCGTGTGGCACGGCAAGCACGACGTACGGGTCGAGACCGTGCCCGACCCCCGGATCGAAGAGCCGACCGACGCGGTGGTGCGCATGACGTCCACCGGCCTGTGCGGATCGGACCTGCACCTGTACGAGGTCCTCGCCCCGTTCATGACGCCCGGCGACATCCTGGGGCACGAACCCATGGGCATCGTCGAGGAGACCGGCTCCGAGGTGGACAACCTGGCGCCCGGCGACCGCGTCGTGGTGCCGTTCCAGATCGCCTGCGGCACCTGCTACATGTGCCGCGAGGGGCTGCCGACGCAGTGCGAGACGACCCAGGTCACCGAGTACGGCTGCGGGGCGGAGCTCTTCGGCTACACCAAGCTCTACGGGCGTGTCCCCGGGGCCCAAGCGGAGTACCTACGGGTGCCGCAGGCGCAGTTCGGCCCGATCAAGGTTCCGGACGGGCCGCCCGACGACCGGTACGTCTACCTCTCCGACGTCCTGCCCACGGCCTGGCAGGCGGTGAAGTACGCCGACGTCCCCCAGGGCGGCAGCGTGGTCGTCCTGGGACTGGGGCCGATCGGCGACATGTGCTGCCGCGTCGCCCGCCACCTGGGCGCGGGCAAGGTCATCGGGGTCGACCACGTACCGGAACGGCTGACCAGGGCGCGCCGTGACGGCGCCCAGGTCTTCAGCCTCGACGAGTACGAGGACCAGGACGATCTCGTGAAGGCCGTACGGAACGCCACCGACGGCCGCGGCCCGGACGCCGTGATCGACGCGGTGGGTACCGAGGCCCACGGCAGCACCCTCGGGAAGCTGGTCCAGCAGTCCGCCGGTCTGCTGCCCCGCGCCTGGGCGGCCAAGCTCATGCAAAACGTCGGCGTCGACCGCCTCGGGGCCCTGCACCTGGCCATCGAACTGGTCCGCCGCGGCGGCACGATCTCGGTGAGCGGCGTGTACGGCGGCATGACCGACCCGCTGCCGATGCTGACGCTGTTCGACAAGCAGATCCAGTTGCGCATGGGCCAGGCGAACGTCCGGCGCTGGAGCGACGAGATCCTCCCGCTCCTGACCGACGAGGACCCGCTCGGCGTGGACGGCTTCGCCACACACCACGTCTCGCTGGAGGAGGCCCCGCAGGCCTACGACATGTTCCAGAAGAAGGCCGACGGTGCCATCAAGGTCCTCATGCACCCGTGA
>NZ_JBEXSX010000155.1:0-1288 GCF_040613835.1 Streptomyces sp. NPDC006207 | reverse complement strand
GCGGTGCGCGGGATCAGCTCGCCGGTGATCTTCTTGTTGACGTAGTTGTTGGACAGCACGTTGCCGTCACCGAAGAACGGGGCGGTGAAGTTGTCCGGGTCCGGGTAGTCCGGCACCCAGCCGCGCACGTACACGGCGTACTTGCCGGCCTCGATGTCCTTGGCGTACTGGTCGGCGTCGGCGCTCTTAACGTCCACGTCGAACAGCCCGCTGTCGTTGAGCTGCTTGGCGATCGCCTTCAGCTCCGCCACGGTGCCCGGCCCGAACCGCACCGGCGTCGCCCACAGCGTGAAGGACACCTTGCTCGTGATCCCCGCCTGCGCCAGCACGGCCTGCGCCCCGGCACGGTCGCCGCCCTCGCCGTAGCGGTCGAAGAACGCGGTGTTGTGACCGGTGATACCGGCCGGCACGATCGAGTACAACGGGGTCGCGGTGCGCTGGTAGACGTCCCGGATGAACGCCTTGCGGTCGATCAGATAGGCCACCGCACGCCGCACCGCCTTGTCGCCCACCACCGGGTCCTTGAGGTTGAACACCAAGTGCTGGACCTCGGCGCCGGTGCCCTCCACGACCTGGATCCCGGTGTCGCCGGCTATCGAACTGCTCTGCAGCGAGGCGATGTCGGCCGAGTCCAGACCACGGTAGGCCAGGTCCACCGACCCGTCCTCCACCGCCTTCTTCAGCGCCGGCTCGTCACCGAAGAACTTCATCGTCATACCGGAGTTACGGATCTGCGCCGTGCCCTGGTAGTCCCCGTTGACCGAGAACACCGCCTGCTCGCCGGCCTCGTAGGAGTCCAGCTTGTACGGGCCGGAACCGGTCGCCTTGCCGTCCGTGCGCAGCTTGTCCGCCGGGTACTGCGTGTGGTCCACGATCGAACCCGCACCCGAGGCGATCTTCATCGGGAACGTCGCGTCGGAGTACTTCAGGTGGAACACCACCCGCTCCGGCGAGGGCGTGTCGATCGTCTTGATCGCGTCCAGCAGCACCGCCGGACCGTTCTCGTCATTGATCTTGATGGTGCGCTCGAAGGAGTACTTCACGTCCTGCGACGTCAGCGCCTCACCGTTGCTGAACTTCAGACCCTGCCGCAGCGTGCAGTCGAACGTCCTGCTCTGCGCGTCGGTGAACTTGCAGCTCTCCGCGGCTTCGGGCTCGGGCTTGGTGGCGCCCCTGGGGAAGCTGAGCAGCGACTGGAAGACGTTGTTGAACACGATCCAGGAGCCGACGTCGTAACCGGCGGCCGGATCGACCGCCGTCACCTTGTCCGTGATCCCCATCGTGAGGG
>NZ_JBEXSX010000154.1:0-1311 GCF_040613835.1 Streptomyces sp. NPDC006207 | reverse complement strand
GGTTGCGTCCTTGGACGTGGTGTAGCGGGTTGGACCTGATGCGGGGGTTTGCTCCGGCGTCTGGGTTGGTGCCCGCATAGTCAAACGGCCACCGGCTGATCTTCGAAGTGTCGAAGCCTCGAAGGAGATCAGCACGATGACCGCACCTGACAGTCTGCCCCTGCACGCTCTGACCGAGGAGAACCTCGCTGCGGCGAGTCCCGATCTGTTGCGCGCGATGGTCAAAACGTTTGCCGACGCGCTCATGTCCGCGGAGGCCGATACCCTCTGCAACGCCGAATACGGGCAGGTCAGCGACGAACGCGTCAACCACCGCAACGGATATCGCCCCCGAGAGTGGGACACCAGGGCCGGCACCGTCGAACTGGCCATCCCCAAGCTCCGCAGCGGCAGCTACTTCCCGCACTGGCTGCTGGAACGACGCCGCAGGGCCGAGCAGGCCCTGATCTCGGTGGTCGCCACCGCCTACCTGCTCGGGGTCTCCACCCGCCGGGTCGAGAAACTCGCCGAGTCCCTCGGCGTCACCCAGCTGTCGAAGTCCCAGGTCAGCGCCATGTCCAAGCACCTGGACGAACAGGTCACCGCGTTCCGCAACCGGCCCCTGGACGCCGGCCCCTACACCTTCGTCTGGGTCGACGCCCTGACCCAGAAGGTCCGCGAAGGCGGCCGGATCATCAACGTTCACGCGCTGGTCGCCGTCGGTGTCAACGCCGACGGACACCGCGAGATCCTCGGCCTGGACGTCGCCACTGCCGAGGACGGCGCCGGCTGGCTGGCCTTCCTGCGCTCGCTGATCGCCCGCGGCCTGAACGGCGTCCGACTCGTCGTCTCCGACGCCCACGCCGGACTCGTCGACGCCATCGGAGCCGTCCTGCCCGGCGCGAGTTGGCAACGTTGCCGCACCCACTACGCCCGCAACCTGCTCTCGCAAGTCCCGAAGTCGGCCCAGCCGTGGGTGGCCACGCTGCTGCGGACGGTCTTCGAACAGCCCGACGCCACCGCAGTCCACACCCAGCTGAAGCAGGTCCTGGACGCCCTGGACAAGAAGTTCCCCAAGGCCGCCGAACACCTGGATGCCGCCCAGCACGACCTGCTGGCCTTCACCGCATTCCCCCGCGAGATCTGGCGGCAGATCTGGTCCAACAACCCCCAAGAACGGCTGAACAAGGAGATCCGACGGCGCACCGACGTGGTCGGGATCTTCCCGGACCGCACCGCCGTGATCCGCCTGGTCGGCGCGGTCCTAGCCGAGCAGAACGACGAGTGGACCGAGGCCCGCCGCTACATGGGCCGCGACCTGCTGGCCAAAGC
>NZ_JBEXSX010000153.1:0-1331 GCF_040613835.1 Streptomyces sp. NPDC006207 | reverse complement strand
GGGACCCACACCTTCGCCCGTGCCTTGCCCGTGTTGTCGAGGGACAGGGCGGGGGTGAAGCGCACGACGGAGGTGGGGAGCTTGGTGATCCCCGGAGCGTACTCGGAGGAGAACGTCCAGCTCGTGGTCATGCTCGTGGAGACGTCGGCGACCGTGCCGCGCTTGACCGAGACGGTCAGCCGGTAGTCGGCCCGCTCGTTCTCCGCGATGTAGAAGACGTCCATCGGGTAGATGCTGGTGTTGACGAGCTCACCGTTGCGGTAGAGGGATGTTCGCGCGCTCTCGATCGGCGAGTTGTTGTCGCTGATGTTCCCCTCGCTGTCCGAGAAGAGCGGAAGCCGTCCGTCGATCGCCTCATCCGCCCGGAGCAGCCCGATGAGTCCGGCGCCCTCCGGGAGATCCGGCCCGAAGACACCGACGTTGAACACGTGCTGGTAGGAGCGTCCGGGCTTGAACGTCCTCCGAAGTGCGTCATAGGCGGACTCGTACGAGTCGTTCGCGTCGACCTGCATGAAGCCCAGCTGCCACGAGGTGTTCCCCGAGAGCAGGTGCAGGGTGCCGGTGTAGGGCAGGGCGTGCACGGTCCCGAGTCCGGCGCCGCCCTCGGTGATCGGCGTGATGAATCCGAACTTGCCCTTGGCGGGTGCTCCGAGCTTCGCCTCGACCTTGGCGAACTCTCTGGACTTGGCGTGGTGGGTGAAGCCGGTGAGGTACCTGTCGCCGGTCGGCTGGTACACCAGGTGGTACTCGTCGTGCCCGTTGACGCCGGTGGAGAAGGTGGTCATGAGCTGCTGCGTCAGCTGGTCGCCCGCGGCGGCCTTGGGGCCCAGGTGGCCGGTGCGGTACTGCGCGAGGGAGTTGGTGAAGACCCCGTAGCGGGTGCTGTATCCGTCGGCCAGTTCGATGCCCGCGCTGAAGAAGCCGAGGACCGGCTGGGCCGAGCGGTCGGGGACGGTGATGTCGAGCGGCTTGGCGGTGCGCGCGTCCACCGTCACCGTGGTGTCCTGGGTGACGTCGAGGTTGGGCTGGTTGAACCAGTCACCGCCCTGGTCGTACGAACCCGCCGGGTCGACCCGGACCATGCTGTTGAGGAAGTACCGGCCCTTGGGGACGCGTACCGAGTGCGTGTCGCCGCTCAGCACGGTGTTGGCGCCCTTGGCCGGTCCTTCCAGGCCCTGCAGCTGGGCGTCCCAGGCGGGGGCGGGTGCGGGCTCGCCCTTGCGGTCCAGGGCCTTGACCGTGACGGTGTACATCTCCGACTCGCGGTCCACGGCCAGCGCGGTGCCGACGGTCTGCCCGTCGCCGGTGGCCGTGACGCGTCCGGTGAAGGC
>NZ_JBEXSX010000152.1:0-1404 GCF_040613835.1 Streptomyces sp. NPDC006207 | reverse complement strand
GGCGTGGCTTCTTCTTCCCCATGCTCTCCATGATGGACATCCTCCCGGGGCTGAACCCCAGATCTCGGATGTCCGCCAAAGCGAATCAAGCCCAGCCTCCGGCCGGAACCTGCACGAACGAGCCAACGTGAACAGAGGGGAATGATCCCGTACCGACCTGTGATGGCATACGCAGACTTGGAAAGCGTGCACGTGAGTCATTCGGTCGAGCGACGGCAGCGACGGCAGCGCTGAGGCAACGGGGGCGAACGACGGCAGCTCTCACCAACCCGCCGCAGCGGTCCCGAAAGCCTGCCGGCGCGAGCTACAGGGGGTGTGCCCGCATCTTGTAGGCGCTGGCTTGGTCGTGGCTGACATCACCAGATGACTGTGACGATGGGGGTGGCGCTGTCCCGGTGGCCTGACCCGCCAAATGACACGGCCAGCTCCGCCGACAACCCGCGCTGCTCCGCTTCATAGACGGCGCCCGAGTGATGGGCGACCAGGCGCACGAGCCGATCGGGGGCGCCCAGAGCTTCGAGGCGCCGTGCGCCATCGATCGGGTGAAAGCCGGTGCCTCGCAGCCCCGGGGCGTAGCCAATGTCATGGAGCCAGGCGGCAGCCACGAGGAGATCACGCTCATCCGCCGGCACCGCCGCAGACACTTCACGGGCACGCGCTGCAACGGCTTGCGTATGCAGCCATCGGTCCCCAAGCGGCGGCAACAACGACTCGGCCAACTCGGCCGTTCCCTGGGGCGTGTCCAGCGCAAAAGGCATGGACCGCACGGTAGCTGAGCACCGCGAGGAGTCGACAGTCCCGCAACCCTCACGGGTTGATCAAGGTGGACCGAACCGCATGCACGGTTCCTGCAACCCTTCTCATCCTCCTTTGGTCCTGCACGGGCTTACACCGCGGAGACCCACGTCAACGCCGCCACTGCCCTTGGCGACCAGGACCAATCTCGACCACCTGTTTAGCCATCCGCGGGAAGAAGCTGTACCAAGCCGACCCAGTTGTCCTCGTCCGCCTCGGTGTGAACGGCGCGGACCCTCCAGCGGCCGGCGGGCAGCAGGACCGGCGCCTGCGCGGGCATGCCACCACCGGGATATTCCACGTTCAGCTCGGCGCCAGCCGCGGCGGAGTCAAAGAGCACGGCCGGGCCGTCCGACACCCACGTGCCACATTCTTCCCACGGGGTGTCGGGGTCTCGAAGGACAGTCTCCGCTGCGGCCTTCAATGTGGCTGCAGAGTCGGCGGCGAGCCAGCGTAGGAAGGCCCGATGCTCGAGCAAATAGCAGCTCATAGCTGGCTCGTCCGCCAGTACCAAGGGTCTGCTGCAGGTTTGGGTGACAGGTTCGGTCACGCGGCCTGGACGGCCGGTGGGGTCATGACGGTCTCGAATTCGACGGGGGTCAGGCGGCC
>NZ_JBEXSX010000151.1:0-1826 GCF_040613835.1 Streptomyces sp. NPDC006207 | reverse complement strand
ATGCCGTCAAGAACAATCCGCCGGCTGCGCTTACGGTGGCCGCCGGACAACGGATGGTCATCGGAGCCGATGGTGTGCCTGGTACGTCCCCGCGCCAGTGCGCGCCCCCAACATGGTCGACGCGAATCACATGCGTTCCGAATGCAACGCCAGCGAGACGGCCAGCAAGGAAACGGTCTTGGTGAATTTCGATGACTTTCGCCGATACGCGGCTTTTATTGATAGATTTCGAGTGAAGTTGGCCGATTTCGAGTCGGCACCATGAACGACTCACGCTGAGAAGCTGAAACCAACGGAATGTCCACGCGTGGCGCACCCGTCCCATCAACCTAGTTCACGGCACGCAGAAACTCCCGCCTATGCTGACTCCGAAAGCCATGTACTGCGCGTTGATTGACCCGGCGCCCAGCCAGCGGTGACCCGCTTATGGACGCAGAGCTGTACCGAGGGTATTCGATTTGGGGACATGCCATCCGGCAGGGCGACGGATTTGCTGCCAGCGGCACCATCACGCGAAACAACAAGCTCGTTGAAACCTCGGGCGTGCTCGGTAGTTTTGAGACGGAGAACGAAGCTGAACTCGCGGGCCTCAGATGGTGCCGAGCGTGGGTGGACAGCCACGGTTGAAAGGGCGTCCATCTCTGCGCGCGGGCGCCCCGCGAATGCTCTTCAGCTATGCACGCCTCCGGCGTTTACCGCACCACTCCATATTGGTTGGGAATGGCCCCAAAAACGGCATGTCGCAACAAATCCTCCTTGGAGGCAGTGCCTTGCGGACCATCATCCTGGTCAATTCCAGAACGGTCAATCGGGCCGATGTCTGCCGGTCCAGTCGGTGCGCCTCCCGTCAACTCAACCGAGACCCGCGTTACTAGATTTCTCTTCGTGAGAGTAAGCAATAATTTCACTAGGAATCTATTTAATGCATATACACGACCGGAATGCGCATGCTTGTCAACGACAAAAATATGTATTTCTCGTTCCCGCACAACCTGGCGGTACCATTCAAGCACTGCCCCCTTCGTTTCTGGTTCTAGCAACCTGACTATAACCGAATCGTGCACTTCGTCCAGCCCCTTATAGACTGTTGGTATATCGTATCCCCACATATATGCACGCGCCGCATTATCTTCCGCGCACAAGATTTTCAACATCAACTGATACCACTCAGGTGATACGTCTGACACCTCGCGTTCCAACAGAGAAATTGCTTTCGCCAAATCGTGATATTCCGGCTTAAACGCAATTCTCAGGCACTCTTGAAGCCCTCCGTCTCCAGCTCCCTGTACGACAGCGGTAGCGCGTTCCGGTCGAAGTGCGTCCAATTCTTTTTCAAGGCTGGCATACCCCCAAAACGTTTTTCCAATATCAGAACTACTGGCAAGGACCTTTTCCGAGCCGAAGCCAATTGCAAAAATAACAATGCGAGCCCGAATAATGCTACTTTTTGAGCCGCCGAGGACATTTATCTCACGCGGCAGGATAACTGTTAGAACTCTTGCGCCACCATAAAGCACACTTTGATGAGACGTTAGCTTTATTCCATTTTCAATCTGAAAAACAGATGAATATTTCAGCTTATATTTATCTAGCTGCGCTTGTAGCTCGTCCGCCAGTGCACTCGCCGCTTTCGGAGCAGAGGGAAAGCGAAGGATAGCGGCATGCGTCGCTGGATTAGGTTTTAGGTCTGGAATATCTGGAAAGCAGTGACTGGAAAAGTGAATTGCTGGCCAATCATAAACGGTCGTGCTCAACAATCTGTCTGTGCCTTTGCGGAGCAACGAAAAGCACTGCCCCTGCGCATCGAGAACAAGCGTCCGCATACC
>NZ_JBEXSX010000149.1:0-2290 GCF_040613835.1 Streptomyces sp. NPDC006207 | reverse complement strand
GGCGGCGCCTCCATCGAGGCGCCGCCCTATCGTTTTGCCTGGTCGGAAAAGTAGAGGCCGTGGCGGGAATCGAACCCACGTAACTCGATTTGCAGGTTTGCCTGGTGCGGTGAGGATGGTGTCCCTGGCCGTTCGGGCGGGTTCATGGCCGTTCTTGGAGCGGGGTGTGTAGTGGCTTGCGGACGAGTGCGAACCACGGCGTGCGGCTATGAACGAGACGGAAACTGAGACGGACTGCATAGTGGGCCCGACTCGTGGTGCCGGGTTCTAGGCTTTGGCACGGTGTGAGCAAGGTCTCGGGGGTGAGGGCATGGGGCGGCACAGGCGGCATGCGTGGGTGGGGTCGGGCGTGTCGGGGGTTGCCGCGTTGGTGACGGCGGTACTGGGCCCGGTAACCAACTACGCGAGTGCGACGGTGCCAGCGTGGGCAACGCATGCGTGGGTGGTGTGGCCGGTGTTCGGGCTGCTGGTGGCGCTCAGCATCGGGCTGCTGCTGTGGGGGCGGAACCTGGACGACGGAGCACCTTCGGTGCGGCTGACGTCGGTGGACAGACTGGTCGGGACTCGGCACGCATCCCTGCGGCGCCAGCACGTGGAGCGAGTGCGTGGCCGGGAGACTGAACTGGGTTTCCTGACGGGGATGCTGCGCCGGCCGCAGGGCAGGTTGGCGGTGGTGTGCGGTGCTGGAGGGCTGGGCAAGACGACGCTGGCCGCGCAGCTCGCAGCCCAGGCCGAAGCAGATGGCTGTGCGGTGTTCTGGCTGCGGTGGCGCACCTCGGTGGACTTGGCGCAGCAAATGACGCAGGTGGCGGTGGCGTGCGGGCTGCCGGAAGGGGATCTGGAGTCGGCCCGGGCTGGGCAGGAGAGCCTGCCGGATGTGGTCTGGAGGCAGTTGGAGTCCTCGCGGCGGTGGATGGTGGTACTCGACAACGTCGATGAGCCACAGCTTGTGGATCCCGGCGATGAGCCGTTGGCGCACTATCGGGGGTGGATTCGCCCGCACGGCGGCGGTCTGCTGCTGGTCACTAGCCGGGACACCAGCACGCAGACCTGGGGGCCGCGCGCAGAGCTGCTGCGGCTGGAGCCGCTGGCCGTGCCCGACGCGGGCCAAGTCCTGCTGGATGTCGCACCGCGGGCCGGCACGCCGGAGCAGGCCCGGGAGCTAGCGGCCCGCCTGGGTGGGCTGCCGCTGGCCCTGCATGCGGCCGGCTCCTACCTCGCCACAGCCACCAGCCGCTACCGAACCTTCGACCACTACCGCCAAGCCCTGGACGCCGAGCTGCCCACACTCCTGGGCGCGCAGCACCCCGAAACTCTTGATCCGGACGTCGCCCGCACTCTGGTGCGCCATACCTGGGAGGTGTCCCTTGACCAGCTTACGGCCGAGGGTAACGAGCTGGCCCGTCCCCTGCTGCGGGTGCTGTCCCTGCTGAGCCAGGCGCCCATCCCGCAGTCCCTGGTGACTCCTAGCCTGCTGGCTGCCGTGACAGGCGAGGCGGTCACAGTGGTTGGCGTTGAAGTCGCACTTGCCGGCCTGCACCGCTATGGCCTCCTGGGCGTGCCTGAACCCGCCACCGCACTAGAGATGGTGCAGGAGGACAGTGCCCAGGTGGTGCTGCATCCCCTGGTCCGGGAGATCAGCGCCCTAGCTCTCACAGCCGACACCAACGACCTCGCCCTGTGGCATCGAGCCCTCACCGACCGGCTGACCGAAGCCGTCCACGAAGCCGCGGCAGCCGGACGCCCCGGCTGGCCCACCGCCCGCCTCCTGGCCCCACACCTGTCGCTCCTGCTCGACCGCAGCCCAGACGTCCTCGCCGACGCCCACGACACAATTGCGGCTCTTGCTGAGGTACTCCACGACGCTGGCGCCTACGCAGCCGAGCGCGTTGTACATCAACAACTACTCGACGCGCGAGGTCGCCTTCTGGGCCTCGACCACCCCGACACTCTGGCCAGCCGCAGTGACCTGGCCTTTGCTCTGTACGGGATGGGTGAGTACGGGCAGGCGGTGGACCTGGACCGGCGGACGCTTGAGGACCGTACGCGGGTCCTGGGCCCGGACCATCCCGACACTCTGGCCAGCCGCAACAACCTGGCCATTGCTCTGCAGAGGATGGGTGAGTACGCGGAGGCAGTGGACCTGGACCGGCGGACGCTTGAGGACCGCATGCGGGTCCTGGGCCCCGACCACCCGGGTCTGCTGCAGGTTTGGGTGACAGGTTCGGTCACGCGGCCTGGACGGCCGGTGGGGTCATGACGGTCTCGAATTCGACGGGGGTCAGGCGGC
>NZ_JBEXSX010000148.1:0-2465 GCF_040613835.1 Streptomyces sp. NPDC006207 | reverse complement strand
CTCGGCGGCGAAGGGACCGAGGAGTTCACCCAGCCCCTGCTCCTCGACGTGCAGGCCGCGCTGCTTGGCCTGCAGATGTGCCCCGTCCGGTCCCGAGGTCAGCGCGGCGAGCCGGTCGCTCAGGGCCGGGACGTCGTGCGCGGTGAGCTCGTCGACGTCGGCAGGGTGGTGCCAGTAGGCCAGCGCGCCGTCTTGAAGGCTGAGCAGGGCGGCCGTGGCCCCCGGGTCGATGAGCGCAGCGAAGTGCCAGTAGCGGGCGGGGTCGCCACCCGGGACGGGCAGCGAGCGCAGGCTGGGCTTGCGCAGGTCGGGTTCCGCGTTCCACCAGGCGGCGCCGGGTGTCCGGGGCGTGACGATCCCGGTGACCCGGACGGTCACGACCGATCCGACGGCGTCCTCGAGGTGGAACGCCGAACCGGTACGCAGTTTCATCACCTTGGCGGTGCGGTCGGTGATCACCGCTTCGACGCTGTGGGCGTCGGTGCCGGCGTTCGGCAGACGTCCCTCGAGGAGCCGGGTGTTCGCCGCAAGGTCGGGCTGTGCCACCAAGGTGTTCTTCGGGGGGAGCGGGGCGACCGCCATGGTCCGGGGCAGTCCGGGGTCGGTGACGTCTGTGTCGGCGGAGCGCACCCCGTATACAGTCTGGTCGCGTTCGAGCGTCAGCGGGGGCTTCACGAGGCGCTGGAACCGGGTCTCGGTCTCCTTCAGCGACGGGGGGGTGAGCAACCCCTCGGCGTTGAGGGGGGCGGACAGCGGTGACACCTGGAGCGACATGGTGACGCTACGGCCCTGCAGCGACGCGTGTGACACCGCGTCGCGCAACGCGGAGTCCTCGTAGCCGTCGACGGCCCGCGGCAGCGCGCCCGCCAGGAACGCCGTGACGAACACCAGCGCGGCGAGTGCCAGCGTCCCGCCGGGGGCGGCGCGCAGCCGGGCGCGGATCCAGGAGACGTCACCGCTGCGCGGGGAACGGGGCTCGGCCACGTCATTCACCTCCTTGGCGCCGCAGCGCCTGGGCCGGGTCGGCGGACCGCCACGCCGTCAGCATGACGCCGAGCAGGGGCAGTGCGGTGATGGTGATCATCAGCAGGGCGAGCGGACCGGACGGCAGATCTATCCGCACGTCGGGGACCGGGCTCTCCGCGTCAGCCGTCAGGATGATCAAGGGGACGACCAGGCGGGTCAGCAGTCCGCCGAGTACGGCGCCCACGCCCACCGCGACCAGGATGACCAGGCCCTGCTCGGCGGCGATCACCCGGGCGAGCCAGCGGCGCGGGGTGCCCAGCGCCCGCAGCATCGCGAACTCCTGGGAGCGTTCGCGCAGTGCTCCGGCCGCCGCCACGCTGTAGCCGAGCGCGGCCAGCACCACGGCGGTCACGACGGCGGCGGGCAGCGCGGACAGCGGCCCGGCGCCGAGCGGATCGCGTTGGAGTTCGGTGCGCTGCTCGTCGCGGACCAGGAGCGAGGTGATGTCGCCGCGGGTCTGCAGTGCCGAGGCGAGGCGAGCGGCCGCGCCGGGCTCGGCCGCCAGCCACCACTCGCCGGGAACCAGGGAGCCCTGGCCGGTTCCGTTGAGGAACGTGTTCGCCGAGTGCATGTCGATCAGCAGCGCCCCGCCGTCGGTGCCGTCGGTCTTGGGCGCGACGGTGGGCAGGGCGCGTACGGCGGCGGAGACGCGGACCGGCACGGTCACGCCGGCCACGGGGATCCGCACCGAGTCCCCGACCTTCGCGCCGACCGCCCGCAGGAAGGTGTCCGTGGCGACCGCCGACAGCGCGGCCGGGGCCTTGGGTTCGGAGCTGAGGGTTACGGAGGCCGTGTCATAGCTGCTCTGCCAGGCCGCCCCGAGGGACATCTCCCCTGTGTCGAACTCGACGGCGAGCGGCGTCCGCGCGCTGGAGTCAGGGGCGTCCGTCCAGGCGGCGACGTAGCCGGCGTAGTTCATGTAGTCGGGGTTGCCCATAGCGGCGCGCGCCTGCCACGACGAGCCCTCCGGTACCCGGACGGTCCGCGTGGTGCCGTCGCCGGACTCCGACCGCAGCGCGGTGACGGACAGCCGGTGGTGCTCGGTCCGCTGCGGCAGGGTGTAGTCGGCCTTGATCCGGGTCAGGCGCAGTGGCCCGGCCGGGCCGGCGCCGGGGGCCCGGCCCGCCTCGGCGCCGAAGTCCGCCACCACGACGTGCTGTCCGCCGTCGGCGGGGACCTTGCCCAGGGCGATCGTGTAGGGCACGCCGAAGCGGTCTACGAATGTCGCCGAAAGGCGGGTGGTGACGTGGCTCGCAATCGGTCGGCCGCCGGAGTCCGAGGCTTGCGTGCGAACGGTCAGGAGAAGGCGCGCGGTGTCACGGGGCAGGCCGAACCCGGCGTCCGGCGAGGCGGCCTCCTCGGGGCGCAGGGAGCGCAGCAGGTCCTGGAAGGGCCGGTCGGCGAGGTCGTCGCGCAGGCCGGTCACCCCGGAGGCGCTG
>NZ_JBEXSX010000147.1:0-2634 GCF_040613835.1 Streptomyces sp. NPDC006207 | reverse complement strand
TCTTGGTGGGAGCCGACGTCCGTGTGACCGGCACTTCGACCCCGGCGTTCGGACAGGGCGGCGTCTACGACCACATACCCGGGATCGCCGCGGCGGCCCCGGCCAGCCGCAGCACCGTGCCGCTGCCCAGGAACCGCGAGGCAACGGTGCTGGCACTGGACACCACCAGCGCCTCCGGGGTGACCGGCCTGCGCGACGACCTCGCCGACCGGCCCTTCCAGGACCTGCTGCGCTCCCTGCGCCCCGAGGAGGCCGCCTCGCGGGACGCCGGGTTCACGCTGCCCGACGCCTCGGCGCGACTCCGCCTGACCGTCCGCCTGCAGGCCCTGGGCACCCGGGGCCGCGCAACCGCGAGCGGGGTCGGCGACCGGCTCTCGGCGACCTTCACGGACCGCTACGGCGTGCCCTACACCATCCCCCTGGGCGAGGTCCCCGCCGACGGCCGACCCCACGTCCTGGAGGCGGACTTCGCCGCGGAGGCGGGCCGGGCCCCCGGCGCCGGCCACGCCGGGCCGCTGCGCCTGACCGGGATCAAGGCCGACTTCTCCCTGCCCCGGCGGACCGGGCACCACCGGCTGTCCGTCACCGCGCTGCGGGCCGTGACCAACGACGGCTCCGCGCACGCCTTCCCGGTGCCGGCCGGCGCTTCCTGGAAGGCCCACACCCTCATGGGCAACCGGGACTTCACCGAGGACCGCGAGCGCGGCTACGTCGCCGCGCGGACGGACGCCCCGCGTTCCGGCCAGGACACACCGCTCACCGTCGAGTACGACACCGGGCAGATGCCCCTCGAGGGCTATGTGCAGAGCGGCTTCGACGAGGCGGCCGTGATCGTGACCGCGGCGCCGAAGGCCCCGGCCGCGCTGGCGGGTGTCGCCACCGACTCCTTCCTGCGGGCGGTCGACGCGAAGGCGGGCGACCCGGTACGGATCCAGCTGGCCGGCGTGACCGTGCCGGTCCGCGTCACCGCGGCCGTACGCGCCCTGCCCACGGCCACGCCCGGGGACACCGCCACCGACGGCGGGGCGCTGCTGCTGGACCTGCGCTCGGCGAACACGTTGCTGAACGGAACCGGCCAGGGTTCCCTGGTTCCCGGCGAGTGGTGGCTGGCGGCCGAGCCCGGCGCGGCCGCCCGCGTCGCCTCGGCGCTGCAGACCCGCGGCGACATCACCTCGCTCCTGGTCCGCGACGAGCAGCGAGCCGAGCTGCAGCGGGATCCGCTCGGCGCGGGGCCGCTGTCCGCGCTGCCCGCCGCCGTGGTGACCGCCGTGGTGCTGGCCGCGCTCGGCTACGTGGTCGCGGCGGCCGGAGCGCTGCGCGAACGCTCCCAGGAGTTCGCGATGCTGCGGGCGCTGGGCACCCCGCGCCGCTGGCTCGCCCGGGTGATCGCCGCCGAGCAGGGCCTGCTGGTCCTGGTCGCGGTGGGCGTGGGCGTCGTACTCGGCGGACTGCTGACCCGCCAGGTCGTCCCCCTGATCGTCCTGACGGCCCGCGCGGCCAGCCCGGTCCCCGAGGTCCGGGTGGAGCTGCCGTCCGGCCCGCTGGTCGTGCTGCTGATCGCCGTCACCGTGCTGCCCCTGCTCGGCGTCATGCTGACGGCGTGGCGGTCCGCCGACCCGGCCCAGGCGCTGCGGCGCCAAGGAGGTGAATGACGTGGCCGAGCCCCGTACCCAGCGGAGCGGTGACGTCTCCTGGATCCGCGCCCGGCTGAGCGCCGCCCCCGGCGGCACGCTCGCCATGGCCGCGCTGGTGTTCGTCACGGCGTTCCTGGCGGCCGCGCTGCCGCGGGCCGTCGACGGGTACGAGGACACCGCGCTGCGCGACACCGTGTCACACGCGTCGCTGCAGGGCCGCAGCGTCTCCATGTCGCTCCAGGTCTCACGGCTGTCCGTCCCCTTCGGCCCCGAGGCACTGCTCACCCCGCGGTCGCTGAAGGAGACGGAGAAGGAGTTCCGGCGTCTCGTCCTGCCCCCGCTGGCGCTGGAGCCGGACCAGACCGTGTACGGGGTGCGCTCCGCCGACACGGGCGCCACCGACCCTGCCCTGCCCCGGCCTTCGGGCCTCGATCCGGAGAGCGCCCTGGTGGCCCAACCGGACCTGGCGGCGAACACCCGGCTCCTCAAGGGACGCATGCCGCGCCCCGGCACCGACGCCCACAGCGTCGAAGCGGTGATCACCGACCGCACCGCGCAGGTCATGGGACTGCGTACCGGTTCGGCGTTCCACCTGCGGGATTCGGTCGGATCGGTCATGACCGTCCGGGTCACCGGGATCGTCACGCCCCGGACACCCGGCACCGCGTACTGGAACGCGGAGCCCGAGCTGCGGAAACCGAAGCTGGTGTCGGTGAAGGGCGAGGGCTCCGACCCGGCGCCCGTGTTCTACTGGCGTTTCACCGCGCTCATCGACGAGAACGCCACCAAGTCCCTGCTCGGTCTGCAGGACGGTGCGCTGGCCTACTGGCACCACCCTGCCGACGTCGACGAGCTCACCGCGCGCGACGTCCCCGCGCTGCGTGACCGGCTCGCCGCGCTGACGGCGGGACCGGACGGGGCACATCTGCAGGCCAAGCAGCGCGGCCTGCACGTCGAGGAGCAGGGGCTGGGTGAACTCCTCGGTCCCTTCGCCGCCGAG
>NZ_JBEXSX010000146.1:0-2858 GCF_040613835.1 Streptomyces sp. NPDC006207 | reverse complement strand
GAAAAAAACGGTTCTCTCTGTCGAGGAAATCAGCAAATCGATTCCTCGCGAGCAGAAGCCAAAATTGATCGAGATTAGAGATACCCTAAAAGGGCAAGTGGAATATGTAAAGACAATAAAAAATGCACTTTCTATTGCAAGGGAAACGAGAGTTGAGCTACTCGAGCTAGCCAATATCGGTTTGGTGGTCGAGATCGTTATTCACGAGCTTTCACGCCTTACAGAAAGTACCGGGCAGCTCTTGACAGATCTCAAACAAAAGAGCGGAGACGGTGCCGTTCAGATCATAGACAATTTGCGTGGCCAGATTGTTGCCACAAACAAGCGTATTCGAACTGTCGACGCTATGAGCCCTTCAGGCCGCCATCGACGGGAGGTCTATGATGCGGTAGCTCAAACTAGAACGATTGTTTCCGGCTTCAAGAATCGCTTTGAGCGCCACGATATCGTCCCAGTAGTTACCCTGGATGACGTGGAAGCCAACGAATCAACCATTTTAAAAGTGAACATGGTTCGAGGCTTGATTTCTCAAGCGCTAGAAAATCTTCTGAGCAATTCAGTTTACTGGCTACAGCAAGGAATGCGTGATGGAGACGAGCAAAGAACAATCCGTGTAGAACTTGATTCGAAGGCGCTGACGATCAACGTCTGGGACAATGGACCGGGAATTGACCCAAGATACGGAAAAGAAATATTTAGACCATATTATTCTACGAGGAAAAAGGGAAAAGGGTTGGGCTTGTACATAGCATCTGAGCTTGTGGAATATCATGGCGGGAGTCTTTATCTAGACGAGACACCAGAGGCAGATGGTCGTTTGCGAACATTTGTCATTGAGTTACCCAAGGAGGAAAAATAGGTGAATACCGGGGGAAGCAGCGACAACAAGTTGGAGCAACCGCCGCAACCTGCATCTGCGGCACAACCAGCACCTGCTGCGATGCTTAAGCAAACACGCATTCTTGTGGTTGATGACGAACTTTGCGGACTGTCACATTCGCATCTGCGCGAACTAGTTGCGGATCCATTTGAGGACCTCAGTAGCCCGGAGTTTTCTGCGCTTTGGGACATTGTAAAAATAGTAAAGAATTTCGGTGAAGTCGAGGAATATGGCGTCGATGCAGCGCGCAGCTATATTTCGTCTGATGCCGTGGTCAATGAAGTCATCTTGTCCGCGGGATTCACTGCACATGCGTCACAGCCTTTAAAAGAAAAATTGCAACCATTCCTGAATCGCGCGAACGATATCGATAATCTTCGCCAAAATCTGGAAATGGCGTTTCCATCGCCTAGTCATTCGATAGAATATATTGAAGCACGGCCGGATCAAAAATCACTAATCGAGTACGACCTGATCATTCTTGACTTAGTTTTGAAGTCGAGTACGGCCGCCGTCGATCAGTTGATCGATTACCTTAGGGAATTAGGTGCACTTGGAGTCCCTCTTCCGTGCATTATCCTCATGTCTAGCCATAGAGAGCTGGTCGACTCGATCACGCGCTTTAGCGCGGGGTCAAAAATAAGTGCGGCTGGCATGATCATTCTTCCCAAGTCCGAAGTTAGGAAAAAGGAATTCGGGCATCAGGGTTTGAGTCTTTGTTACCAACAATTAGACCGACAGCGCGAGATCGCCGAGCGTATGCGCGTTTTCATGCGGACGTGGATAGGTGCGTTGAAAGATGCATCCGATAAAGCTAGTGAGGCGCTCTGGAATCTGGACGCCGCCGCAATGCAGGATCTCCATTTAACGGCGTTCAGTGACAATGATCCGTACGACGAATATCTAAGTGAACTCCTCGCACGCGAATACCTCTGGCATGTCGAGTCTAACTCAGCCGTTGGTACCGCCATCGAAAATTTAGATGAAACGTTTCAGAAATATTTAAGGCCTGGAGAAAAGGTAGCACTTGAAACAAGGTTTATTGCTCCATTCGTCAAACCCAAAAATGGTCGCGGACTAATTTCACATTTTACCTGGACTGGATTTGGTGTCCCAGATGCACTGGCGAATTTGAATACTCAAGATGCAATAAGCCGGTTCAATCGACTTGTACCTTTCGGAGCCGTCTTAGCACCGGAAGTACTGACCCCGGAGACAGAGTGCCTAGTTCACATAACTCAGCAATGTGATTTGAACCAGGCTGGCAATCCCAAAAGAATCGGACAGTCGGCGCAGTTCGCGGTAGCCTTGCCTGTAGCGGTTCAGGATCATCGGATGCCGCTGCATGCTACGGACCAGCTTGTTGCTAGAGGGCTCCCGATCGCAGGCAAGGAATATGATTTATGCCTTGCTAAAGGTCGACAGCTGGCCCTTCCCATTCCGAAGTTTGTCGATTATGTGAAGACAGAAGGATTGAGAGTAATTGGACGTCTCCGACATGACATTGCCATGCAGTTCTTGCTGGCAACCGCAAACCACATGACACGATGGGCGGCTCTCAAGGTCAAATCTGTCGAAGTCAAGAACGTTCGACTATATCTGCATGGCGCGAATTTTCCCAATGGGAATGTGTATTTGTCTGATGAAGATGCTCAGGCTTCGGCGACAACTGTACAAGTCTCGACACTCGATAAGTTGAACTATTTTCACGATGATGCGAGCATCCGTGTCGCACTATGGATAGCACGTGAGCTCGAGAATTTTTACCATGTCAAAGATATAGATGTTGCGCGACTTAGCAATATTCTTTGCTTAGGAGTTACAAACAATAGCAATCCACTGAAGCAGATCGTCGTGAGAATGATGGAAAAGACGAATGCGGAGATTGATGGGTGGCTTAAGGGTATGGCAGAACGGAGCAACTGCACCGGCGTCGCCGTGAACTGGCCGAGGAACGCGAGGAGCTGGAGCGCCGCCG
>NZ_JBEXSX010000145.1:0-2879 GCF_040613835.1 Streptomyces sp. NPDC006207 | reverse complement strand
GACGCCTTGATCCGGGCACTGAGCAGGCAGGCTGCCACCAGCGCCTGGTAGAGCGGCTGCGGGGTGTTCTTCAGCTTGATGCCGGCGTCCTCGGCGTAGGTGTGGCCCTCGCTGTCCAGCAAGGCCTCGACCGTCGCCTTGTCCTTCGTACGGTCCCGGGGTCCGGTGGTCCCGGCCATCACGCATCACCTTCTCCGGAAGCGGATCACCGCCTCAGTGCAGGCTGCTACCCGGCCACCCGCGCCCTACACGGCGTAGCGATCGATCCCGGCATCCACGTGGTGGCGGCCTGGGCCGAAGATCGTCGTCCGGATGGCCGACAAAGGGGGCGTGTCCTCCGTGGGACCGGGAAGCAGCCCGGGAGAAGACCGTCGACCGCACACCGACCCGGAAGGGAGTCATGTGATGGGACACGGCGGAAACGTGATCGCAGAGCTCACAGCCGACCACCGCGAGGTGGAGGAGTACTTCGCCCGTCTGCGGGCCCTGCCCGCGGGTGACAAGGAACGCCGGAACGTGCTCGACGAGGTCACCATCGAGCTCGTACGCCACTCGGTGGCCGAGGAGATGTACCTCTACCCGGCCGTCAGGAAGCACCTGCCCGGCGGGGACGCCCTGGCCGACAAGGAGATCCAGGAACACGCCGAGGTCGAACAGGTCCTCAAGGACCTGGAGGACGTCGACATCGACGACGCCCGGTTCGACGAAATGGTGGGAAAGTTGATCACCGATGTCACCGAGCACGTCAGGGAGGAGGAGCAGCAGCTCTTCCCGGGCCTGGCGCAGGCCTGCACGCCCGAGCAGCTCTACGAGCTCGGGGACCAGGTCCGCCGGGCCAAGAAGGTCGCCCCGACCCGCCCGCACCCCAGCGCCCCGGACACCCCGCCCGGCAACAAGCTCCTGGCACCGGGGACCGGACTGGTGGACCGGGCACGCGACTTCGTCACCGGCCGCGGCCGTTCCTGACGCGAGCCCGCCCCACGGGCCGTTGCGGCGGGCGACCGCCGGAACGGCACAGGGGCCTGACACGGCGGTGACCGGGGTTCCACGAGCATCTCGTGGCGGACGTCCGCGGCGGGCCATCCGCCGCCCACCACGTGTTCGTTGAGGTCCTCCCCGAGCCCAGCGAAGCCGGCCTCCAGCCGCGTGTCGCACCGCGAATCCGGGGCATCCGGATTCTGCGGTGAGGCAGCCGCATGGTGGGTGAATGCCCCGGACGCCGGGTCCCCCCTCCCGGCGTCCGGGATCACCTCGTGCCCCCCGGTCGGCGCGATCGTCAGTCGGGGGGTTCTTGCGGTGGAAGGTCGCGCGGCGCGTCGGGAACGTCGGTGTCCGGTCGTCCCCGTTCCGCCGTGTCGGGATCGCGCCCGCGGTGCCCGCGGGCCTGCTGGAGATCCTGCTGGTCCTTAGGCGGCGGGGCGGTGTGCTCCGCACCTTCGGGCGTCTCGTCGCGCTTCACGTGTGTCTCCTTTCGGGTGCCCGGTATCGACGGACGCGGGGTGGCATCCGCCGCGGACGGCGGGCATCGCATGGAGCCCTGGCCGAGGCCGCCCTCGTTGCCCACGGCTCACCCGTCCTTGCCCAGTGCCCCCGGCTTGTGGACCGCCGAGCGCCCGGACTTGTCGCTCTCGACCTCGTACTGCGGTTCCTCACTCGAGGCGTCGACGGTGCGGTCCGCCGCCCGGGTCCGTTTGGTGACCTTCTTCTTGACCTTGCCGGTCACCTTCTGGCCGTGGCTCTTCCACGACACCTCGTCGCCCTTGCTCAGGTCGCGCTCGGCCATGGATTCCTCCTCGCGCAGGCGTTCGTATGTCCGGGTGCCCCTGCGCCGTACCTAGGAGGAGAGTGCGACGATCATGGCGATCACTCCCGCGAGGAAGATCGCGACGACGCAGAAGATCAACACCAGCGGCGCGAATCCCCACGCCTTGCGAAGTTCCGGCCGCTCGGGGAGGGAGATTCCGTGGGTGGTGCTGCTTTCCGCCGGGGGTGTCTCCGTGGGGGGCACCTTGCGTTCGGCACTGCTGCTCGGGGCGGAACGGTCGGCTGCATGCGGCGTGCTCATGGCACACCTCCCAGAGGGACGCGGTCAGTGCATCTGCTGAGCATCTGCCCGTGACCCGGCCCGGGAAACGGAATCGGATCGTCCGAGGGCGTCGGCCACCACGCGCAGGTCCGCCACCAGTCCGGCGTACATCTCCTCGCGGTTCTCGCCGGCGCGCAGTACGGCGGAGGGGTGGACGGTGGCGAGGACGTGCGCCCCGTCGAGGGGCACGCCCGGCGTCAGGAGCTTCCCGCGCTGCCGGGTGACCCGGAACTCCGGGCCCATCAGGGCCTTCGCGGCGGTCGCGCCGAGGGCGACCACGATCCGCGGGGCGATCCGTTCCAGCTCGGCCTCCAGCCAGGGCTTGCAGGCGGCGACCTCGCGGAGCGTGGGCTGCTTGTGGATCCTCCGCCTGCCATGCTCCGGGACGGTGAACTTGAAGTGCTTCACGGCGTTGGTGACGTAGGCGTCGGCCGGATCGATCCCGGACTCGTCCAGCGCCCTGCGCAGCACCTTCCCGGCAGGGCCGACGAAGGGAAGGCCCTGCCGGTCCTCCTGGTCCCCGGGCTGCTCGCCCACCAGGACGAGCCTCGCGGACGGCTCCCCGTGCCCGAAGACGGTCTGGGTGGCATCCGCGTACAGCGGGCACCCCCGGCACCCCGCGGCCGCGCTGCTCAGCGCCGCCAGGTCCGCGTCCTCGGGGACGTAGGGCGAGGCGTCATAGTCCGCCATGGGGGGTGCCTACCCCGCAGCCTTGGTGGGAAGCCGGTCAGGACAGACCTGGGTGTCGCGTCACCACGGCCGTGGCCGCGCGCGGCCGCCATGGCGGTCGCGC
>NZ_JBEXSX010000144.1:0-2955 GCF_040613835.1 Streptomyces sp. NPDC006207 | reverse complement strand
CCGCTCCTTCGGGGGCGAGAAGAAGTGAGCATGACAACTCGCAGCAAACAGGTCTGGACCACCCGGGATCCCGGGGCGGACCACCACGCCGTTGCGCGTACGGGGAAGCCTCCGTCAGCCGAAGACCACGCAGGACGCGGCCGGGACGGCCACCGAGCCGGCGAGCTTGGGCGTACCGGTGACCGGGTCCACGTCGAACCAGCTGACGTCGCCGGAGCGCTCGTTGGCCGCGTAGAGCCGCTTCCCTGAGGGGTCGAGGGTCAGGTGGCGCGGCCAGTCGCCGCCGCAGTCCACCGTCTCCAGCAGCTCCAGCCGGTCACCGCTGTCGTCGACGGACAGGACCGCGATGCTGTTGTGCCCTCGGTTGGCGGCCCAGGCGAACCTGCCGTCGGGCGAGACGACCAGCTCGGAGGGGTAGTTCGGGCCTGCGGCGTCCGCGGGCAGCACGGAGACCTCGGCGACGGGCTTCAGACGGCCCACCTCCGGGTCCCAGTGACAGACCGTCACCACGGACTCCAGCTCGTTCATGACGTAGGCGCGGTCGCCGCGCGGGTGGAAGGTGAGGTGCCGCGGTCCGGTGCCGGAGCGCAGGCCCATCTCGCGTTCCACCTCCAGCTCCCCGCTGTCCGGGTCGAGTTCGCAGACGCGCACGGAGTCCGTGCCGAGGTCCACGCTGAGCACCCAGCGCCCGGAGGGGTCGGGCAGCACCATGTGGGCGTGCGGGCCCTCCTGCCGCTCCGGGTCGGGGCCGTCGCCCTCGTGCTCCAGGACGTGGCGCGGCCCGCCGAGCGCGCCGCGGTCGTCGACCGGCAGCACGCTGACGGTGCCGGAGGCGTAGTTGGCGGTGAGCAGGTGTCCCCGGTGCAGGCACAGATGGGTGGGCGCGCCGCCGCTCACCGGCACCGTGGCGCCCAGCGGTTCGGGGCGGGCGGGGTCGCGCAGCGAGAACACGGCCGCGCCGCCGGTCTCGGCGTGCTCACTGACGGCGTAGAGCAGGCCGTTGTCCTCGGAGAGCACCAGGAAGGAGGGGTCCTCCACCGCGGAGTCGGCGCGCAGCACCGTCAGCGCTCCCGAATCGGGGTCGAGGGCGGCGGTGGTCAGCCCTTTGCCGCCCGCCGAGGTGAACGACCCGATGTAAACGTGCCCGGCCACTGCCGTACCTCTTCCGCTGATTGTCTGTTCGGCGGCTGAGAGTAACGCAGTGGCCGGAAACCGATCCCGTTGCCCCCGTCACACCAGCGTCTCGCCGCGGGCGAGGGCGAGCGACTCGGGGTGGTGGACGTAGGCGGGGGTCAGCTCGCCTGTGTCGTAGTAGCGGTGGAAGACGCCGGTTGCCGAGCCGGAGATGGGCGGCACGATCCACGACCAGTCGGCGGGCACGGGACGGCCCTTGCGCTCCTCCCGTTCGATGTGCGCGAGGAAGCGCCGGGATTCGGTGTGGTGGTCGGTGATGGTGACGCCGACGCGGTCGAAGGAGTGCAGCACGGCCCGGTTGAGCTCGACCAGGGCCCGGTCGCGCCACAGCGAGCGGTCGCTGCCGGTGTCCAGGCCGAGGCGGTCGGCGAAGCGCGGCAGGAGGTCGTAGCGGTCGGTGTCGGCGAAGTTGCGGGCGCCTATCTCGGTACCCATGTACCAGCCGTTGAAGGGCGCGGCCGGGTAACAGACGCCGCCGATCTCCAGGCACATGGAGGAGATCGCCGGGACGGCGTGCCAGCGCAGGCCCCACTCCGCGAGCCAGTCGAACTCCGGGTGCACGATCGGCACCTCCAGGACCGCGTCCGCCGGCAGCGGGAAGTGGCGCGGCGGTTCGGCTCCGCCCTGCACGACCAGCGGCAGGACGTCGAAGGGCGTACCGGGACCGCCGGACCAGCCGAGCCGCCGGGCCACCTCGGTGATGCCGGTGTTGCCGGGGTCGCCGAGCACTCCGCCGTCGGGCCGGGGGTAGCCGGCGTAGCGGATGAGCTGGTCGTTCCAGATCCGCGGGCCGGGGCGGTCGGGCGCGTCCGGGGCGAAGACGGTGATGACCGGGCGGATCCGCCCGCCGTTGGCCGCGACCCTCAGGTGGGCGGCGGCCTCCAGGGCCACCCCGCGCGCGGTGGCGACGTGGCGGCGGTCACGGACCTGCAGGGAGTTCCAGTACAGGCGCCCTATGCAGCGGTTGCTGTTGCGCCAGGCGACGCGCGCGCCGAAGACGAGCTCCTCGTGGGTGTGCCGGTAGGTGCCCGTCGCGTCGATCTCGGCGAGCACCGCGGCGAGCCGCTGCTGCGGGTCGCCGGCGGCACCGGGCAGTTCGTGGTGGTACTGCCGCAGGAAGTCCGTGGCCAGCGCGCGGACGTCCACGTCCTTGTGCAGGACGGCCGGAGCGGCGCCCTGACCGGCCGCGCCGTCGACGGGGCAGGAGGCCGCCGCGTCCTCGGGACGCGCCTCGGCGTCCTCTTCCGCCGCCTGCGGGTGTCCGGCCGGACAGCCGGCCAGCGGCTCCGGGCCGTCCATCCGCGCGTGCTCCGCCGGGGGCGGCACGCGGCCCGGCCCGGTACGCCGTTCGTTCTTCCCCCCGGTACGGCGCAGAAATCTCAGCACGCCTGGCACCCCCAAGACCGCCCTGCGCGAACCGTTTGCCCCACGGTCCGCGGATACGGCACGAGACTGGATTCGGTCTCACCGCTTGTCCGGAGTCAGTCATCCTGGCACGCCGCGCCGAACAGGGCTCAGAATCAGGTGAATTGACACATCACGACGCAGGTTGGACGCAATCCGGTCACCTGGCGACCGTGACCGGTCCCGATCCGCCCGGGGGCGCACACGAACCCGGCACGCACGCCCGGCGCCGCCGATGGGCCTGCGCGCGGCAGGGGCGCGCCCCTGCCGCGCGCGGGAGGCGGGCTCCCCCGGGCGCGCAGATCGGGAGAGCGGGGTGGAGGGGAAGAGTGTAACTCGAGCGGTGTAGATATGGGG
>NZ_JBEXSX010000143.1:0-2959 GCF_040613835.1 Streptomyces sp. NPDC006207 | reverse complement strand
CGCCTGGTCGCCAACCTCTCCGGATTCATCGCCAAGGTGTCGCGCGACGACATCGCCGAGCGCGCGATCGGCAACTTCCGCCGTGCCGACGAGGACTTCAGCAAACGGCTGGAGGCCGCGGTGCGGGCCCTTCGGGGCTGACCGGGGCTCGTCCCCGCAAGACCCGGAGGGGGTCGGGAGCGTCCAGGCCCCGGCCCCCTCCGCCTGCGTTACGGGCCGGTCAGCCGGCCAGGGCCTGAGCCCGGTGAAGCGTTCCACGCTTCTGCGGCTGATACGGTCCCCTGCCGCATCCGGCGCCCGCGGTGCCGCGTGTCCTGGGCATCGACGAGTTCGCCCTGCGCGAGGGCCACGTCTAAGCGACGATCCTCGTTCCCATCGAGACCCGCCGCGCAATCGATCTGCTGCCCGACCGCACGGTCGAAACCGTTGCAGACAAAGGACCTCAGCTGGTTCCCGCTCGATGTTGCCGGACCAGTGTGGTGACGCCTGCTGAATTCCGCTGCCTCTCCGAGCTTGACTAGTAATTCCCGCATATGTCCTTCATGCGCCTGCGGGTCCGGGTGGACTCGACCGCCAGGGATGACGAGCTTCCATACCTGGATCGGCTCGAGCGTCCATGAGAGTGACAGGCGCACCATTCCGTTCCAGGGGTGCGGCGCCACCGGGTCAAACTGACTCTCCTGCGGCTCCACCTGGCGCACGCCGTCGGGTCCGATCCGGAGTACCTGGATGATCGGCAGCATGAGCTCCAGACCGGGCCGTCGCTGACCGGACTCCGGCTGCGGCAGGGTGCTCGCGGAGATGCCGGTTGCCCCGGCAAGTGCTGTGAGCGCGTCAGACCGCTGTGCAACCCATGGCGACGTAGCTGAGCGCCTGCTTCAGACAGAGCCCGAGTGATCGTTTCGGAACTTCCATTCCCAGAAACGGCAACATCGGTTGTCCGGTGCATGGATGCCCTCCGAGAGTGGCACCCCGCGCTCTTAGCGGAGGCGTTGCGCATGCGGTGCGACTCGCTCGCCGTCGAAGCACAGGGGCCGTTGCCATATCCATCACTGGGCAGTCGAGGGAGACCCGAATGAGCAGTTGGCGAGATGACGGTTGGCAGTGGCCCCTGGACAGGCCACGCGAGTAGGGACCGGGGGTGATCCCGGGCCTGAAGTGCTGCTGAGCTGAGGCGGCGAGGCGGCAGGATCGCGCCGCCAAGACCGGAGCAGGCCTTGCGGCTCTCGAGCCGTCGAGGCTCCTCGATCCCTGACCTCACCTCCTCCGTCGTTGGTGAGTCCACTCAGGATCCTTCAGACCCTGATTTCGGCCCTGCCACTGCACACACTGGCGCAGGTCTCGCGTCAGACAGATCAAGAGAGGAATTTCCATGACATCTACCATCCCGGCAACGATCCTCGAAAAGGCCGAGGCGGAGGAGATGTATGAGTTCGAAGAGGGCGTCCCCGAGCCTGATCGGTCGCGTTGGGGGATGGACTCCATGCGACTGGGCGGTGGAGTCGTCCTGGCAATGCGGGACGACATAAGTGACTACTGGAGCAAGGCGCTGGGATTTGGCTTCGACGAGCCCGTCACGCCTCCACTGATGGAGGAAGTCATCGACTTCTACCAGGAGCGGGGCATCCGTGAGGCCACGATACAAATCGCGCCGTCGGTCATCCCGGAAGACTGGCCGGACATATGCGAGAAACTCGGCATCGCGCGTGGGCCGGTGATCCGCAAGCTCGGTGCCGATATCGACGCGGCTGTGACCGCCAGTTCACATGCCAGGATCGGCGAGGGTTTGTCCGTTGGTCCGGTGACCCTCGACGAGGCCGCGGAGTGGGCCGAGGTCATGCCCCGGGCGATGGGTATGCCGGCGCAGGGTATGCAGCAGATGGCAGCCGCCTCTGTCGGTCGCTCCGGTTGGTACCCCTTCGCTGTTCGAGAGGCAGGTTCCATCGTTGCCACTGCGACCCTGCGCGTACAGGGTGAGGTGGGCAGCCTCTTCGCTGGATGCACTCTGCCCGAGGCTCGCAAGCGCGGCGCTCAGTCAGCGCTGATCGCGGCACGGGTCGATGCCGCCCGTGAGGCGGGATGCCGACTGCTTGTCGTGGAGACCTTCGACGAGCCGCCGGGCACGCACAACTCCTCGTACCACAACCTGATCCGTGCCGGATTCACCCTGCGTTATCCGCGCCCGAACTGGATCTGGCGCAACCCAGGAGCAGCCTCCCAGTGAGGCTGAGGAACTGGTGAATGGCTGGAGGGGACGGGCTGCGCTCGCTGCCGCACCTCTGTCATGGCCCGTACAGGCCGCACGCCGGCACTCACCAGTTCTTCCGACAGGTGGTGCGGTCCCCGCGCTCTGCGAGAGGGGACCGCACCTCGGCGATGCGGGTGAGCATGGAACGCTCCATCCCCATGCCGGACCAGCAGGCTGGCGCGTGATCGGTGTGCGCGAACGTCGCGAGAAGTCGGTCGACAGCACGAGACCGTTGGACTACCTGTTCGCCGCCTCAAAATTTCTGTCGCGGACGGAAACTTTTCGGGTCCTCACAGCATCGTGGGGGCATGAGAAGCGGCAACCACAGACTGGAGCGCCGGGGGCGCCGACCGCGGTGTCGGGGGTTAAGCACAAACCCTCACCGTGAACGGTGTGAATTGGCTCTGGCGCGCCTGATCAGGGTTGTGCAGAGCGATCGTGGTACAGGTTTCGCATGCACGGTTGGGGGTCTGGCCCCGTCGCCGGGTCGGGCCTTCTCAGGTGTCCACCAGTTGATTCTGACTTGACGGTTTGTTACTTACCCATCGATCGCCTGAGCCCGGCGATTCACAAATAATCGTGTGCCTTGTCGTTGAATACCCGTACACCAAGAGAGAGGAACAAGTCGATGCCTACCATCACTACCTCGGATGGCGTTGAGATCTTCTACAAGGACTGGGGTACTGGTCAGCCGATCGTCTTCAGCCACGG
>NZ_JBEXSX010000142.1:0-3082 GCF_040613835.1 Streptomyces sp. NPDC006207 | reverse complement strand
CGTTCCCACTCTGCGTCTGTCAGATCACCCCGCCCCATGTCCACATCAACGACCTGGACGGCGAGTAGTCACATGATCGGGCGGACAAGTCCTAGGCCGGGCGGCCGGTCCGGGGCAGTCCGGGCCGGCCGTCCTTATCCGTTGTTGACCTACCGGACAGGACGATGCGGTCATGCGTGTGCTGGTGGTGGACGATGACGACGCGGTGCGCCTCGCGCTGGCCCGGGCTCTGGCCCGGGACGGCCACGAGGTCGCCGAGGCGGCCGACGGAGTGGCGGCTTTGGAGGCGCTCGGCGGTAGCCGGCCTGATGCCGTCGTCCTCGATGTGCTGATGCCGGAGCCCAATGGCCTGGAGGTGTGCCGCCGGATCCGGGCCCGGGGCGATCGCGTGCCGATCCTGATGCTGACCGCGCGGGACCTGGTGGAGGACCGGGTGGCCGGGCTGGACGCGGGCGCCGACGACTATCTGGTCAAGCCGTTCGCCCTGGACGAGCTCAGGGCCCGGATCCGGGCCCTGCTGCGGCGCAGCGGTGCCGCACAGGAGGAGGTGATCCGCTTCGCCGATCTGGAGCTGGATGCCGCTGCCTGCCGGGCACGCCGCGGTGGGCGGACGCTGGAACTCACCCGTACCGAGTACGCCCTGCTGGAGCTGTTCTTGCGTAACCCGCGACGAGTGCTGAGCCGTTCGCTGATCTTCGAGGCGGTGTGGGGGTACGACTTCGGCCCCTCGTCCAATGCGCTGTGGGTCTACATCAGTTATCTGCGCGGCAAGTTGGAGGCCGGTGGTGAGCCGCGGCTGCTGCAGACCGTGCGGGGACTGGGTTATGTGCTGCGGGAGGAGCCGTGACCCTGCGCAACCGGGTCGCGCTGGCCGGTGGTGCCGTGGTCTGCGCGGCCCTGGTGCTGGCCTCGCTGATCATCTATCCCTCGCTGAGCGCCGGACTGCACCGGCAGAGTGACGACGTGCTGGTGTCCGCCGCCGACCGGGACGCCTCGCAGTTGCTGAAGGAATTCAAGTTCAAGGTCCAGCAGATGGAACGGGAAGGCACACGTCTGACGGTGCCGACCTCACCGGTCACCGTCGGCTCCACGCAGTTGCAGTTCATGGTCCCACCGGTCGCCCCCGGCCCGGGTGGCGGCTTCATTCCCGTCACCAAGCACGACGTCCAGGTCGCCCTGGGCAAGGCGCCGGCGTACTTCCAGGACGCGGAGTTCGAGGGGGTGAGCTACCGGGTGTACACCGCGCCGCTCACCGACTGGGACGGCGCGCTGGTCCGGGCCGCCATCCGTCAGTCGGTCGTCGGCTCCACCCTGGACCGGCTCACCGCCCTGCTCGCCGTGATCACTGCGGGCGGGACCCTACTGGCCGCCTTCGGCGCCCGGCTGCTGGCCGGCCGGGTACTGCGCCCGGTACGGCGGCTCACCGAGACGGTCGAGCACGTCACGGCAACGCAGGATCTGACGGCGCGCATCGACGTGCGGGGCCGCGACGAGATTGCCCGGCTCGCACGCTCCTTCACCGCGATGATGGCGGCAGTGGAGGAATCGGTGAGGGCCCAGCGACGGCTCGTCGCCGACGCGTCGCACGAACTGCGCACTCCTCTCACGAGCATCACCACCAATCTGGAACTGCTCAGCGAGAGCCCCGGCCTGGCCGACCCGCAGGCCCCCGCCCTGGTCGAACAGGCTCGCACGCAGGCCCAGGAACTCCGGGACCTGCTCAACGACCTGGTGGAGCTCGCCCGTTACGGGCAGCAGGACGCCCACACCGAGGACACCCGCCTCGATCTCCTCACCGAGCGGGTCGTGGCCCGTACGGCCCGGCGCAGCCCCCGGGCGTCGCTGCGCACGGAGCTGACCGAGTGTCTGGTGCATGCCGACCCCGAAGCGTTGGAACGCGCCGTCGGCAACCTCGTCGACAACGCCGTCAAGTGGAGCCCGGACGGCGGCGACGTGCTGATTGAGGTGTCCCGCGACGGCACCGTCACGGTCACCGACCAGGGCCCCGGCATCCCGGCGGACGACCTGCCCTTCGTGTTCGACCGGTTCTACCGCTCGCCAACCGCCCGCTCCCTCCCCGGGTCCGGACTCGGGCTCGCCATCGTCAAGCAGGTCGCCGAGACCCACGGCGGCACCATCACGGCCGAGCCGCTGGACCACGGCATCCGCATGCGGCTGTCCCTCCCGCACCTGGCCTGATCGACCGGGTGGGCCTGCAGTTCGACGGCGTGACGCCCATCAGAGGCTCGGGAGTGCGAGTGTCACCCGTGAGCGCGGTAAATGGAGATGCCGTCCCCTGACCTGCACAGGCAGGATCGCTCCATGTCGACCGATATCAGCGGAATGATCGAATGCCGGCCTGGGGCCCGTCTGTGGGGCCCCGACGACGAAGACTCCGTGTGGGAGGTCGCCATCGATCTCTTCCTCCTCAACAGGGGCAACGCCTACGACGGGCTGGCTTGCCTCTTTGGAGTCCGAAACTCCTTCGGCTTCCGTCCCCTGGCGGAAGGCCGCGGCTTTCCGGATGACGCCTCGGATGGGCTGCGAGGTGGGTTCGCAGGCTACGGCGGGCCCCGCGATGTGCACGGGACCACGTGGCTGACCTGGGCCGAGCTGAGCACCGTGGACTGGCAGGAGACCGACACCTCAGGGACCCGAACGCGCGCCTCAGCCGCAGGGAACGACACCGACTGGGGCCGGGTCTGGAGCGTCATGCGCATCCTCAGCGAGGTCCACGGAGCCGAGAACGTACGGCTTGTCGTCTGGTTCCACTGACCCACAGCTGAGCACCTGGTAGGCACTGCCCGGCAGGTCGAACGCTCAGCTCGATGCACCCTCTGGAGAGAGGTGGCCTCGGTAGTACGGCGGGAGCGGTCAGGTTGTCCTTCGCGGTATTCGATCCATGGGGACGATGCGCCAAAAGAGTTTGTCATGAGGTTGCATGTCGACGACGATCACCTCGTGACGACCAGAAAGGGCCATGCCGTCTAGTGTCCTGAGTCGTTGATTCGGTTCAGATATCCGGCGAGGCGTTCGAAGATTTCGTCTGCGGTTTTCGTCCAGACGAAGGGCTTGGGGTCGT
>NZ_JBEXSX010000141.1:0-3156 GCF_040613835.1 Streptomyces sp. NPDC006207 | reverse complement strand
CGTTCCCACTCTGCGTCTGTCAGATCACCCCGCCCCATGTCCACATCAACGACCTGGACGGCGAGTAGTCACATGATCGGGCGGACAAGTCCTAGCACCCGCCACTGCTGTTCTGCTCCACCACAATGAGCGGCTTACCAGCCATGGCGGCATTTGCGATGAGGCACTTTCCTGCTGAGCGTCCGATCGCCAGAGGGCCTCGCGTTCGTGAAGCACATGGCCTTGTTGGCGGACCGGACCGGTCATGGTGGCGGGAGCGGTGTCCCAGCCTCGACGCCCAGCGGGACTTCGTCCGCCGGGCAGAGGTGGGTGC
Organism: Streptomyces sp. NPDC006207; assembly: GCF_040613835.1. Taxonomy (NCBI): domain Bacteria; kingdom Bacillati; phylum Actinomycetota; class Actinomycetes; order Kitasatosporales; family Streptomycetaceae; genus Streptomyces; species Streptomyces sp. NPDC006207. The sequence goes on along the minus strand of NZ_JBEXSX010000141.1, from coordinate 2,843 downwards.
CCATGTTGCGCTCCATCATGCGCAGTGCCGCGTCGGCCAGGTCGCGATGGATGTGGGCGACGGCGTCACTCGCGACGGTCGTCGGCAGGTGCCGGACGTGCGCGTCGAGTGCCGAATACAGCACGCACTGCTCGGTGACCTGCCCGCACAGCACGAGATGGCCGACGTTCCGCCGGTCCAGGAGGTACTCCAGCGGGGTCTGGAAGAAGATCGAATGCCGGGCTTTGACGACGAACAGCGAGTCGGCGTCGGGCTTGACCGGTTCGACCAGGTCGGCGTGAGGGCCAGCGAGTGCCATGTCGAGGATTTCGTCGTGATGGGAGCGCCAGCGTCCGTAATTGTCGTTGACGTAGATGACGTCCACACCGATGGCGCGAGCGCGTGAGATCAGCCTCCGTACGCCCGGAAGCGCCTCTCGCACAGATGGCAGCAACAGTTCGGCGTCCTCGTGCTCATACGTATTGATCATGTCGATCACGACGAGCGCGGTCGTTTCCTTGTCGTGCATTCGTTGCGGACCTCGATGGTTGCCGTGTCAGGCGATCACTCCCCGGCGGCGTGCTGGGCTTGTACGCGGGGGAGGTGCAGAAAACTCCGGACAGGGTCGTTCTTCCAGGATGCGGCCATCAAGACTGCGTCGCAGCCCGGAGGGGTGGAATGCTGAGTGATCGTGTATCCCGCCTTCGGAATGCGGCGGGCGCCGGGTCCGGCCGGATGAGCGCATCCTCACCCTGGCCCATGGGCCCAGGGACATTCTCGTCTTGCTGCGGCGGGCTGGGCTCAGGCCCCGGGTCAGAGACCTCTGGAAGGGGAGCTGGGTCGAATGGCGGGGCGGCGGACCTGATCTTTGGTGACAGGCGGCGCGCCGCGCCGCCCGGTTCGCATCGACCGCCGTTCCACCGTTCGGGCCTGCCCGGCGGACGCCGGGCCGCTGCGATTCCTTCCGCTGGGTCAAGCGTCGCGTCGCTGGTCGTTGCTGTCCTGGCGCAGCTGGTCGGCGTGCCGAATGAGAGCGTCCACGCGCGCAGCTATCTCCGGATGCCCCGGCTGCAGATGGATGCGGGCGGCCGCAAGGGGGGTCATCAATCGGGCCGCATCGTTGTGGGCGAGGGCCCTGTCGATGGCGGCGATGGCGGAGCGGGCCGCGGGGGGAAGGTCGGAGAGCCCGGTGATGAGAGCGGCCAGGCGGCGCAGGTCTGCGGCGTTGTCTCGTGCCCAGGCTGTGACGGTGCGGTCGGCGGCACGGCGGTCGCGGGTGGCCTTCACCCGCTCCTCCCCGGTACTGCCTGCCGCTCCCGGCTGCAGCCGCAGGTAGCGGCGTTCGGCAGCCTGGCGACTGGCGACCCCGAGAGGGCCTGCCAGCTCGGCCCAGCTGGTGCCGGCGGCGCGGGCGGTCTCAATCAGGCCCCTCTCCCAGCCGGCGAGCTGCTCGCGCACCTCTCGCAGCAGCGTGAGCGAGGCCAGCGCCTGTTCTGTGTCGTCACCTGAGATGGCTGCCGGCGTCGTATCCGCGGCGCGGGCCGTACGCAGAGCGTCGTCGATGGCTGCCAGAGCAATTGCGGCGGCCAGGAGTGGCACGGCTCCATCCTCGCCGGCAGCCGTCGACGCAGCGGGCTCGGTGGCATCCATGAGGCAGTGTCTCCCTTCGTGTCATCGCCTCGACGACTTGACATTTGTCATCGCTTGGACGACATGGTACAAGTGAAAGCAGGTGAAGCGCATTGGCAGCCACTGCCCGAACGCTTGGAGGTGTTTCACGATGTTGATGCGCACCGATCCGTTCCGTGAGCTGGACCGTCTGACCCAGCAGCTCCTGGGGACGTCCGGCACATGGACGAGGCCCTCGACGATGCCGATGGACGCCTACCGCGAAGGCGACCACTACGTGATCGCCCTCGACCTTCCCGGCGTATCGCCGGAAGCGATCGACATCGACGTCGAACGCAACATGCTCACGGTCAAAGCCGAACGCCGTCCCGTCGCCAAGGCCGACGACGTGCAGATGGAATTGTCCGAACGGCCCCTCGGCGTCTTCTCCCGGCAGCTCATGCTCGCCGACACCCTGGACGCCGACCACATCGAGGCCGAATACGACGCCGGCGTTCTGACCCTGCGCATCCCGATCGCGGAGCGGGCCAAGCCCCGCAAGATCGCCATCACGTCCACCGGCGACCGCAAGCAGATCAGCGGCTGAGCCCTGAGCCGGGCACCACCCGGCACACGCAGGCGGCGGAGGACGGCTAACCGTTTCCCTCCCTCCTCGGTTCCGTCCTCCGCGTAACTCAAGGGGATTACCGTGGCCATGCGACCGGATGCGTTCCTCGCACGCGTGCAGGAACGCGGCGAATACTCCACACCACAGGAGGCGGACCAGGCCGCACGCGTCGTGCTGGCCCTCCTGGGCGCACACGTGGTCGGCGAGGAGCGTGCGGAACTCGCCGCCCGACTGCCGGAGACCTACGCACTCATCCTGCTCAATCCGCTGCAGGCCGCCGAGCCGCTGGACGCCGAGCGGTTCGTGCGGGCCACCGCCGCCTGGATCGAAGGCGCCACCGAACAGACCGCACGCTGGGACGTCGGCGCCGTCCTCAGCGTGGCCGCCGAGGAGGCCGGACAGGACCTCCTGCGCCGGCTCTTGCTTCAGCTGCCCCCGGGCTACGACCTGCTGTTCGGTCACCTCGAGCCGGCCTGACCCTCACGACCGTGGGGCGGGACACGCTGCCCCCGCCCCACACCACAACAAGAAGATGAAAGGCACACCGATGTCCCCGCAGCCCCCAGCGGACCTCCGTACACCGGCGATGACGTTCGACGCGATGGTCGAGCACGTACGCTACGAGGGT
>NZ_JBEXSX010000140.1:0-3197 GCF_040613835.1 Streptomyces sp. NPDC006207 | reverse complement strand
TCGGGAGGCGCTGCTGGGCGCGGTGCGTGGCGCAGACGGTGCCCCGACGACGAATCCAGGCTTTCCGGGACAGGGTGGCACGGCGGGCAGGTTGCAGCGGGTAGGGGCGTCGGGGCCGCGCCTTCCCGGCAGCAGCCTGCCGCGGGTGTGGAACATCCCCCGGCGGAACACGGGCTTTACCGGCCGCGACGAGGCGCTGGTGCGTACTCGGGAGCGGTTGACCGGGGCCGGGACGGTGGCGGTGCTGGCGTTCAACGGGCGAGGTGGGGTCGGTAAGACCCAGTTGGCCATTGAATATGCCCATCGCTTCAGTAATGAGTACGAGCTGGCCTGGTGGATCAATGCCGAAGACCCCGCCCTCATCCCCGACCAACTCGCCGTCCTCGCGGTCAAGACCGGCGCCACCCAACCCGACACACCCGTAGACGGGGCACTAGAAGCGCTGGCAGATGAGTTGCGGGGGCGGTCGCGGTGGCTGCTGGTTTTCGACAATGCCGAGGACCCCGCCGCCCTTGCGCCGTATGGGCCGGACGGGCCGGGGCATGTGCTGATCACTTCCCGCAACCCTCGCTGGCACGGCCTTGCCGCTCCGGTGGATGTCGACACCCTGCCCCGCCCGGAGGCCGTCACGCTGCTGCGTTCCCGCACCCCGGATCTGAGCGAGGCGGACGCCGACCGGATCGCAGAAGCCCTGGACGACTTGCCACTGGCTTTGGTGCAGGCCGCGGAATCACTGACCGCGTTCACCCCCGACCAGTACCTGTACCAGCTCGCCGCCAATGCCGCCGAGGCCACCGACAACGGCGCCCCGTTGGGCTATCCGTACTCTCTGGCTGGCCAGATCCGCCTCAGTACCCAACGCCTGACCGACCAGGACCCCGACGCCGCCGCCCTGCTGCACGCCTGCGCCCTCCTGGCCCCCGACCCCTTCCCCCTTCACGTCTCCAAATTGCCCGACGACCCCGGCGACAACGCCGTGGCCCGCATCCTCGCCGGCCCGCGCACGGTGCAACGGGTGCTGACCGCACTGGATCGGCACGGCCTGGCCCGCATCAACGCCGGCACCGTCCAACTGCACCGCCTCACCCAAGCCGTCCTCCGCGACCAGCTCACCCCCGACCAGCACACCCAAGCCGCCGAGGCTGCCAGCCGTCTCCTCGCCGCCTCCTACCCCGGCGACGCCTCCGACCCGGGCACCTGGGCGCGCTGGCCTGACCTGCTGCCTCACCTGCTCACCGTCGAACCCACTGACCTCACCACCCTCGACGCACGCTTCGCGGCCTGCGACGCGTGCTGGTATCTGATGGACCGCGGCCAACCCCATGCCGTCCTGGAACGCCTGAAAGATCTCCACCAGACATGGACCCGCACGCTCGGCCCCGACCACAACGAGACCCTGTGGGCCGCCACCTACCTGGCCCGCGCCTACGGCAACTCCGGCGACCCGGCTGCCGCCCGCACCCTGTACGAGGACACCCTCGCCCGACGGCGCCGTGTCCTGGGCGACGACCACCCCGACACCCTGAGCGCCGCCAACAACCTCGCCATCCAGCTGGCCGCGCTCGGCGAGACCGAACAGGCCCGCACCCTCGCCGAGGACACCCTGACCCGGCGACGCCGCATCCAGGGCGACGACCACCCCGACACCCTGAACGCCGCCAGCACCTTCGCCAACCGGCTGGCCGCGCTCGGCGAGACCGAACAGGCCCGCACCCTCGGCAAGGACACCCTGACCCGGCGACGCCGTGTCCTGGGCGACGACCACCCCGACACCCTGAACGCCGCCAACAACCTCGCCAACCGGCTGGCCGCGCTCGGCGAGACCGAACAGGCCCGCACCCTCGCCGAGGACACCTTGACCCGGCGACGCCGTGTCCTGGGCGACGACCACCCCGACACCCTGATCACCGCCTACAACCTCGCCATCCAACTGGCCGATCTCGGCGAAACCGAACAGGCCCGCACCCTCGACGACAACACTCTGACCCGGCAGCGCCGTGTCCTGGGTGAGGACCACCCCGACACCCTGGACACCGCCTACAACCTCGCCAACCGGCTGGCCGCGCTCGGCGAAACCGAACAGGCCCGCACCCTCGCCGAGGACACTCTGACCCGGCAGCGCCGTGTCCTGGGCGAGGACCACCCCGACACCCTGAACAACGCACGCATGCTGGACGGCCTCGGATAGAGGCACGCCAGGTTCCAATTCTTCGATCGCTTTGAGGTTGCAGCGCTCCCCCCGCAATCGTGCCGATACGGTGACCGCGAGGGGCGAATCCTTCAGGTCATAGACCCCGGGCGAAGGAGCGGACGATGGTGCGGACACCAAAGAGCGTAGAGGTCAAGCTCAACCTGCGGGTGTTGGAGATCGCCGGCACCTGGGAACCCAACGACACCGAACGGCGCGCGGCCTGGGAGCTGTACGTCGAACTCGTCACCCGCGTCTCGGTGGTACCGCTCCGTGAGGACGAGGGCCTGCTGCGGGAAGCGCTGAGCAGCCTGTACTCGCTGTTCAACACCACACGCGAGGTACTGCGCAAGTACGGACCCGATGTCGCCGAGCCCAAGAAGAACGGCCAGTACAACTTCGGCTACCTGGCCGTGGCCATGCTCAACTACGGCCTCCGCCCCCTGCTCGCCTCCTGGCACCCCGCCCTGGAGGACTGGGAGACCCGCCGCCCCACCGACCGCTCCCGCCGCGCCCACGAACAGGCCTGGCCCAAGGCCGGAGAACTCCGCACCGCACTGCGTGACGCCCGCGCCACCCTGACCGCCTACGCGGACCTCCTCGCCACCGCCTGCGGCGTACCCAACCTCCTCGAAGCCGTCCCCGAAAACTGACAGCAGACAGAGCTCCGGACGCTCATCCAAGGGCCAGTGAAAGTTCAGGCCGAACCCCGCAAGAGCAGGGTGACGATCCCCGACCTCGTTGCCGGCACGCGATTTCCATAGCCTCCGCGACGGCTGGCGGTAACCTCGGCTGCTCTGGGATGCGGCTTGGGGTGTTGTGTGTCGAAGTGGGGGCGGGGTGGGGGGTGGTGGTTCTAGCCTCGGTGGTGGTACTTGGGTGAGGTCGGGGGTGCGGTGTGGACGGCGGGGACTCTGTTGTTGCGGGTGGCGGGCGGTTGTTCGTCAGTTATGCGACGCCGGATCGTGCGTGGGCGGAGTGGGTGGCCTGGCAGCTCGCGGACGCCGGC
>NZ_JBEXSX010000139.1:0-3271 GCF_040613835.1 Streptomyces sp. NPDC006207 | reverse complement strand
GGCCACCCTGGGCCAGCAGGCCAAGGCCGCCGGCAAGGCCACCGGCCTGGTCACGACCGCGCAGGTCACCGACGCGTCGCCGGCCGCCTTCTTCTAACGGAGCGCCGACGGCCGGTGGCCGGCTCAGTAGCCGAAGAAGTGACCCGGGGGTCTGCTGACCTGGGACCTCCCAGGCGATCAACGCTGTGACCTGCGATCGAGTGGTCAACGGTTGTCGGCGTTGGTCGTCGTCGTGTGACCTCGGACGGCCCGGAGACGGCCCCGCGATGCTCTTCAACGCGGCCATCCGCAACGCAGGGCATTCCCGTCGGCGATCTATGGCGCTGAGCGGGCTGTGCGCTCGGCCTCCTCCAGCCAGTCGACGTACCAGCGTGTGAACGTCACCGGGGTCCCGTCATCGTTGAGACGGGGGGCGAGGTCCACCTCGTCGGCTCGGTCGTCGGCCCACATCGTGCCCCGATGCGGGCCGGTGATGACCAGCCAGTCACGAAGCGCACAGCCACGGTGTGAGACGAGGATGGCGCCGACGGTGCGATCAGGGTTGAACATCAGGGCATCCCAGCGTTCGTCCCACGCCTCAATGGCGTCGTCGAACTCTTCAATGGCGTCAAAGTGCTCTTCCTCGGGGCACTGGGCCGCCAGCTGATCAAGTACGTCTGGATCAGGGCCATGCTCGGGGAAGGGTTCGGCCAACCGGGAGAGGTCAGCCAGTTCGGCACCGTCTCCCTCCCACCGCCAGCGGCCCTGCACTCGTCGTACGGCACCCCGTACGCGGGACCTGCCCCTCCCGCGCTGACTTGTAGAAGGAAGGAGCGAAATTCATCCGGCAACTGCACGTTCATCTGCTCTTCGAGTTCCGCGAGCTCAACGGGGTTGAGCGGCTGCTCCAAGACCCACTTGTGCCCCAGGGCGCCGAAGACCTCTCGACTCCCCGGAGATGCCCCCACTGCCTCAACCCGCTGCCGGATCCCCACCCAACTCTGATCAGCCATGCGAGGAACCTACGGGCTGGCACCGACACCTGTGACATGGGGATGCCACGTCGTGCCGCAGCTGAGGTACGCCGTCGGCATAGCGGCTTTGGGCGGGAGTTTCAAATGACTCGGTCAAGCACCACCGCACTCGGATCGTGGAGCGCCAGTTTGGAAGACTGAGGCTGCGGACCGGGCCCCGCCTGGGCAGACGCTCAACTGCAGCAATGCGGTGCTGTCACCGCTGTTCCCCGTAGTTCCCCGTGCGGCCCCGCCCAACGTGGCACGCGTGTGGCACGCGCCCGTCGATGCGAACTACTGGCGCGACGGTTTCCGCCGGCCAAGCGCGTAGGCAGCACAGACTGCGGTCACCGTCGTGACGATCCGGATGACCGTGTCCGTCTGGGAGAGCGCCAAGATCGTGAGTACGGCGACGTAGGCCTTTTTCCACCACACGCTGTTTTGCCAGTGGGCCCGCTTGCCGGACATCACCAAGCGAGCGATGACCAGGATGAGGCAGGCCCCAACGCACAGCCCGAGGGCGTACCAGTCTGCGGCCTGCATGCCTTGTCCTCTGCTTCTGATGGCCTACGTGCTCGGTCTGGACACTACCGCCGCGGCCCGCGTGCTCTGATCTCGGAGGTCGCGCACAGTTCTTCTGGAAGTGGTGCGCCACGCTCCCCACCTGCATACTTCTGTCTCCGGGCCTCGTTGATCTGCGTTGACATGGTGGTTGGCTGTCATCGGTGGTCAACGCTGGTTCCTTTCGGACGGCCCCGTGACGGCCCGTGTCGCCCTGTCCGTCCGATCAGCGAGGCGTGCTTGGCGTCTCCGCTCTCGCCACCGGCGCCCCGCTTCGGATATCTGCCCGCCAGTCATCATCAGACCTACGGAAAACGCACAGCCTGCGAGGCCCTTGTCCATATCCAGCAGTCGCGCGATGCCCCACGACACGAGCGTCAGCAATGGCCAGGCGACCAGAACTGGGCCCGCCATTCTCCGCCACAGCGGGCGCCGTTCTTCCATGTGCCGGAGGGTACCTGGCCGGTGCCGCGCGGTTTTCACGCGGGCGGCGTGGAGAGGCTTTGGGCTGGAGCTGCCATGGGGCGAGAGATCGGGGCCCGTAGGCTGGCCGCGAATCGGGCTGGCTCCTTGCCTGCCCGCAATAGCCCGAAGTGGGCCCCGATCTTCGAGGCTCGCCCCATGGTGGCTGCCTAAAGCATCGGAGCGCCGGCCGCCGCAGCCACCCGCGGTTCTGACCTCATGCCCTCGGCCTACCTCCGTGGGCGCGCGGCCGCGGACGGCCGTGCCGAGCGGGGCGAAGACAAGAGCGTGGGCGCGGCCGGACGCGGGCCGCGCGCCCGGCGGAGCGTGAGCGACGCCGGGTGCCTTGATCGAGGTAGAGAAACCCGTAACAGCTGCGCTTAACCTGCTTCGCTCCACCTGAGTATCTTCGTCTGGCTGCGGATCTTCAGATCCGGGCTTCGGCGAAGTCCTTGAACCGAAGAATCGCCCTGTTCAACGACGACGGATCACACGCGGCGTGAAATGTGGTGCCGTCAGACCAAGACCACAGCCACAGGCCCTTCGAGGGCTCGTGCTTCGTCTTATGCAGCTTCCGGCCTGCAAGGTCTGTGTCAGTCAGGTCGATCTCAAGCGTCCAGCCTGGATTGTCCAGCGTTGCGATGCGAACGCCGAACTCGTGTTCCCAGTCGTCGTTGCATTGCGACAGGTACCAGGACTGTAGGTAGCCCACTGCGTACGTCTGCTCGGTTGCGCCCGATGCGTCTTCCACAGCCATCCGAGGAACCTACTCAAGGTCCGCGGCTTCCGGGTCGGCCGGCACCTGCGCTACGACCCCGAAGACGTCCGCGCCTGGGTCGCCAGCCTCATGGAAGACGAGGCCGCCTGATGGCAGGACACATCCAAGACCGCTGGTACAAGACACTCGACGGCCCCGACGGTAGGCCCATCACAGTGAAGACGGATCGTCACGGCTCCGGCCTGCGCTACCGCGCCCGCTACATCGGACCGGACGGCACCGAGAAGTCCAAGAGCTTCCCCGATCGGCAGAAACGTCGGGCGGAAGCGTGGCTGTCCTCCATCGAGGCCGACATGTCCCGGGGCGACTACATCGAGCCGACCGCTGGAAGGATGACGTTCGGGCAGTACGTCACCGGGTGGCTGACCACCCAGACCACCGACCGGTCACGTCCGTGGGAGTGGTGTATCGACGGCCACTCGGTGATCTCGTTTTGAGGCTAGGCGGTGAGTGTGGTGGGCAGGGCGGTGTCGTGGGT
>NZ_JBEXSX010000138.1:0-3771 GCF_040613835.1 Streptomyces sp. NPDC006207 | reverse complement strand
GTCCCTGGGCGGGCAGCGGACTGAACCCATATCCTGCATTTCTCGCAAGGACAGTGCCATGAGTCCGGTGCTGCCTTTTGTGTTCGCGCTGCGGCGAAGTGGCTATGGGCCGTGGCCGGCCCGGTCGACGCGATGGGAGCCGTGCTGCCGGACGTGATGTCACGGGCTGGTTGTCAGTGGCTGTTCGGCCCAGATGAGTTTCCCGTCGGGTGCGTTGCGGGTTCCCCACCGGCGGGACAGGTGGGCGACGAGGGCGAGGCCGCGGCCGTTTTCGTCGGTGGTCTGGGGGTGGCGCAGCCGTGGGTGGTTGTTGCTGGTGTCGTACACCTCGCAGGTCAGCGCCCCGTGCTGGATGAGGCGCAGGCCGATCGTGCCCTGGCTGTGCCGGATGGCGTTGGTGACCAGCTCGCTGACGATCAGTTCCGTGGACTGGGCGAGGCGGTCCAGTCCCCACTGGGCCAGTTGCCGGGTGGCCAGGGCCCGGGCGCGGCTGACGAACGCCGGTTCGGCCGGGAGCTGCCACGAAGCGATCTGGTCCGGGCCAAGTGAGCGGGTCCGGGCGAGGAGCAGGGTGACGTCGTCGCTCGGCGCCCTGGCCGGCAGTGTCTCCACCACCGACGAGCCGAGCTCGTCCAGCGTGAGGCCCCGCCGGCTCAGGATCGTAGCCAGGCGATCCATCCCGATGTCGATGTCCTGGTTGCGATCCTCGATCAGGCCGTCGGTGTAGAAGGCGAGCGTTGTGTTCTCGGGCAACTGAACCGTCACGGACTCGAAGGGGACCAGTCCGAGGCCGAGCGGTGCGCCGGCAGGCAGATCGGCGAAGGTGACGCCACCGTGCGGATCGATGATCGCGGGAGGCGGGTGCCCGGCCTGCGCCATCGTGCAGCATCGGGTGGCCGGGTCGTAGACGGCGTACAGGCAGGTGGCGGTCATGGTCGTGTTAGCCGGGTCATCTGGGTCGGCATCCGCCTCGGTGAGGCGGAGGGCCTGCTCGTCGAGGCGGCTCAGGAGTTCATCGGGGGGCATGTCCATATCGGCCAGGGTGCGTACCGCAGTGCGGAGCTGACCCATGGTTGCCGCTGCTTTGATGCCGTGTCCGACCACGTCTCCGACGACCAGGGCGACCCGGGCGCCGGGCAGTTGGATCACGTCGAACCAGTCACCCCCCACACCGTGGTGGTCGTCGGCCGGCAGGTAGCGCGAGGCCACGTCAGCGGCCGCACCGCCCGCCGCATGGTGGGGGAGCAGGTGACGTTGCAGAGCGAGGGCTGCGGAGCGTTCACGCGCGTACTGGCGGGCGTTGTCCAGGGACAGTGCGGCCCGGCTGACCAGTTCCTCGGCCAGGAGCAGGTCGTCCTCCTCGAACGGCGCACGGTCGCCAGTTCGTACGAACGCCGCCACACCCAGCACGGCACCCCGGGCGTGGATCGGGACGACGATCAATGAGTGTGCCGTGCAGTCGTGGATCGCCGCCCGTGCCGCATCGTGGTGATCCACCCACGTGCCGGGCGAAGTGTCCAGGATCGGTTCGAAGTGGGACTTCCCCGAGCGCAGGACGCTGATGTTTGGCGACGTCGGCGGGACAATGACCGCCTCTGCCCGCGCGGCCAGGGCCTGCGAGGTCTCCGGGTGGATCGTGGCCAAGCCCGCGCGGCGGAACGCGGGGGTGCGACCACCCTTGAGGCCGAGGCGTGCCAGGGGCTCCTCGCCGAGGGGAACCGACTCCGCCAGGTCGACGGTGGCGTGGTCCGCGAGGAGAGGCACCGCGAGATCGGCGAGTTCCTGTCCGGTCTGCATCACGTCCAGGGTGGTTCCGATCCGCTTGCCGGCCTCGCCGAGGATCGCCAGACGCTCTTGCGCCCGCCGGCTGTCGGTGGCGTCCACGCTCACGGCGCACACGCCCAAGGCGCGGCCCTGCGCGTCGTCGAGGCGGAAGAACGACGCCGTCAGCGTGTGTCGCCTGGGTGCTTGCGCCGGCAGGAACGTCCGGTATTCCACGTTGAGTGCGGGGACGCCGCTGTGCAGCACCTGGCGCATCAGTGCCTCAAGTTGTGCGGCTTCGGTGCCGGGAGCCGCCTCCGGCAGTCTGCGCCCCAGCCGTCGTGGCATGGGGATGCCGTCCTTGAGGCCCTGGGTGTCGTTCACCCACGTGCAGCGCAGTTCGGTGTCGCGTATGACGACCCCGACCGGCAGACGGCTGGGGAGATTCAGTGTTCCCGGGAGCGACTCCAGCACCGCTCGGTCCGCCGCCCAGGCGGGGGGCGTGCCCTTGCCGCCTGCCGACACGACCCACTGGGCCTGGCCGTTGTGTCCGGACAGCGACTGCACGCACAGGCGTACGTCGATCCTGCGGCCGTCGCGGTGGCGGACCTTGACGAAGCCGGACCGACCGCGGGCTGCGCCCGGCTCGAAGAACGCCGATGCCTTCGCTCGGTCCTCGCTGTCCACCAGGAGGGTCGCCGCGGGGCAGCCCACCACGTCCGCCGGTGGGTATCCAACGAGCTGCTCGGCGGCCCGCGTCCATCCGACCACCCTCTTATTCGCATCCAGCAGGGCTATCGCCGTGCCGGTGCCGGCGGCTTCAGCGGCCGTCCGGACTGTGGTGAACGGCGTTCCGGTGGAGCTGCTCATCGATCATCCTCTCTCTGTGCGACCTGTTGGGCTGCGCCGGGCCCCGGGCAGGCCTTGCGGCGAAAGCACCCGTCCAGAGCGGCAGAAGGCACGCCCTGTTTCCGGCTGGCTCGTGGCGGGTGATCGTCTGTCGGTCGGGCTGGGGGCAGGGCCGCTCACGACTTCAACGTTAGCGGTTGGATTTATATACGCAAGTCAGGGTAGATCGGATTAGATGTGATTGCTTCCTATTTGTAGAGATATGGGGGGTTTCGTGAACTTCGGTCGCGGGCGGTTCTGGGTGTGTCGGCGGCGAGGGCGGAGGGAGGCGGGGCGGGCGGCCCCAGGTGCCGACTCCGGCGAGGGGTGCGGGGTGTGGGTGAGGCATGCGAGGTCTGCGCTATGGCGTGGGGCTCCCTGGAAGCCGTCGACGGTCAGGATTGCGGCAGGGGTGGGCTCGCACGCCTGCTGCATTCGCGCCGTTGCGTGTGGAGGTCTTCGTGCAGCGCGGGGTCTGGATTGCAATACGAGATCCAGGAGAGTATTGTCCGAAATGCTCCAGTCGCGGACGTGTATTGCGCGGGAGGTGGACAGTGTCAACCCAGGGGCAAGGGTCAAGCCCCATGAACGACGAGCCGGCCTGCTCCATCGAGCGCAGCCTGCAGATTCTCGGCGAGCGCTGGACGTTTCTGGTGCTCCGCGAGATCCTCACCGGGACACATAAATTCGCGGAGATCCAGTCGTCCCTAGGCATCGCAACCAACCTGCTCAGCGCCCGGCTCAAGCTTCTCGTCGAGAGCGGCGTGCTGTGTACGCAGGCATATCGGGAACCGGGCAGCAGGCCTCGGCAGAGCTACCACCTGACTGAGGCGGGGCGAGACCTGCGGGTGGTGCTATCAGCGCTCCAGCAGTGGGGCGACCACCACCGCCCGCGCCCCTCGGGCCCCTCCGCGCTGCGACGGACGCGCTCCACCAGCCGCCCCGTCCACGTGGGCTTCCTCGACGACGACGGTCACGAGGTGCCCGCCACCGAAGTGGTCACCATCACGGATACGGCGGCCAGGACCTGACCCCAGTGCCGTGACCGCGTAGCCTCACTGGGTTGGGCATGGCAGGTCGCCACCAACGCCTGCACTGCAGCAGCCACCGGGACGGCGTCAG
>NZ_JBEXSX010000137.1:0-4016 GCF_040613835.1 Streptomyces sp. NPDC006207 | reverse complement strand
GCCCGCGGTCAGGCCCCGGGCCTGACCGCGGGCGCCTTCGGCCGGCGGGGTGCGGCCGGCGGCTGCACGCCTACGACAGCGGCCGGGGAGCCCTACGGCGGGGCCGGAGCTTGGCCGCCACCATGGCCGCGAACACCACGGCCCAGAACGCCGCGGCGATCCAGACCTCCCAGCGGCCCATGCTGGCCATCCACGAGGTTCCGGTCGCGCGTCCCAGCTCGTGCGTGGTGACCGCGTACATGCCGACCGGGAAGACGAGGTTCCACCAGCCGAGGTCGTAGTGCAGCGGAATGCGGCGCAGCGCGTGCCGCCACACGCCCAGGGCCAGCAGAAGGGGGATGAGCCAGCTGGAGAACGACCACAGGACGACGGACGATCCGACGAGGAGCGGGCGCGACAGCATGGTGCTGCCCGCGGGGAGTGCCATCAGCCGCACTGCGGCAAGGACTGCGATCGCCGCCGCCCCCATGAAGATCCAGACGGACGTCATGAGGCCTTCCGGCCGGACCGGCCGGGCCAGCAGTCGGGCCAGGACGATGGCGGCGGTCAGCAGGTACTGCACCAGGCCGACGGCCCAGCACACCACCGCCAGCACCGGCAGGACGTTGCCCGGGGTCACCCGGGCCAGCGCGGCCGCCGCGAGCGCCACCGACTCCGATCCCACCGCCCACAGGAACCAGGTGCCGTTCACCTGGTCGAACGAGGGGCCCCGTTTCAGGGTGGTGATGAGCGCGAGCGGGATGCCGTAGTCCAGCACCACCCACCCCAGTGCCCCGAAGGCCAGGAACGCCCCTGCGACCGCGGTGTGGCCTTCCGGCGCGAGGCGTGCGGCCAGCACGTTGGCGGAGATGGCGACGGTGAGGAACGCGAAGGCGCGCGGCCCCATGAAATCCGCGACGAACCGCTCGCGCTGCCGCAGCAGCCGCCAGCCGTAGGCGGGCAGCAGTACCGCGAACCCGGCCAGTGCCACCCACAGCAGTACGGCGGAGGCGGTGCCGGCGCCGTTGACGTACAGGGCCGTGGAAACGATGCCGGTGCCCATGACGAACGCGAGCGCGCCCGCGTTGAGGTCGGCCACCGCGGCGGATACGGCCGCGCGGCGTCCGGAAGGCGCCTGTTCATCGATTCTGCGACAGCTGATCTTGGCCATGACGCATCCTCCGACCGCTGACGCGGTAGCAGCATATTACTGGTATGTGCATTTCATCGTCTTTCGGGCACCTAGGCGGTCCGGGGGCCGCCGGGCACGGCGGGGACGGCGACGCCCACCAGGGCCTCCATGACGCTCTCCGCGACGGCCTGAGCGGTCAGGCCCGCTTCCGCGAGGATCTCGGCACGGGTGGCCTGCCGGGGAAACCCGTCGGCCACGCCCAGGGCACGCACCGGGGTGCGGATGCCGGCCTCCTGCAGGGCCTGGCCCACCGCGGTGCCCACTCCCCCGGTACGCAGGCCGTCCTCGACCGTGACGACCAGGGCGCGGTCGGCGGCGAGGACGGGCAGTTCTCCGGGCAGCGGCTTGACCCACAGCGGGTCCACCACGGTGACCTCCACGCCGTGCTCGGCGCAGAGCTCCGCCGCTTCGAGGGCGACCGGGGCCATCGTCCCGACGGCGATCAGCAGGACGCCGCCGGTGCCGGGGCCCTCACGCAGGACGTCGACCGCACCGGCGCGACCGGCCGCCGGGATCGCCGGGCCGACCGCGCCCCGCGGGTACCGCAGGACCGTCGGCGCGTCGGTGATCACGACGGCCTGCCGCAACTGCTGCCGCAGCGTGTGCGCGTCACGGGGAGCCGCGATCCGCAGGCCGGGGACGGCCTGAAGCATCGCCAGGTCCCACAGCCCGTTGTGGCTGGGTCCGTCGTCCCCGGTGACCCCGGACCGGTCGAGTACGAGGGTCGCACCGAGACGGTGCAGCGCGAGGTCCATCAGCACCTGGTCGAGTGCGCGGTTCAGGAAGGTGCCGTACAGGGCGATCACCGGGTGCAGTCCCGCCATGGCCATCCCGGCGGCCGAGGCGACCGCGTGCTGCTCGGCGATCCCGACGTCGAAGAACCGTGCCGGATGGCGTGCGGCGAAGTCGTTCAGACCGACCGAGCCGGGCATGGCCGCGGTGATCGCCACGACGTCCGGGTGCGCGTCCGCCAGCTCCACCAGTTCCCGGCCGAACACCGCCGACCAGGTCGCAACGGCGGGCCGCAGAGGACGCCCCGTCCGCGGGTCGATGGCGCCGATGCCGTGCAGATGGTCCTCCTCGTCCTCCTCGGCGGGCGCGTATCCGAGCCCTTTGCGCGTGATGCAGTGGACGACGACGGGCGCGCCATGGGCCTTGGCCCGCTCCAGGGCTGCTTCCAGGGCGGGGATGTCGTGGCCGTCGACCGGCCCGAGGTAGTGCAGTCCCAGCGCGCCGAAGAGCGAGTGCGGCGTCACGGCGTCGGCGGAGCCCTCCACCAGGCCCGCCCTCAGCCCCTCCTTGATGCCCTCCTTGGCGGCATGCAAGGTGCGGTGCAGCGCCCGCCCCGGCGTTCCGGCACCGCCGAGGGCCTGTTTGCCCCAGCCCGCCAGACGCTCGTAGCCGGCGTGGGTGCGCAGGGCCGTCAGGTGCCGCGCGAGTCCGCCGACGGTCGGTGCGTACGAACGGCCGTTGTCGTTGACGACGATCACCACGGGCCGGTCGGGAGCCTCCGCGATGTTGTTCAGGGCCTCCCAGGCCAGCCCCCCGGTGAGCGCCCCGTCGCCGACGACGGCGACGATGTGCCGGTCCGCCTCCCCCGCGAGCTGTCCGGCCTTGGCCATGCCGTCGGCGTACGACAGCGCCGCCGAAGCGTGGGAGTGCTCGATGTGGTCGTGCGCGGACTCCTCCCGGCTGGGGTACCCCGACAGGCCGCCGCGCTGCCGCAGGCCGGTGAACTCACCGGCCCGTCCCGTCACGATCTTGTGGACGTACGCCTGGTGCCCGACGTCCCACAGCAGCCGGTCACGCGGCGATTCGAAGACCCGGTGCAGTGCCAGCGTCAGCTCCACCACGCCGAGGTTGGGCCCCAGATGGCCGCCCGTGGCCGCGACGTGCCGGATCAGGAACTCGCGGATCTCCCCGGCGAGCCCTACCAGTTCCGGATGGCTCAGGCCCCTCAGGTCCGCGGGCCGGTTGATCCCTGCCAGCAGGCTCATGCCGCTGCTCCTCATCGATGCCGCTGTGCCGTCGGCGGACGCACCCGCCGCCCGGACCGACCTGTGCGGCCCCACCGCCTTGACGACGGTAGATCCGGGAGGGCACGGGAACGGACGGTCCCGCGTGCCACGGCGGCCTCACATCAGGACATCGGACGGGCGGCCGGCCGCGGGCCGCCCGTCGCCGCGTCACGGAGCGCGCACAGACGACGCGGTGTCCTGATCCGAGGGCTTCTTGTCCCCCGTTCCGCCATCAGCTGCGTGGGGAAGCCCGGTTATGCCCGTAGGGCCGCGAGCTCGCGGCCGGTGAACCCACCCCGGGGATGAAGCATGACCGACCGCCATCCGGCCACCGCCACACGGCAGCCTCCACCCATCCTGTGGAGCCTGGGTCTCCTGCACGGCGAACTGCGGGGGACGCACGGCCTGTCGCTCCACGACTACCTCATCCTCGGTGCCCTCGCGGAAGCCGAGGGCCGGCCCGTACCCCTGACCCGGCTGACGGCGCTCCTGCGCGAGACGCGGACCCGGATCGCCTCCCTCCTCACGGGCCTGGAGGCGGAAGGGCTCGTCGAACGCAGTCGTGGCCCCAGAGATCGCAGA
This sequence comes from Streptomyces sp. NPDC006207, assembly GCF_040613835.1. Classification (NCBI taxonomy): domain Bacteria; kingdom Bacillati; phylum Actinomycetota; class Actinomycetes; order Kitasatosporales; family Streptomycetaceae; genus Streptomyces; species Streptomyces sp. NPDC006207. The sequence goes on along the minus strand of NZ_JBEXSX010000137.1, from coordinate 245 downwards.
ACGATCGAAGTGACCCTGACCGAGGCCGGACGTGCCAGGTTCACCGACGCCGAGCGGGCCGCGCACGAGCGGCTGCGCCGGCATTTCGTCCTGTGACCGGTGCACACGCCACGGTCGTCGGCCGGGCACCACGAGGCCTGTCGACGGGCGTCGGAGAAATCTCGGGCGGTGATGTCGAGAACCCGTGGCCGGCTCCGTCCCCGGGGTGAAGGCGGCCACAATGGGTCGCACCGGCACCAGGGAGA
>NZ_JBEXSX010000136.1:0-4057 GCF_040613835.1 Streptomyces sp. NPDC006207 | reverse complement strand
CCTCGCCCTCGCCGACCGCGTCCTGGAACTCCGCGACGGCCACATCACCCCCACCGACTGACCCACGCCTTCCACGGGGCGGGGCGCGACCGACGCCGGCCGGCGCGGTGCAGCGCCAGGCCGGACCAGCCGGCCAGGACGAGTCCCACCGCGGTGAACCCCGACCAGAACAGCAGGGGACCGTGCCCGACGTCACGGCGGGCGACGACCCGCTCGGGACGGTCGGCCCGGTAGACGATGGGGAGCCGGTCCCCGTGGTTCACCTGGCGGCGGTTGGTGCCCGGCGGCAGCGGGTGGGTCACCTCGGCGCCCGCCACGGTGAAGGTCACCCACAGCCGGCCGTCGCCGGAGGCGTCGCGGGCCTCGCGGACCGTCCCCACCGTGTGCACGCCGTAGCGCACGTCCAGGGTGTCCCTGGCCGTCGCGGTCAGCAGCCAGACGCCCGCCGCGAGGAACACCACGCCGGCCAGCAGGAGCGCCAGGGGATGCGCGGAGCCCTCGCCCGAGCCCCGCCCTTCCGATCGCCGGCCGCCTCGCATCGGTTCGTGCTGTGCGTCCCGTGCCCCCATGGAAGCAATTTACGCGAACCACCAGGCCCTGGGGGAGGCCGAGTTGGGGGTGTGCGACGCCCACCGGGACGTCCGGGACGACGACCTCGTCGCCGTCGGTGCGGGCCCGCGCTTGCACTGCCTGCTGCGCAAGGTCGTGCCGGAGGCCTGGCCGGCCGCCTGGTGCCCGGTGACATGCCGCGTGCGCGGCTGGAGGAGGCCGCCGCGCGGTTCACCCGCGCCGCGGGGCCGCCCGCACCGGCACCGGCCGACTGCGCCCGTTCCGTTCCGTCGCGGCCCGGGCCGACCCGCATCCAGGGCCCTGCCACCCCGGCACGCGGCGCCCGGCGCCGCTCACCGTGCCCACCGGGACGTCCGGTCCGCGGATCTCCCCGTCCGCGGGCGGCGCACCCCGTAGGCTGGCGCGTGCAGCTGGTTCGCCCCGTCCGCCAGGCGGGATGCGTCGCAAGAGGGAACCCGGTGGGAATCCGGGACTGCCCCGCAGCGGTGAGCGGGAACGACCGCCGTCATACGCACTGGGCGCGCAAGCGCCCGGGAAGCGACAGCCAGTAGGTGTCTGCCCGGCAGACGTGCCCGTGAGTCCGAAGACCTGCCACTGCCCGTGCCCCGCGGTGGGGCGCGGTTCCACCGGGACCTCGTGGGCGGGTCGGCGGCGGCCTTCGTGTGCCGTGCCGGCGTCCCGTGCCGGGGTCCGTGCGAACTCGCGAGGGAGAGTTCCATGGCACTCACGCACATCGGTGCAACCCTCCACGGCTACCCGCGCCAGGGCCCCGACCGGGAGCTCAAGCGGGCCCTCGAGGGCTACTGGACGGGCCGCGTCGGGGCGGAGGACCTGCTCGCGACCGCCGCGTCCGTCCGGGCGGGCGCCCGGCGCCAGATGCGCGCGGCGGGCATCACCGAGATCCCGACCGGCGGCCTCTCGCTCTACGACCACGTCCTGGACACGGCCTGGGCGGTCGGCGCCGTTCCCGCGCGCTACCGCGCGGGCGAGGTGACCGAATTGGACGCCTACTTCGCGGCCGCGCGCGGCACGGCGGAGCTGGCGCCGCTGGAGATGACCAAGTGGTTCGACACCAACTACCACTACCTGGTGCCGGAGAGCGGCCCCGGCACCGGCTTCGCCCCCGACCCGCGGGGGCAGCTCGCGCAGTACGCCGAGGCCCGGCGCGAAGGGCTGACGGCCCGTCCGGTGCTGCTGGGCCCGGTCAGCTTCCTGCTGCTGTCCAAGCCCGCGCCCGGCGCCGGTTTCACACCGCTCGCGCTGCTGGACCGGCTGCTGCCGGTCTACGCGTCCCTCCTGGCGGACCTGCGGGCCGCGGGCGTGGAATGGGTGCAACTGGACGAGCCGGTACTGGTCCAGGACCAGCCGCGTGCCGTGCTCGACGCCACCGGCCGCGCCTACCGCGAACTCACCGCTCGCCGCGGACCGGCCGAAGGTGCTGGTCGCCACCTACTTCGACGCCCTCGGGGAGGCCCTGCCCGTCCTTGCTCAGTCCCCCGTGGAGGGGCTGGCCCTGGACTTCACCGGTCCCGCCGCCGCGAACCTCGACGCGCTCGCCTCCCTCGGCGGCCTGCCCGGCAAGCGCCTGGTCGCCGGGGTCGTCGACGGCCGCAACGTCTGGGCCGACGACCTGGAGGCCTCGCTCGCCACCCTGGCCACCCTGCTGGGCCTGACCGGCCACCTCGACGTGGCGCCCTCCTGCTCCCTCCTCCACGTCCCCCTGGATTTGACGCGGGAACGCACCCTGGACCTGCAGGTCACGCGCTGGCTCGCCTTCGCCCGGCAGAAGCTCGACGAGACCGTCACCCTGGCGCGCGCCCTGTCCGAGGGCCGGGAGGCCGTCGCCCCGCAACTGGCCGCGAGCCGTGCCGCCCGGGCCTCACGTACCGCCTCCGCCCTCACCCACGACCCCGCCGTACGGGCCCGCTGCGCGGCCGCCGGCCCCGACGACGCCCGCCGCCCCCAGCCGTACGGGGAGCGGGCGGCGGCGCAGCGGAACCGGCTCGGCCTGCCCCCGCTGCCGACGACGACCATCGGCTCGTTCCCGCAGACCGCCGACCTGCGCGCCGCCCGCGCGGCCCTGCGGGCGGGGAAGCTGACGGCGCAGCAGTACGAGGAGCGGATCGCCGCCGAGATCCGCGAGGTCGTCGCGTTCCAGGAGAAGGCGGGTCTGGACGTCCTCGTCCACGGGGAGCCCGAACGCAACGACATGGTGCAGTACTTCGCCGAGCGGCTGGACGGGTTCCTCGTCACCCGGCACGGCTGGGTCCAGTCCTACGGGAGCCGCTACGTCAAGCCGCCGGTCCTCGTCGGCGACGTGTCACGGCCCGCGCCCATGACGCTGCGCTGGACCTCCTACGCGCAGTCGCTCACCGGCAGGCCCGTCAAGGGCATGCTCACCGGCCCGGTCACGATGCTCGCCTGGTTCTTCGTCCGCGACGACCAGCCGCTCGCCGACACCGCCCGCCAGGTCGCCCTCGCCCTGCGCGACGAGGTCGCCGACCTGGAGGCGGCCGGGACCGCGGTCATCCAGGTCGACGAACCCGCGCTGCGCGAGAGCCTGCCGCTGCGCGCCGCCGCCTGCCCCGGCTACCTGGAGTGGGCCACCGAGGCCTTCCGCCTCGCCACGTCCGGGGTCCGCGCGGACACCCAGGTCCACACCCACATGTGCTACGCGGAGTTCGGGGAGATCCTGCCGGCCATCGAGGCCCTGGACGCGGACGTCATCAGCCTGGAGGCCGCCCGTTCCCACATGGAGATCGCGGGCGAGTTGGCCGCCGCCGGCTACCGGCGGGAGGCCGGCCCCGGGGTGTACGACATCCACTCGCCCCGCGTCCCCTCGGAACGGGAGATCTCCGACCTCATCGACCGGGCGCTGCGGGCCCTGCCCGCCGAACGGCTGTGGGTCAACCCCGACTGCGGTCTGAAGACCCGGGCCCCGGGCGAGGTCCGTGCCGCGCTGGAGAACCTGGTGGCCGCGGCGCGCCGGGTGCGGGGGTGAGCGGGATGGCCCCGCGGTACAAGACGCCGGCCGACTCGGCCGTGACGCTCGCCCACATCATGAGCGAGCACGACACCAACCTGTACGGGACCGTCCACGGCGGGGTCGTGATGAAGCTCGTCGACGACGCGGCGGCGGCGGCCGCGGCCCGGCACGCCTCGGGGCCCGCGGTGACCGTCTCCGTGGAGGGGATGGCCTACCTCCACCCGGCGCACGCCGGTGACCTGCTCACCGTCCACGCGGTCGTGGAGCACGCGGGCCGCACCTCGATGGACGTCGGCGTCCGCGTCACCGCCGAGCGCTGGGACACCCCGGGCCCGGTGACCGACGTCGTCACGGCGCACCTGGTCTTCGTGGCCACCGGCGCCGACGGCAGGCCCCGGCCGGTGGCGTGGAGCCGGCGGTCAGGGTCAGCTTGTCGTAGGCGGTGGTGGTGGTCGTCTCGGCGGAGTCGACGTGCAGCCACAAGGTCAGCGTGGCACGGCA
>NZ_JBEXSX010000135.1:0-4461 GCF_040613835.1 Streptomyces sp. NPDC006207 | reverse complement strand
GCAGCTGCTCATCACCCGCGGCGCGCTGACCACCTTCTCCATCGCCAACGACGTGGCGAAGTACTTCGCGATCATCCCCGCGATGTTCGCGATCGCCTACCCGGGCCTGGACAAGCTCAACATCATGCAGCTGCACAGCCCGACGTCGGCGATCTCCTCGGCGATCATCTTCAACGCCCTGATCATCGTCGTGCTGATCCCGCTCGCCCTGCGCGGCGTGCGCTACCGGCCGTCGTCGGCCTCCGCGCTGCTGACCCGCAACATCTGGGTCTACGGCCTGGGCGGTCTCGTGCTGCCGTTCGTCGGCATCAAGGCGATCGACCTGATCATCCAGTTCATCCCCGGCCTCAGCTGACAGAAGAAGGCAACCCATCATGTTCGGCTCCCTGCCCACCGTGGTCCGCAACCACGTGGCCGCCCTGCGGATGCTGCTGGTGTTCACGGTGCTCCTGGGCATCGCGTACCCGCTGGCCGTCACCGGCGTCGCCCAGGCGGCGTTCTCCGACCAGGCCAACGGCTCCAGGATCACCCAGGACGGCAAGACCGTCGGTTCCAGCCTCATCGGCCAGAACTTCACCCTCCCGAAGAAGGACCCGGACGACGCCGACGAGGTCGCCCAGCCGGACCCGAAGTGGTTCCAGCCGCGACCCGGCGGCTACGACCCGCTGGTCACCGGCGCCTCCAACCTCGGCCCGAACGACGAGGACCTGGTGAAGACCATCAAGGAACGCCGGGCCGCGGTCGCCGAGTTCGACGGCGTGGCCCCCGAGGACGTACCGGTCGACGCCGTCACGGCCTCCGGCTCCGGCCTCGACCCGCACATCTCGCCCGAGTACGCCCGCGAGCAGGTCGAGCGGGTCGCCCAGGCCCGCGGCCTGGACGCCGCCGCCGTGCGCAAGCTGGTGGAGGACCACGTCCAGGGCCGGACCCTCGGCTTCCTCGGCGCGGAGCGCGTCAACGTGGTGGAACTCAACCAGGCGCTCACCGAGCTGAAGTGACGTCCCGTCACCGTCGAACCGCCCGTACCACGCCGCCCGGCGGCGCAGGGAACACCTGCGCCGCCGGGCGGCGTGACACCCGCACAAGGAAGGACTCCCGGTGACGCAGCCAGTCGTCCCGGCCCCGGCCGGCACTCCCCGCGGACGGCCCGGAAGACTCAAGGTCTTCCTCGGGGCGGCCCCCGGAGTCGGGAAGACCTACCGCATGCTCGACGAGGCACGCCGCCGGGGCGCCCGGGGCACCGACGTCGTCGTGGGGTACGTCGAGTGCCACAAGCGGCCGCTCACGGAGGAGATGCTCGACGGTCTGGAGGTCGTGCCCCGCGCGGAACGCGACTACCGGGGCACCGTCTTCACCGAGATGGACCTCGACGCCGTCCTCGCCCGCGCGCCGCAGGTGGCACTCGTCGACGAGATGGCCCACACCAACATCCCCGGCGGCCGCCACGCCAAGCGCTGGCAGGACATCGAGGTGCTCCTCAGGGCGGGGATCGACGTGATCACCGCCGTCAACATCCAGCACCTGGAGTCGCTCAACGACGTCGTCGAGAAGATCACCGGCGTGCCGCAGCGGGAGACCGTCCCGGACGAGGTCGTCCGCCGCGCCGACCAGATCGAGCTCGTCGACATGCCCGCCGAGGCACTGCGCCGCCGGATGGCCCACGGCAACGTCTACGCCCCGGAGAAGGTCGACGCCGCCCTGTCGAACTACTTCCGCGTCGGCAACCTCACCGCGCTGCGCGAACTCGCCCTGCTCTGGGTCGCCGGACGGGTGGACGAGGCGCTGCAGAAGTACCGCTCCGAGCACGGCATCGGACGCGTCTGGGAGACGCGGGAGCGTGTCGTGGTCGCCGTCACCGGCGGCCCGGAGGGCGGCACCCTCATCCGCCGCGCCGCCCGGATCGCCGCCCGGTCCGCCGGCGGCGACCTGCTCGCCGTCCACATCGTGCGCAGCGACGGACTGGCCGACGCCTCGCCCGCCGCCCTGGCCAAACAGCGGGCCCTCGTGGAGAGCCTCGGCGGCACCCTCCATTCCGTCGTCGGGGACCACGTCCCCGACGCCCTGCTGGACTTCGCGCGGGCCGAGAGCGCCACCCAGCTGGTGATGGGTACCAGCCGGCGCGGGCGGCTCTCGCAGTTCCTCACCGGGCGCGGGGTCGGCGAGACCATCGTGGAACGCTCCGGCGACATCGACGTCCACATGGTCACCCACGAGCGCGCGGGACGCGGCCGCCTCCTGCCCGCCACCGGCAGCTCGCTGCCCACGGCGCGGAAGGTGGCGGGCCCCGTCGCGGGACTGGTCCTGCCCGCCCTGCTCACCGCGGTGCTCGCCAACAGCCGGGGCCATCTGAACCTCACCAGCGAGGCGCTGCTCTTCCTGCTGACCGTGGTCGGCGTCGCCTGCATCGGCGGCGTCGTCTCCGCGCTGCTCGCGTCCCTGACCGCGTCCCTGCTGCTGAACTACTACTTCATACCGCCCATCGGCCGGTTCACCATCGGCGAGACCAACAACATGCTGGCGCTCGCCGTGTTCGCGCTCGTCGCCGTGACCGTCGCGACGATCGTGGACCGCTCGCTGCGGCTGTCCAGACGCGCGGCCAACGCCACCGCCGAGGCCGAGACGCTGTCCTCCCTCGCCGGGAGCATCCTGCGCGGCGACCAGGCCGTCGAGGCCCTGCTGCACCGAACGCGGGAGGCCTTCGGCATGGAGTCGGCCGAGCTCGTGCACGGCTCCGACGGCGGGGCGGTGCCGGTGGACGACCCCGCGGACGGCGTGGTGGCCGTGCCCGTCGGACCGGACGACGTCCTCGTCCTGCGCGGCCGCCGCCTGGCGGCATCGGAGCGGCGTGTGCTCATCGCCTTCGCCGGGCACGTGGCCTCCGCGCTGGAACGGGCCCGGCTTGCCGAGGCCGCAGCGGAGGTGGAGCCCGTCAGGGCGGCCGACCGCATGCGGACGGCGTTGCTCGCGGCGGTCAGCCACGACCTGCGCACCCCGCTGGCCGGCGCCTGGGCGGCCGTCAGCTCGCTGCGCAGCCGGGAGGTCGAGTTCTCCGCCGAGGACCAGGAGGAACTGCTGGCCACCGCAGAGGTGTCCCTGGACCGGCTCAACCGGCTGGTGGACAACCTCCTCGACATGAGCCGGCTGCAGGCCGGCGCGCTCAGCCTGGCCCTCGAGCCCGCCTCCGTGGCCGAAGCGGCCTCGCTCGCCCTCGACAGCCTGGCCGAGAGCACGGTCCCCGTCACCACCCGGGGCCTGGCGGACGTACCGTTCGCGCTGGCCGACCCGCCGCTCCTGGAACGTGTCATCGCCAACCTGGTGACCAACGCCCAGCGGTACGCCCCGGAAGGCACCGCGGTCCTGGTCAGCGCCAGCGCCCTCGGCCCCCGCATCGAGCTGCGCGTCGCGGACCGCGGACCCGGCCTCCGACCCGCCGACCGGGAGAGGGTCTTCGAACCCTTCCAGCGGCTCGGCGACACCGACAACACCACCGGCCTCGGTCTCGGGCTCGCCCTCTCGCGCGGCCTGACCGAGGCCATGGGCGGCACCCTCACCCCCGAGGACACCCCTGGCGGAGGTCTCACCATGGTCCTGTCCCTGCCCACCGCCGGCGGTCCGGCCGACGTGCCCGCCGCCCCCACCGGCGGGGAGGAGGCGCTGACATGAGGCGCGTCCTGATCGTCGACGACGAACCGCAGATCCTGAAGGCGCTGGACATCAACCTGACGGCACGTCACTACGCCGTCGCCACCGCCCCCGACGGCACCACGGCACTGCTGCTGGTGTCCCGGCAGCCGCCCGACGCCCTCATCCTCGACCTCGGCCTGCCCGATATGTCCGGCACCGACATCATCCACGGCGTGCGGGCCTGGAGCCCGCTGCCCATCATCGTGCTGTCCGGGCGGACCGGGCCTGCCGACAAGGTCGAGGCGCTGGACGCGGGGGCCGACGACTTCGTGACCAAGCCGTTCTCCATGGACGAACTGGCGGCCCGGCTGCGCGCCGTGCTGCGCCGCCCGCCTGTCCTGGAGGAGCCGGAGACGGTCACCATCGCGGACTACCGCGTCGACCTGGGCGCGTTCACCGTCGAGCGCCGCTCCGGCAAGGGTGCGGCCCCGCGGCTCACGCCCACCGAGTGGCGGCTGCTCGCCCCGCTGCTGCGCAATCCCGGGCGCCTGATCACCGGGCGCCAGCTGCTGCGCGACGTATGGGGCCCGGGCAACGAGAAACGCACCAACTACCTGCGGGTCTACCTCGCCACCCTCCGGCACAAGCTGGAGCCGGACCCCGCCCACCCGCGCCACCTGATCACCGTGCCGGGCATGGGCTACCGCTTCGAGCCCTGAGCCGACGCACCGCACCCCGCCCGGTGGGGGCCCACCGGGCGGGGTGCGTTCGTTGGTCGTCCGCCCGCGTCGCCCGCCTGACCCGCGTCGGAGCGGGCCGGGCCGGCGGTCAACGTGC
>NZ_JBEXSX010000134.1:0-5247 GCF_040613835.1 Streptomyces sp. NPDC006207 | reverse complement strand
AGGTGGCCACCCTCATCGCCAGCGTCCAGCAACTGTCCGAAGCCGACCGCCGCCACGTCGCCGCCCTCGTCGAATCCCTCCTCCGCAGCCCCACCCGGTCATAGTCCGCCCGCCGCCGAGCCGTCCGGCGCCGCGCCGTCCGGTGGTCCTGCGCCGCGTGCGGAGCGGCAGCGGTACAGGAAGTCGTCCTGGTCGAGGCCGCACAGCGCCGCCATCGGTTCGACGGGCGGTGGCTCGAAGCGGTACGCCGTCAGCGCGCCGAGCAGCGCGCGGCCGTACGCCGGGCGCGGTGTCCTGCGCTCCGGAGGGGCGGTCCGGAACACGTCAGCACGCCGCCGGTCTGACGACGCGCAGCCAGCCGATGACCGCGTTGACAGTGGCGTAGTCGAGTTCGGCGATCCTGGCGACGGCGTCCGCGTCGTCCCGGCGGACCGGGACCCCGGCGGCGTCGAGGGCGCAGTGCAGCATGACCTGGTGCGCCTGCGTGGGCGGCAGGGTCTGGCCCGCACGGATCTGGGTGCGCAGCAGGTAGGAGATCGGCAACGGGGGCGTCGGTCTGTCCACGGTCATGCTCGGGTTCCCTCGAAGTAGTCGGACAGGGCTGTGGTGAGGTCGAGCCGGCTGTGCCATGTGCGGTGGTCGAGGAGCTCGGTCTGTGTCCGGGCCCAGAAGGCGCCGATCACGGCGTGGTCGTTCCGGTCGGCGACCAGGCCGGTGGGGGGCGCCAGTCCGCGGGCGTGGGCGCGTTCGGTGAAGACGAGGGTGGTGAAGCGCCCCTCGGGCCGGGGCCCGGGGTGGACGGAGTGCCGCAGCACCGCCCTGCTCAGGGCGTCCGCCGCCACGGCGGCGGCCGGCGCGGAACCCGTGCTCCAGCCCATCAGCCGGCGGGCGTGGGCGTCGAGCACGATCACGCAGAGCAGCTCGCCCTGGCGGGTGGCGAGTTCGACGGCGTCGGTCACCCAGAGCCGGTCGGGCACGCCGGGGCGGCCCTGGAGCCCGGCACGCCGCATGAGCAGTTCTACGGTGCCGTGGCTGATGGGGATGCCGTGCCGCAGGGTGAGCTCCTCGTGGATGCGCCGGTACCCGAAGGTGCCGCGCGAGGCGGCGTGGATGGAGCTGATGAGGTCCGTCAGCCACAGGTGCCGGGTGGAGCGGGGCGAGGGAGGCCGGCCGCGCCAGGTGAAGTACCCCGATTCGGAGATGCCGAGGACGCGCGTGGCGGTCCGGATCGGGAGCCCCTCACCGGCCATCACCTGCACGGCCTCAAATCGCCTTTTGGGGACACCACATCGCGCAGCAGCTCGGTGACCCGCCGGTGGACGGCGAGTTCGGTCTCCAGTTCGGTGATGCGCCTGCGGGCCGCGGTCAGCTCTGCGGTGCCCATCGGTGCGCGCCGCGGCCTGCCCAGGTGCGGCAGGTGCGTGCGCCGCCATTGGTAGATCGTCTGGTCGCCGAGGCCGAGGTCCAGGGCGACCTTCTTCACCGGCTCGCCCGCGACCAGCAGGTCGAGGGCCTTGCGGCGCAGCTCGGGCGGGTATCGCTTGGGCACTTCGTCCTCCGGAAGGCCGGTCGTGGTCCCGGGCCGGGGACCCGTCTGGGGGTTTGGGGAGGTGAGGGACGTGCCCCCGGCCCGGAAGCGGTGGGGGCGTCAGCTGACGTGGCGGTGCATGGTCACGGTGGGCCGGAACTCCCGCAGCGTGCTCGTTCCGGCTCCGGCCGGGACGGCGGCCGCCGCGCGGTCGAGGACGGCCCTGACCTCGGCGGCGAGGGCGTCCGCGCGGCGCTCGATCTCGGAGATCGGGTCGCCGCACCGCCTCAGCTCGGCCACCCGGCGCCGGATGTCGGCGAGCCGGTCCCGGTCGCGGGCGCTCAGGGAGAGCGGCCGCGGGGTCGCCACGATGAACTGGTAGGCGCCCGCGAAGGTCTGGCATCCGCTGCAGTGCTGGTTGACGGCACGGCTGATGTTCGTCGCGTTGATCCGCCGGAGGTCGACACCGGAGGTGGTGACGATCTGGAAGGAGAGGGCGATCGAACGGCACGGACGGGAGAGCGAGCAGCCGACGGAGGCGGCGACCGCCCGGTTGTGCGCCGCGGCGGCGACGAGCGGCCCGAACTGGTGGATCGAGAACTCCTCGTCGTACTGGACGGGGTGCGCCCGGTTGGCGAGGGTGTGCGCCTCGTCCACGGCGGCGCCGACGCTGCGGGGGATGTGCGACCCCGATGCCGCGCCGGCCGGGGCCGCGGTGGCGAGGGCGACGAGGCCGGCGGTGGTCAGCATGCCCAGCCGGACGGCCTTGCGGCCCACCGTGCTGGTGTGGGGCTTTCGGTGCGTCACGGACTTCTCCTGTACCGATGGAAGGGATGTCGGGGGAAGGGGGAAGGGGGAAGGGGAAGGGGAAGGGGAAGGGAAAAGAGGGAGGGCCGGCCCGCGTCAGGTCGGCAGGGGCGCGGGGAAGGACACGGTGAAGCTCGGGATGGGGGGCTCCGAGGGCGTCGCGGAGTCCGACGGTGTGGCGGAGGGCGAGCCGTCGGACGGGCTCGGCCCTGCCGTGGCCGTGGTCCGGGTGCTGCTCGGTTGCGGTTCGCTGCGCGAGGCCCGCGGGCTGGGCGAGCTCGACGGCGAGGGGCTGCCGCTCGCCGAGGCGGAGGCGTCGGCCGAGCCGGACTCCGAGGGTGCGGCCGAGGACGCGGTCGCCGACGGCTCGCCCACCGCCACGGTCACCGGGGGTGTGGTGACGCTGGGCAGCGGTGCGGGGGCGACCGGGCGCAGGGGCCTGATCTCGGGCACTCCGGGCTGCAGGATGGGCGCGATCGGCGGCTGCGGCGGCAGCGGCTTGGGGGTCACCCCGCCCACCCACGCGGCGCACAGCGCCGCAGCTCCGGCCAGTGCGGCCCCGCCAATGAGGAGCCTCAGCCGGAGATTCCCCTCCGTGGCGCGGACGACGTAGCGGACGAGCCGGCCCCCGAGGCGCACCGACAGGTACGCCGCCCCCGCCAGGGGGAAGATCAGCATCAGGCTGCCGATGACCCCGACCGTCCCGGCGGCGAACTGGCCCTCGGCGAAGGCGGAACCGGTCCCGCTCAGCTGCTCGACCAGGGACCGCAAGCTCGTCTCGAGCAGGCGCGGCAGGTTCCACAGCACGTAGCCGAGCTCGGCCAGCAGCAGGGGCACCATCGTCAGCACCCAGGTGGTGACGATGATCCGGGCGGAGCGCTTGAGGTCGGAGACCTCGGGGGGCACCGGACGGCCCGGCAGCATGCTGCGCAGGATCGGCTTGATCTTGCCGAAGAGGTCCGGGACGCCGGCGAGGTCACCGAGGATGTAGTAGCCGTCCAGCCGGACGGCCGGCATCAGCTGCTCGATGATCTCGAAGTGGGCCAGGTAGATGGCGGCGAGGAAGAAGGACTGCCCGGTGGCGAAGTAGCCGCCGGCCAGGGCCAGTATGAAGACGACGTTGAAGTAGACGCCGCCCAGGTCGGTGCGCATGCGCCCGCCCCGGCCGATCCGGTAGACGTCGGTGACGTCGGTGTACATCGACGGCCAGATGAGGAAGATGCCGCAGCCGATGGCCCCCGGGCGGGCCCCGCCGTAGCGGCACGCGGAAGCGTGCCCGAACTCGTGGAAGACGAGCGAGGCCACGGTCAGCGCGAACACCACGAGCATCAGCACCGGCTGCTCCAGCACCTGGAGCACCGGGGTCATCGCCCCGTGGACGGCGAACAGCCAGATCTCCATGGCGACCGCCGTCGCGAGCACCAGCGTCACCGCCAGCGGACGATGCAGCCAGGCCAGGGAGCGGGCGATCCGGGCGACCTGCCGCTCGCGGAAGATGACCCGGTGGCCCTTCAGGACGAGCAGGAGGTCCGCGGTGGGCCCGGTGACCTCGTCGTCCTCCTGCCCGAAAGGGACGGTGACGCCCAGCGGCTGGAGCTTGTTCTCGATCAGGTAGTGCACGTTCTCGGCGCTGACCTCACGGCCGAAGCGCCCGCTCACCCGGTGCGAGATGGCCTCGGTGTCGCGCCGTCCGTCGATGGCGCGGGCGACCAGGTACAGCAGCCGGCTCAGCTGGACGACCTGCCCGTCCCCCCGGCGGACGATGTACCGGGGTTCGGTGGTCCCCGAGCCCTTGTACTCGCCCAGGAGTTGCAGGCCCGCGCCGAGCCGCGGGACGGGGAAGCCCGTGTCGTGGAAGGGAGGTTCCATCACGTCCGCGCCGTACACCGCCGTTCCCGTGGGGCCGGGGCCGTGAGCAATGTGACTTTCCGTCACCGTCCTGCTCTTCCTCCCGAGACGGACCGCGCCACGACGGGCGCGGTCCGCACACGTACGGGTGTTGTTACTGGCGGATGTTGATGGCCTGGACGGCCTCGGACTGGGCGACCGCGAACGGGGAGAACTGGTTCGCCGCGAGCGACTCGTTGTGGGCGTCGACGTGCGCGATGTTCTTGGTCACGTGCGTGGTCTTGACGAAGCTGAACTTCAGCTTGCCCAGGGCCTCGCGGCCGGGCAGCAGCTCCGCGGACTCGGCGTCGAGCTGGTCCATGTTCATGGGAGGGGGATACCTTTCTCGGTATGCGGAAGGAGGTGGAACGCCGACTACTGCTTGATGTTGATGGCCTGGGTGGCCTGCGACTGGGCGACCGCGTACGGCGACCACTCGTTGGCCGCGAGCGACTCGTTGTGGGCGTCGACGTGGGCCACGTGCTTGGTCACGTGCGTGGTCTTGACGAAGCTGAACTTGAGCTTGCCCAGGGCCTCGCGGCCGGGCAGCAGCTCCGCGGACTCGGTGTCCAGCTCACGCATGTCGAGCATGGGGGATCCTTCGTACGAGGGGTGCGGACGGGGGCCGGGTCCCAGAACCCGTCCATCCACACCGGACGATCTGTCTGACGGCGTTGGACAGTAGTCGGGCGCCACGGGCCCGGCAAGCGATTCGGATCCATGACTGTCCGTCAACGCGGCGGCTGCACAAGGGAAACGACAGGTGGGAGCACCGGCGAGGGCACCTCGGGCACCCGGCCCCACCCCCCGGATATCACTCGAACGGGTCAATCCGCCCCCTGCCCGATGTGGGGAAGTCCCGGCAGAGGGGGCGAAGCACGACGAACCGGTGGCTATCCTCTCGATCCCCGAGGCGCTTGGGCCGACCAAGCCTCCGGTGAGAGGGGTGCACGTGCTTGTCGTTCAAGGGGCGACCGCCACCGCCGTCGTCCGCCACCGGACCGGAGAGCCGGTGGTCCTGCTTT
>NZ_JBEXSX010000133.1:0-5398 GCF_040613835.1 Streptomyces sp. NPDC006207 | reverse complement strand
GCGGGGGCCGCGGCCCCCACGCCAGGCGGACACGCGAGGGCGCCGCGCGGGGCCGCGCCGCCCCCCCGCCGGCCCGGGCCGGCGGCGGGCGGGGGCGTGGCGGCGAACGGCGGCGCGTCCTGGGGCTCGGTCAGCGAGGGCGGCGGCCCGAACGACCCGTACGAGGGGTGCGAACCGTACGAGCCGTAACCGCCGCCCGGTCCCCCGGCGGCCGCGGCAGGGGCGCCGCCGACCGGGCCGTTCGTACCCGGGGGCGGGGTCGGTTCGAGGTCGAGCAGCTCGACGGCCTGCCGCCCCAGGCGCTCCGTCAGCGGGGACGGCAGCCAGCCGGCCCGCACCAGTGAGGCGGCGTCGCCGCCGGCCGTCAGCAGTTCGGCGAGCCGGCGGGGCGTCGGGCGCACCGAGGGGTCCTTGGCGAGGCAGGACTCCGCGATCCGGCGCAACTCATCGGGCACGCCGTCGAGTTCGGGCTCCTCGTGGGCGACCTTGTAGAGCAGGACGGCCGCGCTGTCCCCGGTGAAGGGGCCGCGGCCGGTCGCGGCGAAGGCCAGCACCGCGCCGAGGGCGAAGATGTCGGCTGCGGGGCCGGTGGGTCTGCCGGTGACCTGCTCGGGGGCCATGTAGCCGGGCGAGCCGACGACGACCCCCTTGCTGGTCAGCGCGGCCGTGGCGTCCATGGCGCGGGCGATGCCGAAGTCGATCAGCACGGGACCGTCGAGCGAGAGCAGCACGTTGGACGGTTTGATGTCGCGGTGCACCAGCCCCCGTTCGTGCACGGCCTCCAGCGCCTCGGCGAGTCCGGCGCCCAGCGCCCGTACGCCCTGCGGCGCCAGCGGCCCGAAGGTGGCGACCGCCTCGGACAGGGCGGGACCGGCGACGTAGCGGGTGGCCACCCACGGCACCGGCGAGTCGGTGTCGGCGTCGAGCACCGGCGCGCTCCACGCACCGCCGACCCGGCGCGCCGCGTCGACCTCGCGCTGGAACCGGGTGCGGAACTCCAGGTCGTCCGCGAGCTCCGAGCGCACCACCTTCACGGCCACCGTCCGGCCGCCGGGGCTGCGCCCCAGGTAGACCCTGCCCATCCCGCCGGCCCCCAGCCGGCCGAGGAGGCGGTACGGGCCGATCGCCGGGGGGTCGTTCGCTTGCAGGGGCTGCATCTGCGCGCCTCTCGCCGGTGCGGAAGGTCAGTGGAGTTGTACCCGTGGCAGTCGTGGTCACCCCAGCCGGGGCCGTCGCCGATCGTAGTGCGCCCGCGGGCGCCGGGCCCGGGCCGGCGGCGGGCTGCCGCCGGCCGTGCGGATCAGCCCCCGGGGCGCAGCAGTTCGACCCGCGCCTGCGCCGGGAAGCCCACCCGGCGGGCGAACTCGGCGATGCCGGTGAGCTGCTCGGGGCCGAGCGAGAAATCCAGGGTGGTGAAGTAGCGCTGGAGGGTGCCGGCGTCGAAGGCCTCCCAGCGGGCGGCCTGTTCGGCGACCTTCTCCACCTCCTCCATGCTCAGGTCGCGGGAGGCCAGGAAGGCCTGGTGCACCTCGTGCACCACGGCGGGGAGCGCCTCCAGGTAGTCGCGGCGGGCGGCCCAGACGGCGAAGACGAAGGGCAGTCCGGTCCACTCCTTCCACATCAGCCCGAGGTCGTGGACCTCCAGGCCGAGCCGCGGCGCGTCGTGCAGCGAGGCGCGCAGCGCCGCGTCCCCGATCAGGACGGCCGCCTCGGCCTCCTGCATCATCAGCGAGAGGTCGGGCGGGCACGTGTAGTACTCGGGTTCGACCCCGTACTGCTCGGCGAGCAGCAACTGGGCCAGGCGGACCGAGGTGCGGCTGGTGGAGCCGAGGGCGACCCGGGAGCCGTCCAGCGCGCCCAGCGGCACCTGGCTCACGATCACGCAGGACATCACCGGCCCGTCGCAGCCGACGGCGATGTCCGGGAGCGCGATCAGCTCGTCGGCGTTCCGGAGGTACTCCATGAGGGTGATCGGGCCGACGTCCAGGTCGCCGGAGACGAGCTGGGCGCTGAGCTTCTCGGGCGTGTCCTTGGTCAGCTCCAGGTCGAGCAGGGCACCCGTTCGGGCGAGCCCCCAGTAAAGGGGCACGCAGTTCAGGAACTGGATGTGCCCGACGCGGGGCCGGGCCCGGCGCACACCACCGGCGGAGGGATGAGGCGCAGATTTGTCCACATCAGGAGGCTAGACCCCCGCCCCCGGGATCTTGCGGCGGGTACCGTCCTCCCGCGCCGGGCCATCGGATTCCGGCAGCGCGTCCACGCCGCGTTCGCGCGTCCCGCGGCACGGCTGAAAACCGATCTTGTCGCTCTTCCCCGCCGCAGATGCTCCGTGCTACTGTCGTCGCAAGTTGCAGTTTGGTTTCCCTTGCAGTACAGAGCCTGCGGAGCATGTGACCGCGGGCTTTTGTAGTTTTCAGACTTCTTGCAGTGCGCAGGGCAGGTTCTGGAGCAGGGCAACCCTTTGGCCCAAGGAGGGCTTATGGCTACCGGAACCGTCAAGTGGTTCAACGCCGAGAAGGGCTTCGGCTTCATCGCCCAGGACGGCGGCGGCCCCGATGTCTTCGTCCACTACTCGGCGATCAACGCCTCCGGCTTCCGTTCGCTGGAGGAGAACCAGGCGGTGACCTTCGACGTCACGCAGGGTCCGAAGGGCCCGCAGGCCGAGAACGTCTCCCCCGCCTGATCGCGGACTGACACGTAGTACCCAACGAGCAGTACCCAAGGAGCCCCGCACCGTCGTGCGGGGCTCCTGCCTTTGCGGGGTCCCGGTCGGGACGCGGCGTAAAGCACCTCGATCTCCTGTGCGAATTCGGGGACGACGACCGCACGGCGCAGTTCCATGGACGCGGTGGGACGGTCCCACCGCTCCGTGAATTCGGCGCGGAGCACGGCGTAACGGCGCAGGAACTCGGCGCGGTGAACGGTGGAATGCGTAGCGTCCACGGCCGGCTGGAGGCCGGCCGGCAGTTCGACGTCGGAGACCAGGGCGCCCGGGCGGGCTCCGGCCCTGCGGCGCATCCGCTCTCGGTGCCCCAGTCGGGGCCGTCATGGCTGTTACTTCCGGTAACCTTACGTGCAGGTAAATCCACCTCCGCGTCAGGGGAAGGCCGAGGGCCGATCACCGGTCGCGTTCCGCGGGCACGGGCACCGGTCGTCCGCCGGGCGCCTGACCCGCCGTCCGTCCGCCCCCGACCGCCGACCGACCGCCCACCGACCCGCGCGGGAACCCACGATGCCCCTGCTCCTCACCCTCGCCCGAGGCGTACTGACCGGCCTCGGCAAGCACCCGGCCGCCGACGCGCCGCTGCCCGCCGGTCACGTGACCGCGCCGGGCGTCCGGGTGGACCCCCGGCGGCTCGCCGCGTACGCCGAGGTGTGCGGCTTCCCCCCTGCGGAACGGCTCCCGCTGACCTACCCGCACGTCCTCGGCTTCCCGCTCGCCGCCCGGCTGATGGCCCGGCGGAGCTTCCCGCTGCCGTTGCTCGGCCTCGTGCACACGTGGATCGAGATCGTCCAGCGGCGCCCGCTGCTGCCCGGCGACCGCCCCGACATCACCGTGCACGCCGAGGAGTTGCGCGCCCACCGGCGGGGCGTGGAGGTCGTGCTCGTCACCGGGGCGTCCGTCGGCGGGGAGGTCGTCTGGCGCGACCGCAGCGGCTACCTCGCACGGACCCGCGCGGGCGGTACGGGAGGCGGGGCCCCGGGCGGCGGCACCACGGCCGCCGAGGGGGCGGAACTGCCGTCCGTGGCGCAGTGGCACCTCCCTGCCGGCCTCGGGCGCCGGCACGCCGCCGTGTCGGGCGACTGGAACCCGATCCACGTCCATCCGCTGACCGCGCGGCCGCTCGGCTTCCCCCGCGCCCTCGCCCACGGGATGTGGACGGTCGCGCGCTGCGCCGCCGAGGCCGTGCCCGAGGACGCCGAAACGGTCACCCTGCGGGCCGAGTTCAAGGCCCCCGTCCTGCTGCCCGCCACCGTCACCTACGCGGCTTCGGCCCCGGACCCCTCCCGTCCGGGCAAGGGAAGGACCTTCGCCGTCCGCTCCGGGGACCGGATCCATCTCACCGGGACCGTCGGACCCTAGGGTCCGGGCGAGCGCGGGCGCGGGTGAGCGGGGCGGCAGCTTCGCGCGGGGCGTCCACCTCGGCCGCGAAGGGCTCGCCGGTGGTGCGCGCCTGACAATAGGGGACGGCCCAGCGGCTCGGTGGCCGGCGGTGTGCGTCCCGGCCCCCGGGTGTGTCAGCCGCGCTGCGCCGCCGCGCGTGAGGCGTCGTCCGCCTCGTCCTCCTGGGAGGCGCTGGCGGCGAGGTTGGCCTTCGTGCGCTCCACGCGCGCGGCGACCTGCACGGAGGCCTCCTCGCGCACCCCGCGCAGCACGACGAAGCTGAGCGGCGCGCTGATCACCAGCGCGAGCAGCATCACCCACAGCAGGTTGGAGTCGCCGAGCCCGGCGGGCAACACGTGGACGTAGACCAGGCCCCAGATGGCCAGGAAGCAGGCCGCGAACAGGCCGAGACGCATCAGGGAGTAGCGCAGCATGGGGCTCGGCTTCCAGCTCACGGTCGTAGCCACTTCCTTCGTTTCCCTCGTTCCGGCCTGCGGGAGGTACCGGACGTACCCGTATCAGTGAAGCACGGGCCCGGAAGGGTCAGGTCAGCGGGAGCCACATCGTGATGTCGTCACGGTCGTCACCTACGGCGACACGTATCGACGCGGGGACACGCCCGACCTCCTTGTAGCCGGCCGAGGCGTAGAAGCGCTCCAGACCCATGCCGCCGCGGCAGGTGAGCTTCAGCCCCTCCAGTCCGAGGTCGCGGGCGGACCGCTCCGCCGCCTGCAGCAACTCCGCGCCGTTCCCGCGGCCCTGCAGGGACGGGTCGACCATCACGGTGTACAGCCAGGCCCAGTGCCTCATCAGGCGGTGGGTGTTGAAGGTGAGGAAGGCCGAGGCGGCCAGCCGGTCGCCGTCGAAACCGGCGATCATGCGCGCCCTGCCCCCGGACAGTGCCGCGTAGTGCCGTTCCGCCTCGAGGGCCACGTCGGCCCGGGACACGGGCGCGACGAAGCCGACGGCGCCGCCCGCGTTGGAGACGTCGGTCCACAGGGAGACGAGCTGTTCCCGCAGTTCGGGGGTGAGTTCGGGGTCGAGGGTGAAGCGCAGTGCCATGGCGCACACCCTAGGCATCGGGGCTGACACCGATCGACGGGCGTCCGGCCGCCGGACGACATCGGGGTGAAGGGGAGCCCTCGAAGCCCCCGCGTGCGTTCCGGGGGCCGGGAAATGTGCGCTGGGCGTGGGGGGGGGGGCGGGCGGGGCCCCGGGGGGGGCGGCGGGGGGGGGCGGGGGGCCGGCGCCGCGCGCGCGGCGGGGGCCCGGGGGGGTTCCGCGGCTGTATTG
>NZ_JBEXSX010000132.1:0-6342 GCF_040613835.1 Streptomyces sp. NPDC006207 | reverse complement strand
CTTGCCCGAGCCCGAGCGGCCCTTGAGCGCGACCAGTTCACCCCGGGCCACGGAGAAGGACACCCCGCCCAGGGCGTGCACCGCGGTGTCCCCGGCACCGAAGGTGCGCACCAGGTCCTCGACCACCACCATCGCCTCGGAGGCCGCCCCGTCGCCCCCCGGGCCCTCACGCCGTTCCAGCGCTATCTCAGTCATGGCGGGCAGCATAGCCAAAGCAGGAGAAATAGCAACAAATTCACTGGAGTCGGAGGCTGCCAGGAGTACCGGGCCTCGCGTCACCCCGTCGGTCAAGCCGTGACCGGGGCGGGGCTGAGATGAACGGGTTCGTACTTCTGCGCCTGCGTGCGCACCGTCTCCTGATCGGCGCCGCGGTCCTGTCCGTGCTCCTCACCACCTGCGCCGTGACGGCCCTCGCGGCGTTCAGCGACGCTGTTGGCGAGGCAGGAATCCGGCGCGCGCTCCAGGAGCAGTCCGCCGCCCGGACGCTGATCGAGGTGACAGCCGACGTGGAGGGCGAGGACCGAACAGCCGTCGACCACGGCGTGCGCGCGACGGTCGCCGGTGCGTACGACGGCCTGCCGGTCGAGGCGAAGGCGGTCACCCGCTCGCGTGCCTACGGACTGCCGGAAGCGCTGCGGTCAGGTCCGGCGCGCGGCGACGACTCGGACCTGACGTTTCTCTCCACGTTGGACCGTGCCCAAGTGAGCATGGTGGACGGCGTCTTTCCCGGCAGGCCCACCCCCGGTGAGCCGCTTCCCGTCGCGCTGCCGGAGACAGCGGCGTCGGCGCTGAAGGTCCGCACCGGGCGGATCGTGACCCTCTCGGACCGGCTCCGTGACACCACACTCACGGTCCGGGTGACGGGGATCTTCCGGCCGGTCGATCCAACGGCGCCGTACTGGCGTATCGACCCTACGGGGGGACGCGGCATTCGGACGCTGTCGTTCACCACGTACGGGCCCATGCTCGTCGATCCGCAGGTGTTCGCATCCGGGGCCGTCCCCGCCGCCGAGATGGCCTGGCAGGCACACGCCGACTTCTCGGCGATCACGACGGCGCGCTTCGGCCGCGTGAGCGCCGGAGTCCGCGAGGCGACACGGCGTCTGGAACACATGTCGACCGATGGGTCGATCGCGGCGAGCAGCGAATTGCCGGGGCTGCTACAGGAGTTGCGCAGGACACTGCTGGTGACCAGGTCGACCTTGCTGATCAGCGCCTCGCAGCTGACGCTACTGGCCGCGTTCTCGTTGTTGCTGGTCGCCCGGATGCTCACGGCGGAACGTGCCGAGGAGGCCGCGCAACTGCGGGCTCGGGGTGGCTCACGCACCCGTATGGTCGGCCTGGCGGCCACCGAAAGCCTGCTGCTGGTCGTACCTGCCGCGGTGCTGGCCCCGTTCCTGAACCGCCCGGTCATGGGGCTGTTGTCCGGGTACGGCGCGCTGGGCCGGACGGGAGTACGGCTGGAGGCCCAGCCGGCGACCGCTTGGGGCATGGCGGCGCTGACAGCTTCGGTGTGCGGGTTGTCCCTTGTCGTGCCCGCGTTGAGAGCATCGAGTTCCTATGCGGCTGAGCAGGCGGCGCGGAGGCGGCAGCGTGCACTTCCGGGAGCCGTGCGGGCCGGCGCCGACGTGGGGCTTGCGGTCGTGGCGGGACTCGCGTACTGGCAGTTGTCGCGCAGAGGGGCGGCGACAGGGACGCTGACCACCGACACCACCGGCGAACTGGGACTCGACCCGGTGCTGGTCGTCGCCCCGGCGATCTGCCTGCTGGCAGGCGCGGTGCTCGCCCTGCGCCTTCTGCCGCTTGCAGTACGGCTCGGAGAACGGCGGGCGGCCAGGGCCCATGGCTTGTCGGCGTCGCTGGTGGGCTGGCAGCTGGCACGCCGCCCCGGCCGGGGGGCGTCCCCGGTCCTGCTGCTGGTCCTGGCCCTGTCGATCAGTATCTTCGCGATCGGCGAGAACAGCAGTTGGACCCGCTCGCAGAAGGACCAGGCCGACTTCGCCGTGGGTTCCGACATCCGTGTCACCGGTTCCACGACTCCGCCGCTAGGGCAAGGCGGCGTGTACGACCATCTGGCCGGCGTCGCGGCAGTGACACCGGCCTCCCGTACCCAGGTGGCCCTGCCCCGTGACAGGACGGCCACGGTACTCGCCATGGACACCACGGCGGCGGCCGGGATCATGCGGCTACGTGGGGATCTGGCGGAACGCCCCCTGGTGGAGACCCTGCGGACGCTGCGTCCCGAAGACGACAGCCGGGCGCGTGACGTCGGATTCGTGGTGCCGCCCGACACGGACCGTCTGCGATTCGCCGTCCGGCTGGAGTCGCGGGACTCCCACGGCCGGGCGAAGCCGACCAGGGTCGCCGATCGGCTCTGGGCGACCTTCACGGACCGCTACGGGGTGCTGTACACGTTCTATCTCGGCGAAGTGATCGCCGACGGCCGGGTGCACACCTTGGACGCGAATCTGGGCGCCGAGACGGGTCGGGCACGTGACGCAGGGTCGGCCGGACCTTTGCGGATCACCACCCTGAAAGCCGAATACGGCATGCCCAAGTCCGCGGCGCGTCACCGCCTGACGATCGGCACGGTGGACGCCGTCGACGTCGAGGGCGGAGTCAGGCATCTCACACCGCAGGCCGACACGACATGGACATCCCGGATTCGCCAGTTCCTGGACGTCACCAATATCAGGGGGAGCCACAAGGCCGGATTGCCCGGAGAGCCCCCACGGTCCGGCCGTGACACCCTCCTCGCCGTCGACTACGACACAGGTGCGAACTCCAAGACGTTCCTGTCCTACGCCGCATCGGTCACGGTGTCGGCGACCCCGCCGGCTCCCGAGTCGGTGCCGGCAGCCGCCACCGACGCCTTTTTGAGGGCCACCAATGCCCAGGTCGGCAGCAAAGTGCTCCTCGACATGGGGGGGACGAAACTCAGCGTCCGCATCTCGGCGGCCCTGCGCGCACTGCCCACCACGGCGGCTGGGTCTGCCGCCGACGACGGAGGCGCGGTGCTCCTCGACCTGCGCACCGCGAGCCGGGTCCTGACCGCCATGGACCTGCCTGGTCCGGAGCCGGACGAATGGTGGGTCGCCGTACGACCCGGCTCGTCTGCCCGGGTCGCAAGCGCACTTCGCGACCGCGGCGACATTTCTTCCGTCATCGTCCGCGCGGAGCAGCAGGCCGAGTTTCAGGACGACCCCCTCGGCGCAGGTCCGCTGTCCACATTGCCTGTGGCAGTGCTCGCCGCGGTCGTACTCGCCCTGGCCGGCTTCTGCGTGGCCGCCATCGGCGCGGTCAGAGAACGGCTGCAGGATCTCGCCAAACTCCATGCGCTGGGGGCTTCGCGTCGGTCGCTGATCCGCGTGGTGGCTGCCGAACAGGGGCTGCTGGTGCTCATCGCGGCGGGCAGTGGCGCGTTGCTCGGCAGCTTGCTCACCACAATGGTCGTTCCGCCGATCGTGCTGACGTCGCGGGCGGAGAGTCCGGTGCCCGGTGTCCTGGTCGAGCTTCCCTCCGGCCCCGTCAGCACGCTGTTGCTCCTGGTGACAGGCGTGTCCTTGCTGCTCGTCGTCTTGATGGCCGGGCGATTCGCCGACCCGGTTCGGGCACTCCGCGGCCGGGGGGAGCAATGACCCGCTGGTCACGACCACGCGACGAACATTCGGACGCCGGCTGCGGAAGATCCCCAGGCCTTGGAGCTCACGATTACGTGTGAGGTACGTGCCCCGGCAACACCAGGGCGTTCCTCGCGGGCCTTCGATTCCCTATCCGGCAAGGCCGGTGCACCCTTTGAAGGAAACTGATGGCTAAGTCCCACGTTCCGCGCGGCGGCGACGTGTCCCTGATCCGCTCTCGGCTGCGGGCCGCTCAAGGTGCGGCTCTGGCCCTGGCCGTTTTGGTGTTGGGAACCGCCTTCGTGACGGCGATTCTGCCAGGCGCCGTCGCGGCGTACGAGAACGAGGCACTCCTGCAGAGGCTGTCCCAGGCGTCGGTGACCGGACGCAGTGTCAGCACGTCGTTCAACGCGGGCTGGGGAGAGGTGGGCCTCGTCAGCCCCGCTTCGCTGAAGGGCGACGAGGAAAGCATCCGGAGCATATTCCACCCTCCGTTGTCCACCGTCCTCACGACGAGGGACATGGTCAGCGGCGTGCGGTCCCTCGCGCCCTTCGAGGCCGGCGACAGAGCACTGCCCCGGCCCACGGGAACCGTGGACCCGCAAAGCACCGTCGTCGCCCAACCCGACCTGACCACCCATGCCCGGCTGGTCGACGGTCGGCTCTACCGACGACTGGGCGATCCCCGCCGCGTCGAGGCAGTGGTCACGGACCGTACCGCCGGCACCATGGGACTACACGCTGGTTCAGAACTCCATCTGCTGGACTCACACGGCGCGGAGCTGACGGTCGGGATCACCGGGATCATCCACCCCGTTCGGCCGGAGGCGCCCTATTGGAACGCAGAAAAAGATCTGCGCGCGCCGAAGCTGAACAGCCGGGCCGGCCCACCCGGCGGCGGCCCCGAGCAGTACTGGCACTTCACGGTGCTCATCTCTCCCGAGGACGCGCAGGGGCTGACCGCTTTCGGCGACGGAGCCACCGTGTACTTCCACCACCCTGCGGACGCCGGCCTCGTGAAGGTCCGCGACGTTCCCGCGCTGCGCGACCAGCTCGACTCGCTCATTGCCGGGCCTGACGCAGCGGAGTTGCGCGACAGCCGACCGTACATGGGGGAGATCGCCGAAGACGGCCTGTCGGCGCTGCTGGGTTCCTTCGACGAGCAACGCACGGCGGCCGAACCCCTGGTCCTCGTCGCGATGGTGGGTGTGGCGGCGGTTGCCGGGATCGTCCTCCTGATGGCCGCGGCTCTGCTGGTCGATCGTCGGCGATCCGAGCTGTCGTTGCTGCGGGCCCGGGGCATCAGCCTGTGGGTACTTGCGGGCCGGCTGCTGGCCGAGAGCGCGCTGCCGGCGATTCCCAGTGCGGCGGCCGGTGTGCTGCTCGCGCTGACTGTCGTGCCGACGGAAAACCGTGGGTTGCCGGTGTTGCTGGGGGCGCTGGTCGGGGCCTTCGCCTCGCTCGCCCTACCGCTGCGTGCGGTGGCCATCTCCGTGCGTCCCATGCCCGCCCGGCGCGCCGACCTCACCCGGGTACGAGCCGCACGGCGGCGAGTCGTGGCGGAACTGACCGTCACGGTGATCGTGATCGGTTCGGTGGTGGCGTTGCGGCAACGCGGAACGGCGGACGGTGCCGCGGACGTGCTGACTGCCGCGGCGCCCGTGCTGGTGGCAGTGGTCGCCGCGCTGGTGCTGCTGCGGCTGTACCCCTGGCCGTTGCGGCTGCTGGCGCCGCCCTTCGCGCGGCTCGACGGGGCGGTGCTGCACCTGGGCCTGGCGCGTGCCGGTCGAGCCCCGTCGATGTCCGCTCTGCCGCTC
Source organism: Streptomyces sp. NPDC006207 (assembly GCF_040613835.1). Taxonomy (NCBI): domain Bacteria; kingdom Bacillati; phylum Actinomycetota; class Actinomycetes; order Kitasatosporales; family Streptomycetaceae; genus Streptomyces; species Streptomyces sp. NPDC006207. Next base: position 905 of record NZ_JBEXSX010000132.1, on the reverse strand, counting down.
ATGGCGCTGCTGGTGGCGCTCGCGGTCACCGCCTTCGGTGGGTCCGTCCTTGCCGGTGTCGAGGAAGGCCGCGACAGGGCCGCCCTGCGGGCGGTCGGCGCCGACGCGCGCGTCGAGACGTCGACCGGGCTGCCTGCCGGCTTGGAGTCACGAGTACGCGAGGTCCACGGCGTGCGGGATACGTCGGCGGTGCGGATCGAGAGGGACTTGTCGACTTCGTCCGGTGTGAGGTACAGCCTGGTCATCGCGGATCCCGCACAGTACGGACGCGTAGTGTCGAGCACCGGCACGGGCGCTCCGTTCCCGACGCTTGCCGGCCGCGGTCGGGAGCCGTTGCCGGCGGTGGTTTCGCCGGGGCTGGCCCGTGCTTTCAAGCAGGGCATGGGGAATGTGCGTTCTTCCGCGGGCCGGACCCCGATACGGGCCGTCGCCATCCGAGATGTCACTCCGGCCTTGGGCGGCGGCGAGTTCGTCGTCGTCTCCGCGCTCGACATGACACGGAAGCACGCCCGGGCGGCCCCGCAACTGTCGGCTCCTACGACCCTGCTCGTCACAGGATCGGCCCTGCGGGGTCCGCAGTTGCGTGCCGTCGTGCGGCAGGCCTCGCGGCACGCGCAGGTCACGCTCCGGTCAGAGGAGCGGACGGCGTACGGCATCTCAGCCCTGCAGTCCGGCGCACAACGCGTCTACCTGGCCGCGATCGTCACCAGCGCGGGCTTCAGCGCGCTGGCGTTGTTGTTGTCGTTGCTGCACAACGCGCCGCAGCGCAAGGCGCTGCTGGCGCGGCTGCGGACGATGGGGATGACGGGACGTCAGCGGCAGTGGCTGGCGGTGCTGGAGATGCTGCCGCAGGTCCTGCTGGGCGCCCTGGGCGGTGTGCTGGTGAGCGTGGCCACCGTGCCGCT
>NZ_JBEXSX010000131.1:0-6432 GCF_040613835.1 Streptomyces sp. NPDC006207 | reverse complement strand
AGATACGACAAGCGCGGCTACGTCTACCTCGGCACCGCCACCGCAGCAGCACTCGCCATCTGGCTCCGCACATGATCGCCCGGACAAGTCCTAGTCGGCCATCACGGCGCCGAGAACGGCCAGAGACCATCCCGGCCAACGGACTTCGCCCCCGCACAAGGACTGTGCGCGGGGGCGAAAGACCGCGGGGACGCGGTGCACGAGAGTGAACGGCATGCGGCCAGCGGTGTCGTACACCGGTTCGCCAAAGCAGCGAGCCCGGCACGTAGGCGCTCTCGATCCGCCGGACCACACCTCACCAGTAGATCAAGACCGGCGCCACGCAGGCGACACCGGTGAGAATGACGAAAGGCCCGCATGACCACGACCCCCCAGGTGCACACTGTCCGCGGCCCCGTGGCAGTGGGTGACCTAGGCACCGTCCTGATGCACGAGCACGTTTTCGTCCTGAGCGAGGAATTCCGGCAGAGCCTTCCGGAGACTTGGGACGAGCAGCAGCGCATCAGTGACGCGGTGACCCGACTGAAGGCCCTCGCCGCCACCGGTGTCAGGACCATCGTTGACCCCACCGTGATCGGGCTGGGCCGCGACGTGACGCGTGTCACCCTGGTGAACCAGCGGGTTGACCTGAACATCATCGCGGCCACGGGCATCTACACCCTGGCCGATGTCCCGAACTTCTTCCGCTACCACGGGCCGGGGACGCTGCTCGGCGGTCCCGAGGGCATGACCGAGCTGTTCGTCCGCGAGCTCACCGAGGGCATCGCCCACACGGGCATCAGGGCCGCCTTCCTGAAGTGCGCGATCGAGGACGACCTCACCCCCGGTGTGGAGCGGGTGATGCGGGCAGTGGGCCGGGCCCATCTGCGGACCGGGGCACCCATAACTGTGCACACCAACCCCCACGCGCGCACGGGCCTGGTCGCGCAGGAAGTGCTGCGCAGCGAGGGGGTGGACCTCGGGGCGGTCGTGATCGGTCACAGCGGTGACACCACCGACTTGGAGTACCTGCGCCGGCTCATCGACAACGGCTCCTATGTCGGCATGGACCGGTTTGGTCTCAACATCTTGCTACCCGAGGACCAGAGGGTGGCGACCGTGGCGGCGCTTGCCGGGGAGGGACTCGCAGAGCGAATGGTCCTGTCGCACGACGCGTCCTGCCACATCGACTGGTTCCCGCCCGGTGTGCGCGAGCAGATCGCGCCCGACTGGCATCACACCCACCTGCACGACATCGTGCTGCCGGCACTGCGCCGGGCCGGCGTGACCGAGGCACAGCTCACGACCATGCTGATCGACAATCCGCGCCGGTACTTCACCCCGGCCGGCAGTTGATCCGTCCACGCGGCCGCCTGCACCTCGGGTCCGCCAGGTATGGGACGATGCCATGCCTGGCCGTGCTGGCTCGCTGGATTTTGGCCAGGAAGCTGCATGGTCAGTAGCAAGCCGAGAGTGTCGGTGACGACGATCGGCTTGCGGCCCATGATCTTCTCACCCGCGTCAATCCCGCGGGTGCCAGCCAGAACGTGTCCGCGGTGCGTATCCGCTGCGAGTCAATGCCGGCCGCGAGCTCAGCACTACGGCCCTCAGCCTGGCGGACCCGAGAGCGCAGGGCGTCGTGGACGCAGGCCACGGCGCCCTCGTCGTGTCAGCGCCGAAATACCAGTAGACGGTCTGCCGCGGCCCCGGAGCCATCCATTGCATGGTGGTACGCAAGAACTATTTGTTAGCGCGCGGGCAGGGGCCCGCTCACCGGAAGATCGAACCACACGGTCTTGCCCTGTCCGTTTGGGGAGTTCCCCCATGAAGTCGCGAGTGCGGCGACGATCAGGAGCCCTCGGCCCCCTTCGGCCTGGTCCTCCTCGCGGGGGATGGTCACGGGCGCGGCAAGGTGGGAATCATTGTCTCGCACCGAGACATGCAGTCGGTCGGGGTACTCCCGAAGCTGTACATCCACATCACTGTCGCCGTGGACGAGCGCGTTGGTAACTACCTCCGACATGAGTAGCTCTGCCTCCTCATTGAGGCAGGCAAGGCCATGGTTGAGGGTGCGGTTCTGGAGCCATTCACGCAGGAAGATACGGGCGCGCCGAACTCCTTGCAGGTCACTGCGTTGCAGCTTGAACTGCCCGACAGCGTGCGCTGCTGACGCTGTGCCTTCGTAGCGGAGCAGGAGCAACGCTACATCGTCGGGTGAGGGCGAATCGCCAGCGGCTTCGGCGATCAGATGATCGCCCAGTGTCTCCAGCTCGCCACCGGACTGTATGAGCGCCAGTTCAAATAGATCAGGTGTCAGTCCTTCAGAGCGGTAGGTCAGACCGTCAGTGAAGAGGGCAAGCAGCGCGTCGGCTTCTAGGTGGAAGTCCGTGGTCTGGTACACCGGATGGTCTGCGACTCCCAGGGGCACCCCTACCTCGACCAGATCGCTAAGGTAGTGCCCGTTGCATTCACGGACCAGTGGAACGGGATGGCCTGCGGTACTCAGCTGGAATCTTCCTGTGGCTGGTGCGATCCACAGGCAGCAGCAGGTCGCCAGGAGGTCCGTTTCCAGATCGAGCAGCAGCTGATTGGTCCGTTCCAGGACCGCGCCGGGCCCGTGCCCTTCGGCTGCATAGGCACGCACAGCGCTGCGCAGCTGTCCCATCACCACTGCCGCAGTGGTGCTGTGTCCCTGAACATCGCCGATTACGGCGGCTACCCAGCCATCGGGGAGGCGCATGAGGTCATACCAGTCCCCGCCCAGGTCGACTCCTCCCACAGCCGGCAGGTAGCGGCTCGTGCTCAGAATTCCGGAGACCGGAGGCAATGACTGGGGTAGCAACGCTTGCTGAAGTTTCTTGCCCAACGTGTAGTGAGCGTCAAAGGTCCGTGTCCGGTCGAAGGCGAAGCCCATCATGCTAGCCAGCGCGGTGAGTGCGGACTCCTCGACCGGGGTGCACAACCGCCTGCGTGGGAAAGCCAGGGAGCAGGCACCGATAGCTCGTTCCCTGGTGAGTAGCGGAAGTACAACCCAGGTCTCGTTGGTTTGCATCTCAGGCGTCTCATCCAGTGAACCAATGCGTTCCTGAATCCGCATCTCGCGGATAGCCTGAGACTCTATCGATAGCTTGCTGATATGTAGACCGTCGATTTTACGCAGGTATTCCCGTGAGCAATTAGCCGATCCCACCAGTCGTAGCCGATCCGCCTCGATCAAGCTGAGAGCCATAGCGTGTGCACCAAATCCCGACATGACGCGCTTAATGGCGAACTCTGTCGCGTCTTCGGTGTGGCTGGCGGATGACAAGTGAACGCTCAATTTTTGCATGTGATAAGAAATTGTGGGGGCGGCGTCTTCCGGGTCGTCGACGCCGATTGCAGTTTCCTTTCCAGTCGTCACGAAAGGAATGGTGTCCGGATTGATGGTGTTGCCTTGGGGGTTGTTTCCTAGATATTCAGAAATCGCCGAAGCTTCCCGCTCAAGGAAATTAATTTCCTCGGGGTTTGGCTCGTGAAACATCCTTATCCAGAAAACGGTCAGGACGCCGAGGCAATAGTCATCAAATAGTGCCGGTATTGCGGTGATCGTGAAGGGGAAAGGAGCGAATGTCGATAGGTGAGGATGGTCTTTGATCATGTCTGCCGAGTGGGCAGTGTTCTCGCTGCGTGTCCTGTAAGCAACAGCGGCTGGCAGTACCTGGTCGTCGACCGGAACACGTTCGTCTGGCGCCAGACCGACAGGCGACACGGCAACGACTGCGGCCCCCAGCTCTGGCTCACCCTCCACCGGGAGGTAGACCGACGCTGCTGCTGCACCCACGCGGCGCATCGAGCGTTTTGCCGCGGCTACGAGCGGGGCGTGGCCTGCACTTACGAGTGCTTCCAAAGTTGTCACACCTGCCTCCTCCGCGGCGCGACCTGCAACCCAAGCTTGGCTTCGTACATTTCTGATGCGGTTCCGAAGCGGGCTCGAAAAATCAGCCTGCCGCCGTGTGGTCCTGGGAGCCATGGTGGGGGTTTGAGGTGGTGGCCGGCCTCATGGCTCGGCAGTTGGCAGAGACGGACCGTGAGAACGGGGTGGGTTGGCGTAGACCGGGGTACACAGCAAACATAGCGGTTCATGCATGGGACCGCCAGGTTCCCCCTCTACCCCGAACCCCGAAGTCGTGGTGATGCGAGAATAAGGCGGATGGCGACGCGAGCGGAATTAACGCTCGGGGGTAGGATTCGCAGTGGCGTTATCTCAGATGGCGCGACGTGGTTGTCAGGAAGATGGGGGGATGTGCAACCAGTGCTATGAAAATTTGCCGGTTGCTGCCTCCTGACGGGAAGCCTACAGTGGGGCCTCGGCCGGTCCATCGGTCTTAACGTCGGCGAGGCGGTACTCCCTGCATGCAGTAGCTAGCAGGCTGCAAAGCCAGGCCTCGTGATTGACGCCTGCAGGCAGCAGCGAGAAGGACACGTACGCCCGTGCAAATGTCTCCAGCACCAACTGTTCTGCACCAGGAGCGTTACCGGTCAAATGCAACGCGGCGCGGTAAATTGGGCTGATGAAGATCATTACTTCACGTTCGAAGCGAGTGTCTACATCCAGATTATGCTGCTCCTGCATGGCAACGGGAACGCTTTCATTGCACACGCCCCAGTCCTCCCGCCCCGTGAGTGAACTCGCGGCGTTCAGGGTGGGTTCGCTCAAGCTAGGCGTGTTGGCCTCTCGATATAGATCCGCTTGCGTGAACGCAGGCTCGCTGTCGTTTCGCGTGCTTCCGCTGGAACCCTTGTAGCGATGTCGGCCAACCCCTGGACCGAACGAGGAGATACCCGACGCTATCCAATTCATCATGTCATTATCCTGTTGAGGGCTCGACTGTTGAAACCTTTGGAGCTCGCGGGTGGCGACTGCAGTGGCTGGGGAATTTGAGAATTAAATGGGCCTATCCGCAATGGAGCCCCTGGTCTGCTGTAGGCGAAATTTGCTGTATGGAGGTCGCTTCCCCGCATCAAGCATGAGAAGTGCCGGATGCGGGGAAGCGCTCGTTACCCCTGCCATCTGATGTTCAGGGTCAGAGGCAAGGGAATCCCTGGCCCTGTGCCGACCGACTTAGGTTGTGGAGATAGAGGCCTGAGTGAGTCGCTTGGGGCGCAAGCCCAAGATAAGCATCCCCATCCATCATGGGCGTCGGTCAAATGGCTTAGTTATCGGGAGGCTTCTGCCTGATAGGCCGACATGGTGGACTGGCCGCGACGGAGTCCGGCGGCAGGAGCGTGCTTCGACTCAGGGCGCGGTCGACCAGAAGGAGTCGCTCAACTACCAGGAAAATAGTTGGAGTTGATGCAGGAAGCAACTGCGTCTGAAGTTGACGGCGCTGCTTGTTGCTGGGGAAAGGCTGCGGGTGTTGATGAGTCAATCGGTCGTTTGATGGCCGCGGCATCTCATTTCGCGAATGGGGTAGCCGTCTGAAGTCCCATCCGGAGGCGGTGAGTCCCATTTTGTCCCGAGCCCGGGGGCCGATTCTGGTAGACCGGCCAGGCCCGAAGGCGACTGGCTGAACGACCGGACCGCTTCCGCTAGGTTCTGTCCGGTGTGCCGTTCCTGCCAATGTCCGGTGGATGCGTGGACGTTGATGCGACCACCGGCGGTGATCAACGGGATCCTGTTCCGCGTCCGTACCGGCATCCCATGGCGTGACTTGCCCCGAGCGTTTCGAGAGGTGGAAGAACGAGCGGTATTGGCGCTGGTCAGCCGCTGGAACGTGGGAGACGGTCCTGCAGGCCGTCATGGCGGACGCCGACACACAGGATCGAGTGGACTGGAGCATGGTCAGCGTCGACTCAACCTTGTGCCGGACCCACCAGCATGCGGCCGGGGCACCGCGAAGAGCACCGTGGGTCTCGAAGGCTGATCGACGCCTCGACAGCGCCGCCGGCGAAGGACTTGGACGCTCCCGGGGCGGCCTGACATGCATGATCTACCTCGGGGGCGAGGGCGGACACCGCCCGCTGGTGCTGCTGATCACGCTGGCCAGTGGGGCGACAGCCCGCAAATGATTCCCGTGCTCGAACGGATCCGGGTGAAACGACCCGCTGGCGGCCACTCACGCATGTGACCCGACCACCTGGGTGGCGACAAGGCCTACAGCTCCCGGCGCAACCCCCGTTACCTGCGTCGACGCCAGATCAAGGGATCCCCGAACCGAGGGACCAATGCGTGAACCGTCGGCGTCGGGGCAGCAAGGGCGGACGGCCAGCCAGGTTCGACACGGAGTTGCACAAGCGTCGTAACGAGGTTGAGCGCACAATCAAGTAGCTCAAGCACTCCAGTGGCGTGGCAACCGGCTATGACAAGCGCGCCTATATTTGGGCTTGATCCTCTTTGACGGACACCTGAGATCAGGGGTTTGCGCCCCGGAAGGAAGATGTCTGTCATGGAGAGCATGGGGAAGAAGAAGCCGC
>NZ_JBEXSX010000130.1:0-6831 GCF_040613835.1 Streptomyces sp. NPDC006207 | reverse complement strand
CTCTTCCGATCCGGCCGCCATGGCGGTCGCGCGCGGCCTCCGGACTGGCTGACGACCGGACCCGCGCCGCCTACCAGTAGTGCTTGCGCCCGCCGACGCTGTGCCCCACGGCGCCCAGCACCCAGAGCACGAGGCCGATGACCACGAGGATGATCCCGATGGTCCACAGGATCGAGATCCCGGTGAGGAAGCCGATGATCAGCAGGATGATGCCGAGGATGAGCATGATGTCCTCCGCTGGTTGACCCGCGTGCGCTCAGCTGTCGCCGAGGGCGCGTTGGAGTTCGGCCTTGTTCATGTGGGAGCGACCGTCGACGTTGCGGCGCTTGGCCTCCGCGTAGAGCTGGTCGCGAGTGGGTCCCTGGGAACCCTTGCCGGAGCGCTGTCCGCCGCGTTTGCCCGAGGACATGTCCTCGATGGAGGAGCGGCTGGCGGTCTTGGACTCACCCGCCCGGGCGCGTTCCTTGTTGACCGTACGGGCGGCGATCTCCTTGGCCCGCTTCTCGCTCTCGCCCCGGTTCTCGGCGCTCTCCTTGATGTGCTCGTACTGCCGCTCCCGCTTGCGACTCGACCCTGCGGGCATGTGATTCACCCCATTTGCTCATCTTGGTCTTGAGTCACGGCTACCCCGAAACGGAGGATCATCACACTTTTCACTCGAACGGCCTGACGGCGGAAGACGCCACAGGCGTTGCCACGGAGCGCGCGACGGCACGCCGTTGCGGGCCGTAGCGGCGGCCGGGATCACCCGAGGCCGGCGCCGACGGCTTCGCGGCGTACGGTCTCCACCGTGTCGATCTGCTCCTGCGCGCGGTCCAGGAGGGTGCGCAGCCGGTCCTCGTCCAGATCCTTCTTCGGTGTGAGCGACAGGAGCGACTGCCACAGCAGGCTCTTCCCCTCGATGCCCAGGCGCAGCGCCTCCAGTTCGATGACCGTGCTCAGGCCGGAACGGCGGACGACACGGCCGTTGAGCTTGAGCAGGCGCGCCTTCTCGGCGAGCCATCCCGCGTAGACCTTGTGACGTCGCGCCGGGACGTCGAGCGCGGCCATCAGGTCGAGGAGGCTCTGCCGGTCCTCGGCGATCTCGTCGGCCACACGCCGCAGTTCGTCGCCGTGCGGCGTGGAGCGGTGGTGGTCGGCGAGGTGACGTGAGATCAACTGCCCGGTGGTGGAGCCCGCCAGGTGGTCGTTCATGTAGATCTCGAGAGCCTGCTGACTCATGGCAGTTCCTCCTCGTGGCTCAGGGTGGCCCAGGGTGGCTCAGGACCGCGCGAGCCGGACCTCGACCTGCCCGTCGGCGGCTATCCGGCACTCGAAGCGGGGCTGCGGCGCGGTCGCCGGCCCCTGGACGTTCGCACCGTCCGACAGGCGGAACTGGCTGCCGTGCCAGGGACATTCGAGGCAGCCCTCGATGACCTTGCCCTCGTGCAGGGGGCCGTCCATGTGATTGCAGCGGTCGGCCAGGGCGTGGAATCGCCCGTCGTCCGCGCGCACCACGACCACGGCCGCCTCGTCGGCCATCCGCCGCACCGGCTCGCCGAACGGGAAGTCCTGCGGCACGCCGACGCGATGCCAGCCCGGCTCCACCAGCACCGGCACCGCCTCGGCGTGGTTCACGCCGGCGCCCTGCCGGTAGGCGAGGTGGCCGCCGAGCACCCCGCCCACCGTGGCCACGGTCATGCCGCCGAAGCCGAGGGCCCGGCCGAGGACCGGGCGGCCCTTGATCCGGGCCGCCAGTGAGCAGGCGTACGCGGTGACGGCGACGGCGTTGGCGGTCGCGTGGACCAGGCCCACGCGGGCCTGCCGGGGACGCTGCTCCGCCCAGTCCACCCATCCGGCGAGGGCCGCGGGCACCGCGGAGACCAGGCCCAGCGCCACCAGACGGCGGGCGGCACGGCTCTCGCCGGGGAGCAGGTCGAGCACCCCGGCGGAGGTCCAGGCACCGATCGGCACCTGGACGAGTACCGGGTGCACGGGGTGGCCGAGCCACAGCCCGCGCAGCGCGTCGCGCCCTCGGCCCAGGGGCAGGGCGCGCACGGCCTTGCGGACGACGGCGGCAAGCCCGTCGAGCCACTCCTGCCCTTCGAGGGTGTCCATCGCCGCAGGAAGGGCGGCGTTCGGGGACCCTTGCTTTTCGCTCGTAAGCCTCATAAGCCTCATGTGGAGCGGCTTTCCTCCTCACTCCACGACAAACCCGGCATCCGGCCGTGCGGCAACCGTGGCCTTCTACGCACGCCAGTCCAGGCACACGATCGAGGCGTCGTCCTCCAGGTGGCCGTGGCAGGCGACGGACACGGCGGACGTCATCATCTCGACCACTTCGCGGGGGTGCTCGGCGGCGGAGTCGCGGAGCATGACGGCCAGGTCCACGCCGCGGGCCCGGCGCTCCTGCATGCCGTCTGTGTAGAGCACGAGCCGGTCCCCGGCGCGCACGTCGAGGTCTTGAACCCGGTGGGGAGCCGGGGAAGGGACTCCGAAGGGAAGGTCGACGGCGAGGCGCAGTTCCTCGACCGTTCCGTCGCGCAGGCGCAGGGGCCATGGGTGCCCCGCGTTGACCAATTGAAAGCCGGTTCCGTCCAGGGCGACACGGACCAGCTGCCCGGTGGCCAGCCCGTGACTGCCGTGCTGCTGGATCGCCTCGTGCATCTGGCGGGCCTGCTCCGCCAGGTCGCACCCGGCACGGCGGGCGCGGCGGGAGGCGTTCACCAGGACGGTGGCCAGCATCGCCGACCTGATGTCGTGGCCCATCGCGTCGGTGATCGACAGGTGCAGCGTGTCGTAGTCCAGGGTGAAGTCGTAGGTGTCACCGCCGATGGAATCCGCGGGCACCAGCGCCCCGGCGACGGTGAACCCGTTCACCGTGCAGCAGGAGGCCGTGGGCAGCAGCTGCCGCTGGATCTCGGCCGCCAAGGTCATCGGCGTCGTGCGCTTGCCCCACTGGTAGACGTCGGTGAAGCGGCGATCGGTCACGACGATGTACGCCAGCGCGAGCGCCGCCTCGGCAACCTGTCCCAGCACGTCGTCGGTGGCGTCGGGCAGGGTCAGCTCCAGCACCCCGATCGTGTCGCCCCGGTTGGTGACGGGCGCGATCACCCGCTCACCCGTCCCGTCGCCGGGTACCCGCGTCACCTGCTGGCTGCGCAGCACGTCGTGGTAGACGCTGCCGTGCAGCGGAACCTGATCGGCGCTCCTGACCTGCTGCGAGTCCGCGTCCTCGCTGACCCGCACCATCTTCTGGCCGATGACGTCGGGGAGCAGCAACGACACCGAGCGGGCCCCGAACCGCTCCCTCAGGTTGCGCGCCACCACGTCCAGCGAGTTCACCGGCGAGGCTGCCTCCGCTGCCGTGAGTACGTCGTCGAGCCCGAGCTGGTCATGCGACACGGCGACCTCCCTTGCTCCCTGCACTTCTTCCCACCTTGGCCGCTTCACTCACAGGACCGCATCCGAGGGCGGCCGGCCCGGTCCTACGGGGCGGCGGGTGTGCGCAGAGCGAGGAAGGCGACGTCGTCGTCGTTGTCCTGGGGGCGGACCTGGCTCAGCAGCGAGTCGCTGAACGAGTCCAGGGGGCGCCGGGCCAGGGAAGCGGCGTGCTGGCGGAGCCGGTCGAGGCCGACGTCGATGGAGTGCCTGGTCGACTCGACCAACCCGTCGGTGTACAGCACGAGGGTGGCCTGCGGGGGCAGGGTGACGACGGCGTCCTGGCGCGGCTTGTCGGTGCCCGTGCCGAGCAGGATGCCGTGGCCCTCGGTGAGGAAGCTGGTCTGCCCGTCGTGGGTCACCAGGAGCGGCGGCGGATGGCCGGCGTTGGTCCACTCCAGTCGCCACAGCCTGTCATCGGCGCTGGTGAGCCGCGCGAAGATCATGGTCGCCATGGGCACTTCGGCGGTGTGCATGACGGCCTGGTCGAGGCGCGTGACGACGGCGCTGGGCGACTCGGGATCCGACCAGGCGAAGGCGCGCAGCATGTTCCGGACCTGTGCCATGCCGCCGGCGGCGTCCAGGTCGTGTCCGACGACGTCGCCTATGGCCAGTGCGGTGGCGCCGTCGACGAGAGGGAACGCGTCGTACCAGTCACCGCCGACCTGCGAGGCCTGCGGGGCCGGGACGTACCTGGCGGTCATCTGCAGGCCGGGGATCGTGGGCATCTGGGGCAGCAGGTGACGCTGCATCGTCTCGGAGACCTTGCGCTGCCTCTGGTAGAGGCGGGCGTTGTCCAGCGCCAGTCCCGCGCGGCGGGTCACGTCCTCCAGCAGCGGCAGGTCACCGGCGGTGAAGCCGTCCGGGCGTTCCGAGCGGCCCAGGGTGAGCGCCCCGAGCACGTCCCGCAGCCCACGGATCGGGGCCATGGCCGCGGAGTGCATGCCCGTCCTCTCGAAGAGCCGGTGCTGCTCGACCGCGATCCCGGAGTCCGGAGGGCCGTGGTACGTCGAGGCGGTGGCGATGGTCGACGCGGCGCCGCGCAAGGCGCGGGACAGCGGCATCGGGGATTCCTGCGGCACCGGCGGCATGGGCCCTTGCAGGTCCGCGCGCTCGATCAGGAGACCATCCTTGTTCTGGACCACCAGGGCGCGCCGCACCTCCTCGTTCTCGGTGAGGAGGTCGACGACCGCCCAGTCCGCCAGCAGCGGCACGGTCAGGGCGGCCAGGCGGTGCAGCGCCTCGTTCACGTCGAGTGTCGAGGTGAGCTGGGTGGTGGTCTCCGCGAGGAGGGCGAGACGGTCGAGCTCCGTCAGCGGCGTCGAGAGCCCCGCTGCCGGCTCCTGGTCGGTCGTTGCCGCCTCCTGCCGCTGGTAGAGCATGACCAGGGCCCCCGGCCTTCCGGGCCCCAGGCCGTACGGCGTCAGGAACCAGGACAGCCCGAGCAGGCTGCCGTCCCCCCGGGCGAACCACCCGACGTCGCCGTGCCGGGTGCGTTCCGTGAGCAGGGCGTCACGCATCTCGCAACGGGAGCGCGGCAGGGTGTGACCGTGGCTGTCACGGTGGAGCAGGTCATGTGCATCCTGACCGAGGAGATCCGCGGTGGACCTCTGCAGGAGGGTCCCTGCCGCCTCGTTGGCCGCGATGATCGACCCCTCGCCGTCCACCACGTAGGCGGGCGCCATGACGCCGTCCAGCAGGCTGTCGGGCATGCCCACACGCAGGGCCCGCGATCCCTCCAGGAAGGGCGGTCCGGTGTCCGGTACGACGGCGTCCATGTTCCCCTGTCCTCCGGTGCAACCCAGCTTTCCCGGCTTACCCGCGCACCAGGATCCCATGCGGTCGGCTCACGCTCTCGCCGACGAAGGGGCGCGACGACAGCGCCCGGCACGGGGGCGCAGAACCTGGAGGAGGCCGCCCACACGGAGCGACCGGTCCCGTACCTTGCCCTCAAGTTCATGATAGTTCCGGTGCCGCGGGGTAGTCGTGCCCTATGTGGCTTTTGTCCCCGCCAGGGGTGTACCGCCCCCAGGACGACACGCTCCTCCTCGAAGAGGCGCTGAAGCGGGAGCCTCTCGCCGACGGCACCGAAGTCCTCGATCTGGGGACGGGCAGCGGCGCGCTGGCCCTGACCGCCGCCGAGCGCGGCGCCGCGCAGGTGACCGCCGTGGACGCATCCCTGGGCGCGGTGTGCACCACCTGGCTCAACGCCCGCCTCAACGGCCTGCGCGTCAAAGTCCTGCGCGGCGACCTCACCGCACCCGTGACGGGCCACCGCTTCGACCTCATCACGGCCAATCCGCCGTACGTTCCGTCGCCGCAGGCGGACCTACCGACCCGCGGTCGCGCCCTGGCGTGGGATGCCGGGTCCGACGGCCGGGCGCTGCTGGACCGCATCTGCTCCGACGTGCCGCCGCTGCTCGCCCCGGGAGGCGTCCTGCTCCTGGTCCACTCGGCTCTCTGCTGTGTCGAGCGCACCCTGGGCCGGCTACGTCACGCCGGACTGCGGGCCGCGGTCACCGAGCGCCGGTACATCCCCTTCGGTCCCGTGCTGCGCGACCGGTCGGCGTGGCTGCAGGCCCAAGGGCTGATAGCCGCGGGGGAAGACAAGGAAGAGCTGGTGGTGATCCGTGCCGAACGTGAACGGTGAACCGGCGCCGACGCGCGTGACGATCACCAGGGACGGCCCGATCCTGATCGAGGGCCCCGTCGAGGTGGTCCTGGACGACGGCCGTGTCGTGCGTTCCGACCGCTTCGTCGTGGCTGTCTGCGCCTGCCGCCGCAGCCGCACCTACCCGTGGTGCGACACCAGCCATCGCCGGCGCGCCCGGCCTGCCCCGGCTCCCGCGGATTAGGTGGCCGGAACGGCGGTTGCCCGGCTCGCGGCGGAGAGGACGGCATGCGGGCCTTTTGTAGCGTCCTCCAGCGTCGGAAGCCGGACCTCAGCGGCAATGGTCGGCCACGGTCCGCGCCTCGGAATCGGTGCTCGGGGGACGCACGGTGAGCAGCCCGCGGGCGCACAGCTCCCGCACGACTTGCAGCAGCACGTCGCTCTGGTCCAAGCCACGTGCCCAGCCCGCTCCCGGGGCGGGCAGAGCTTCAACGGAGGGTACGTCCCGGGGCCGCGGGACGCAGGGAGCCTGTCGACCGGATTCCTCAGCGCACTACCGCGGTATCGGCACCGCGGCATCCGCCTTGATGGGACAACCGGGTGAACTCAGCCGCCCGCCAGGGCCCCCGCGGCATGGCACACGGACCCCTCCCGACGTGGGGAGGCTTGCGGAATGCCCGGTGGGTTCCCCGGCGGGATCGTCCCTCACGGGTGCATGAGGACCTTGATGGCACCGTCGGCCTTCTTCTGGAACATGTCGTAGGCCTGCGGGGCCTCCTCCAGCGAGACGTGGTGTGTGG
>NZ_JBEXSX010000129.1:0-7649 GCF_040613835.1 Streptomyces sp. NPDC006207 | reverse complement strand
TGGAGAACGCGGGCGCGACGGTCATCGACGCTCCCGACGTCGTGGACGGCAACCTCGTCTCCTGCCGCGGATGGCCCGACATGCCGCAATTCGGCAGGGCGATGATGGAGCTCTTCTCGAAGTCCATCAACTCCGCATCGGCATGACCACACCTGACCTGCCCCGGTGAAGCCCGAGCCACTCGCCGACCTGTGCCACCGCCATCGTCATGCGCCGGTCGCCAGAGGCCAGGCCTCTGGCGATGTCGGCCACCCGGTGGCTCGATCCTGGCCAACCTCTTCAACCCGCGAGTGATCGTCATCTGAGGCCATTTCGCCTCGCCGGCCCAGTGGCTGCTGCCCAACGCACAAGATCAGCTGCAACGGCTCGTGGTGGCAGCTCCAGCCGCCCAGTGCCGATTCGTCGCCTGCACGCTCGGCTTCGGCGCCGCCTCCCGTGGCGCGGCGAGCACGGTGATCAACCACATCGTCGACGACCCGACCGCGATCACGGACTCACCCAGGTCGGCACCTTGCTGACGGCCCCACAGACCTGGAGACGGCACCCTCCAGCAACCGCACTATCCGCTACCACCAAGTGGCAATAGGCGCGGCGGTTCGCGCCGTGCCTGACATCCCCCAGGCAGGAAGGTTTTTTCATGTCACCACGTCATCGAACGTGGCCCAGGCTGCTCGACGCAGCCCTGCCAGCAAAAGGACGACGCCCGAGACGTCGCACCGCGACCACGATGGCCTTAGCCCTCATCGCCCCTTTCCTCACGCTCCTCGCGACGCCGGTGAGCGCTGCGGCCCCCACGGCGGCTGAGCCCGCTCCCGTCGCTGCACCGGAGCTGCTGCAGCCGTCCGCGCCTGCCGCCGAGGCCGCACCACCAGACGCCCGCTTCAAGGTGCTCGTGGTGCGCAGCACCCAGGACGCGGTGTCGTCGGCCGGCCTGGCCGCGATCCGGGATGCGGCCAGACCCGGTCATTTCACGGTCGTGGCGCCCGGGCCCGCTGACGTGGGCGACCATTTCACGGAGAAGAAGCTGAAGCAGTACCGCGCGGTGGTGTTCTTGGACACGGGTCTCGCGAGCCCGCTCACGGACGCGCAACGCGCGAACTTCGAGGACTACTTCCGCGACGGCGGCGGCTTCGTCGGCGTCGGCTCGGCGGTCGAGACCGACGAGTCCTGGTCGTTCCTGACCGACATCCTGGGGACGCGTGCGTCCGGCAGGACCGACGTGCAATCGGGTGACGTGAAGGTCGCCGACCGCGTGCACGACGCGAGCAAGGATCTGCCGCAGATCTGGTCGCGGACCGACAATTGGTACAACTTCAAGAAGAACGTCCGCGGTGTGTCACACGTCCTCGACACCGTCGTCGAAGACCCGTTCGGGCCGCAGCCACAGGGCGCCGACCTCGACGGGATCGCCGGGGGCACGATGGGCGCCGATCACCCGGTCTCATGGTGCAAGGACTTCCAGGGCGGCCGCTCGTTCTACACCGGCCTGGGCAACACGGCCGCGAGCTTCGACGCCGGCCTCACCAAGCACCTCAAGGGCGCGATCGGCTGGGCCGCGGGCCAGGCCGACCCGGCCTACAGCGATTGCGGCGCGACCGTGCTGGCCAACTACCAGCAGACGAAGATCGGCTCGCCGCCGAACCTGCAGGAGCCGATCGGCTTCGACCAGCTGCCGGACGGCCGCGTTCTGCAGACGGACCGCCTCGGCTCGCTGCGCATGCACGACTCGACCACGGGCGTCACCACGGTCGTCGCCAACTTCGCCGATCCGAGCCTGCCGATGACGCAGCAGATCTACTCCGCGGGCGAGGACGGGCTCTATGGCCCGGCGGTCGACGCCAACTTCGCGACCAACAAGTGGGTCTACCTCTACTACTCGGCGAAGGAGGTCACCGACGTCAAGCTGAGCGACGGATCGGTCGTCACCCAGATCACGCCGAACACCACCCCGCCGAACGTGGCAGCGTCCAAGACCGCGTGGGATCCGTACGTGGGCTATTTCCAGCTCAGCCGCTTCAAGTTCGTCGACGCCACCGACAGCACGCCGGCGCACCTCGACATGGGCTCCGAGCAGCAGATCATGCGCGTGCCGGTCAACCGCCAGGAATGCTGCCACGTCGGGGGCGACATCGACTTCGACAAGCACGGCAACCTCTGGATGGTCACCGGCGATGACACGCCCGCGGGCGGCATCAACGCCGGCGGCTACGGGCCGTACAACTCGCAGAAGACCGACGAGCAGCAGACCGTTCGCGTCACCAACGCGACGGGCGGCACGTTCACGCTGACCTTCGAGGGCCAGACGACGGAGCCGATCGCGTGGAACGCGGATCGCAATGCGATCGACGCGGCGCTCGAGGCGCTCTCGAACATCGAGGCGGACGAGATCCAGACCAGCGGCGGCCCGGTCAACACGTCGAACGTCAACGTGTTCTTCCGCCGCGGCAAGCAGCAGTCCGCTCAGCCGCAGATCACCGCCGACGGCGCCGGCCTGAGCGGCACCGCCACGCCGGCGATCGCCACCAACACGGCGCAGGAGGGCGGCTGGTATCAGCGGCTCACCGGTGACTCGCGCCGCACCGCGCTGAACACCAACGACCTGCGCGGCAAGGTGCTGCGGATCAAGGTCAAGGACGGCAACATCTCCGCCGCCGACGCCAACAAGGTCGCCTTCGGCCCCGGCACGGGCGCCTACTCGATCCCGTCGGGCAACCTGTTCCCGCTGGTCGCGGGCGCGCCGCAGGACAAGACGCGGCCGGAGGTCTACGCGATGGGTTTCCGCAACCCGTTCAGGATCCAGGTCGACGAGAACGACGTGGCCTACATCGGCGACTACTCGCCCGACGCCCAGACACCGCAGCGCTCGCACGGCCCGGCGGGCACCGGCCGCTACGAGATCGTGCGCAAGCCGTCCAACTACGGCTGGCCGACGTGCTACAAGCGCGACCTCGCGCACTACCAGTGGAACTTCCACGAGTTCGCGCCCGGCACCACCACACCGGGCACGCCGCTGAACGACCCGCCTCAGAAGTTCGACTGCAACGGGCCGACACAGCGCAACGACTCGCTGTGGAACATCGAGGGCGGTCCGACGGTCGAGCCGGGCCTGAGGGACGTCCCGCCGGTCACCGACCCGGACATCTGGTACTCCTACCGCGACAACAACACGAGCGCGCCGCTCGGCACCCCGTGCGAGGCCTACTACGCGCCGACCCCGGGCCCGATCGCTCCCGGCTCGACGAGCGAATGCCCGCGGCTGTTCCCCGAGCTCTACACCGGCGGCGTCGGTCCGCACGGGGTCACGAAGTACCACTACGACCCGAAGAACCCGAACCCTCACAAGTTCCCGCCGTACTACGACGACTCGGTGATCATCAGCGAGTGGACGCAGGACACGCTGCGCGAGGTCAAGCTCGACAAGCGCACCAACCACGTCCAGAAGATCAACAACTTCCTGGATTGCGGCAGCCGTGCGAACGCCGGGGCAGGCACGTTCCGGTTCGAGTGCGACAACCCGATGGACTTGCAGTTCGGTTCTGACGGCGCGTTCTACCTGCTGACCTACGGCAACGGGTTCAACGTCATCAGCCCCGACGCGGGCATGTACAAGTGGGAGTACGTCAAGGGCAAGCGCGCGCCGAAGGCCGTGCTCACCACGGACCGCACCGACGGCTCAACACCGCTGACCGTGAACTTCTCCAGCGCCGGCTCGCTGGATGAGGATCCCGGCGACTCGATCCGCTACGAGTGGAACTTCGGCGACGGCTCGGCGATCGAGACCGACCCGAACCCGGCACACACCTACACGCAGTCCGGCCGCTACACGGCCGTGCTGACCGTGCTCGACTCGTCCGGCAAGCAAACCTCGACCAGCACCGTGATCACCGTGGGCAACACGAGCCCGACGGTGGTCGTCAATACGCCGGTGGAGGGCGGGACGTTCGCGTTCGGCGAGGACATCCCGTTCTCGGTCACGGTCACCGACCCCGAGGACGGGACGGTGAATTGCTCCGAGGTGCAGGTGACGTTCGTGCTCGGCCACGACGCGCACGGCCACGCCGAGGAGTCCGTCAACGGCTGCTCGGGCGTGCTCCACACGGACGCCGACGACGTCTCACACGGCGGCAACGTCTCCGGCGTGGTCCAGGCACGCTACACCGACCACGGCGGTCCGGGCGGCGTCCCACAGCTGACCACGACCGGCCAGCACCAGATCCGCCAGAAGCACCAGGAGGTGGAGTTCGTCGTCAACCAGTCCGGCACCAACACGGCGACCAACACCGACGGCGGCGCCGGCGTGCACCGCGGCAGCCTGGGCTCGGGCGACTGGCTCCAGCTCAACGGCCCATTCAACCTGACCGACATCGATTCGATCACGTTCCGCGCGGCGGACGCGACGAACGGCCGCACGCCCGGGTCGCCGCTGGCGGCAATCGAGGTCCGTCAGGACTCGGTCACCGGGCCGATCCTGACCACGGCCAACCTCGTGTCCACCGGCGGGACGGGAACCTGGACGAGCCAGACGTTCCCGGTCTCGATGTCCGGGACGCATGAGCTGTTCCTGGTGTTCCGCTCGGTCACGGGTGGCGCCACGGGCGGCAACCTGTTCAACCTCAACTGGGCCGAGTTCGTCGGCGCGGGCATCGGCACCTAGCGAACCCGCCCGTGCCGACGAACCCGAGTTCGTCGGCACGGGCATCCGCACCCAGCGAACCCGCCGGTACAGCGGCAAGAGAGAAGACACTCATGCGGAGAAGATTTCGCACATCGGCAGTGGCCGCCTTCCTGACGGCGGCCGCAACACTCATCCCCGCGACACCGTCGTGGGCACAGGAAACGACACCGCCGACGATCAACGTGGCGACGCTGTCGCCCTCTGCGCCGACCGGCCAGAACAACTGGTACACCGGCCCGGTGACGCTGAACGTGTCGGGGACCGACGACGTCGGCATCGCCAAGTTCCAGTACTCGCTCAACGGCGGCGCCGCCTACATCGACGTGCCCGTCGAGGGGGCGCCGACGTCGGCCACGGCGTCGGCGGTGATCACGCAGGAGGGCAACACCAGCGTTCGGTACCGCGTGGTCGACACGTCCGGAAACGTCGCGGCGTTCCGCTCGATCTCGGTCCGGATCGACACGCGCGCGCCGGCTGCATCGTACCCGGCGATCACCGACGGTCACGTCGGTCACGTCGCCACGCTTATCCCGACACGCACGGACCCCGCCCCCGGCTCGGGCGGAGTGGCTGTGCTGAACATGTACCTCGACGGCAAGCTGGTCCCGCCGTTGCCGGTGCAGACCTCCGACCTGTCGCTCGGCGTGCACACGCTCGCGGTGCATCTCTCCGACGCTGCTTCCAGCAGCGCGAAGTACACGCAGACGTTCATCGTGACGACCTCGTTCGCGGACGTCGGCACGCTGATCACCCGGTTCGTGACCGCCGGCAGCGTCTCGGCGGAGGTCGGCGAGGCGCTCCAAGCCAAGGTCGACCAGGCGAAGGCGCTCGCCGACGCCGGTTCGGCCATGCGCGCGAGCCAGGTCCTGAACGGGTTCGTCACGATCGCCGGCCGGATCGCGCCCGGCTCGGCCCGCAGCACACTCGTGGGCGATGCTCGTTACCTGATCGACCAGCTCAACGACCGGCTCGCGCCGGAGCCCGCGACGGGCCTCACGTCCGAGCCCGCGCAGGGCCCGAAGTTCATCCCGGACCCGGTGCTCGCCCCGCTCCCGCACAAGCCGGACGCCGACTACAACGTCCTCATCTTTTCCAAGACGACGGGCTTCCGGCACGACCACATCCCGCACACCGTGGCCGCGATCCAAAAGCTCGGCATCGCGAACAACTTCAACGTCGACGTCTACGACCCGCAACTCCCGACGGTCACGCTGCCCACGAGCCCGTTCCTGAGCCTCGACACGCTCAAGCAGTACGACACGATCGTCTTCGAGTCCAACGTCGGGCACCCGGGCCCGCTCAATGCGACCACCGAGCAGCCGAACTTCGAGGCCTACATGAAGCAGGGCGGCGGCTATGTCGGCATCCACGGCGCCGCCGACTCGTTCGAGGTCGGCACCTGGCCGTGGTACGGCAACCTCGCTGGTGGGTTCTTCACCAGCCATCCGAACGGCCAGAACGGGTTCGGCCAGTGCGGCAGCTGCATCCACGCCGAGGTGGTGACCGAGGACAAGACGCACCCGGCGACCGCGCATCTCCCTGCCCGGTGGATGACGGTCGACGAACTCTACAACTTCGACCGCAACATGCGGGCCGACGTACACACGCTGCTGAGCCTCAACGAGGACAGCTACCAGCGCAGCCTCAACAGCGGCAACGCGGCCACCAACCCGCTGCAGCTGATGAACGGCGACCACCCGATCGCGTGGTGCCAGAACTGGGACGGTGGCAAGGCGTTCTCGAACATCCTCGGCCACTTCCGGACGCAGTACTACGACGACGCGTTCATGCAGATCATCCTCGGCGGGATCGAGACGACCGCCGACCGCACGGACGCCAACTGCTCCTCCTACCGCGAGACCAGCCTGCTGATCAAGGCTGACCGAGCCAACGGGCTGCTGACCGCGGACGCCGCGGACGCCGCCGGTGCCGCCCTGGACATCGCGCGGGACAGCTACCTGGCGACCAAGTACACCACCGCCATCCCGGCGCTGAACTCGATCGTCGACCTGGCGAACGACAAGGCCTCCGGCGAGGCTGCGGCCCGTTCCGAGCTCGCGCGGCAGGCGCGCGAGCTGCGGGAGTGGATGCAGAACCTCAACCGCTGACCCGTTCACGCGGCGGGGCGGCGAATCGCCGCCCCGCCGCGCTGACGCTGGAGCGCGCAACACTATCGCGATCGGAGGGGAGGAAGATGACGGTGACCCTTGGACGAATTGCCGGGCTGTCGCGGGCGCCGCCCCGCAGACCGGCTCCACGAGTACGCCGCGCCGTACTGGGTCTTCAGTCAGTCGAGAAGTCCTTCGGCCCATGTGTGGCCCGGTGGCGAACCGAGCAGGACGTCGAGCATGCTCAGGGGAGCTTTAGGTGGTCGAAGTAGGGCGCTGGCGGGCGGTTCCGCGGTGGGTGAAAGATGGCTGGCGTCCATCACCTTTCCTATACGATCCAAGCGGGGCATCAACATCCCGCAGCATACGACCGATGTCAACAGGTTCCCGAAGACGCTAGAAGTGACCTCACGCCTATGGCGCCTTCGGGCTCCGCGACGCCTCTTTTCACGATCTCATCGCCTTGAGCGCGGAGAACCAGCTCATCCGCGAAGCGCTCGCTCGCCTGCACGCGCACGTGCACCTGTTCGGCTTCCGACACCCAGGTCACTCACTTGGCGATGGCCGAGCACGAAGAAGTTGTGGCCGCGATCGCCGCGCGTGACCCCGACGCCGCCGCCTACGCCATGCGTCGGCACATCCTGCTGTCCGGCGAGCCGTTCCGGCGATTGTTCGGCGAAATCAAAGGCTCGGACGGAACGGTGTAAAGGCTTGACGGGCGGGACGGGCCGAGGAATGCTAACCCAATCAGATCGGATTGGATCCGCCTCACCCGCCTCAGATGCGAGGAGAAGCAGGTGCCCAGAGCGCTGCTCCTGACCGGCGACGC
This sequence comes from Streptomyces sp. NPDC006207, assembly GCF_040613835.1. Classification (NCBI taxonomy): domain Bacteria; kingdom Bacillati; phylum Actinomycetota; class Actinomycetes; order Kitasatosporales; family Streptomycetaceae; genus Streptomyces; species Streptomyces sp. NPDC006207. Next base: position 37 of record NZ_JBEXSX010000129.1, on the reverse strand, counting down.
CGCCGAGGAACTCGACACCATGTATCCCTACTATCGC
>NZ_JBEXSX010000128.1:0-8242 GCF_040613835.1 Streptomyces sp. NPDC006207 | reverse complement strand
GTGGGCGATGGGTCCGGGCTTGCGGGCCATGGGTGTCCCTTCGGGGGTGGAGGAGTCACTGCTGTCCGGCGGACGTCACGCGTTGGGACGCTTGCCGTGGTTGGCGCCCTTCTTCTTCCGGGCGCGCCGCTTGTTGCCTCGCTTGGACATGATGCCCAACCCTCTCGTACAGGACATTTCGACCGCGGTCAGTCTATGACCGCCCCCGGCGTGCGGCACGTCAGCGACGCTCCGCGCGCGAACGCCTGGTCAGTCCGGGAAGTGCGCGCGCATGAAGGCGTTGCGGAAGACCCCTGAGGGGTCGAACCGGGCGGCGAGCTGCCGGAAGTCGTCGTAGCGCGGGTAGAGCTCGCGCAGGGCGGCGGGCGACGGGGTGAAGAGCTTGCCCCAGTGCGGGCGGGCGGAGAAGGGGCGCAGGGCTTCCTCGACGACCTGGACCGCCCGCGTCACCGCCGCGACGTCCGGGGTCCAGGTGAAGTGGAAGGCGACGCTGTCGCGTCCGTGGGCGGGGCTGAGCCAGAGGGAGTCGGCCGCCACGGTGCGGATCTCGCCGATCAACACTTCGGACGAGAACCGCTCCCGCACCCGCCACAGGGCCTCGAACGCCGCCACCGCGTCGCGCCGGTCGACGAAGAACTCCGACTGGATCTCCTCGCCGCTGCTCGGGGTGAACTCCAGGCGGAAGTGGGGCAACCGCTCGTACCAGGGGCCTGCCAGGCCCTGCTGCGGGGTGCAGTGCGTGCCGGGCATCCCCGGGATCGGGTGCCGTGGCCCGTCGGCCGCGGTGGCCCCGAACCACGTCTGCGGTACGGGCTCCGCCCCGTCGGCGTCGACCCGCTCCTTGAGCCACACCTGGTCGACGGCACGGTCCCGCCAGCGGGTGAAGACCGACACGCTGTACCCCGCCGACATCACCGTGTCGAAGTTCCCGAGGAACTCCTCCTTCGGCATGTCCTCGTAGACGGTCTGGCGCACGGCGAAGGACGGGACGAGGTCGAGGGTCAGCCCGGTCACGACGCCCAGGGCGCCCAGGGCGACGACGGAGCCGTCGAAGTCGGGATCGCCGCGACGGATCTCGGCGAGCCCGCCGTCGGCGGTGACCATGGTCAGCGCGCTGACCGCGCCGGCCAGGCTGCGCCGGCCGGTGCCGGAACCGTGCGTGCCGGTGGCGCACGCGCCGGCGACGGAGATGTGCGGCAGGGAGCCGAGGTTGTGCAGCGCCAGACCCGCCTCGTCGATCGCGCGGACGATCTCGCCGAAGCGCAGCCCCGAGGCGACCGTGGCGGTGCGGGCGGTGCGGTCGACGTCGACCACGGCGGGCAGCCGCGAGGTCGAGACGTGCTCGCCGTCGGTATCGGCGACGGTGCTGAAGGAGTGCCGGGTCCCGAGGGCGCGCACCCGTGGGGACCGGGCCACGATCTCCTGCAGCTCGGTGACGGACTCGGGGTGGTGGAGGCTTCGTGCGGTGAAGGCGACGTTGCCGCCCCAGTTGCTCTCCGCGGGCATCGCGGTCGTTCCTTCCTGTACGGCCCGGCTGGCGGCGGCCGCGCGGCGCGCGGCCTGCCGGATCAGTGGTTCGGGGCCTGCCGTTCCAGGATGATTCTCGCCGCTGGGGCCGGGGGCGCAGGACAGGGGTGTGTCGTGGCGCCGCGGGGGCCGGGCCCGCCCGCTCCTTCAAGTCTTGACGTGACCCCGTCACCCTGGCATGGTCTAGACCTAGCTGGGCTCAACGGGACGGCACAGCAGGGAAGTTCACGCCGCCCCGGACACGACGCACGCCGCGCCGCGCCCGTGCGTGACCCCCTCGGAAAGACCCGTGCCCGCCGTGCGGAGCACCCCCCGCCAAGCTCCCTCCCCCACGACCGCGGCCTCCGGCCGGGTAAGGAGCGACTCCCCCATGTCCACGTCCCTCACCGGACGGCTCCCCGCAGGACGTACCGTCCTGGGCCCGTCCGCGGTGTTCGCCGTCCTCGCGGCGCTCCTGGCCACCTTGTTCGTCGCGACGCCGACCGCCCGCGCGGCGGACGGCCAGATCAGCGGCCTGGCGGGCAAGTGCGTCGACGTCGCCGCGGCCAACAGCGCCAACGGCACCGCCGTACAGCTCTACGACTGCAACGGGACCAACGCCCAGCGCTGGTCCAACCCCGGCGACGGCACGCTGCGCGCGCTCGGCAAGTGCCTCGACGTCGTCGACCGCGGCACCGCCGACGGGGCCGCGGTCCAGTTGTGGGACTGCGCGGGCAGTGCCAACCAGCAGTGGGTCGTCACCGCTGCGCGCGACATCGTCAACCCCGCCGCCAACAAGTGCCTGGACGTCCGGGAGAACAACTCCGCCAACGGCACCCGGCTGCAGATCTGGACCTGCACCGGCGGGGCGAACCAGAAGTGGAACGCCCCCGCGAGCGGCGGTGGCGGCACGAACCCGTCCGGATTCGTCGTCAGCGAGGCCCAGTTCAACCAGATGTTCCCGGGCCGCAACGGCTTCTACACCTACAGCGGCCTGGTCGCGGCCCTGAGCTCCTACCCGGGCTTCGCCAACTCCGGCAGCGACACCGTGAAGAGGCAGGAGGCCGCCGCCTTCCTCGCCAACGTCAGCCACGAGACGGGCGGCCTGGTGTACGTGGTCGAGCAGAACACGGCCAACTACCCGCACTACTGCGACTGGGGCCAGCCCTACGGCTGCCCGGCCGGCCAGGCCGCGTACTACGGCCGCGGTCCGATACAGCTCAGCTGGAACTTCAACTACAAGGCGGCCGGCGACGCCCTCGGCATCGACCTGCTGGGCAACCCCTGGCGCGTGGAGCAGGACGCGGCCGTGGCCTGGCGCACGGGCCTTTGGTACTGGAACACCCAGAGCGGCCCCGGCACCATGACCCCGCACAACGCCATGGTGAACCAGGCAGGCTTCGGCCAGACGATCCGCTCCATCAACGGGTCCCTGGAGTGCGACGGCCGCAACCCGGCGCAGGTGCAGAGCCGGGTGAGCAAGTACCAGCAGTTCACGGCGATCCTGGGCGTCAGCCAGGGTGCCAACCTCTACTGCTGAGCCTCCGCCGCGCGGGTGCGGCCCGGACGTCCGGGCCGCACCCGTGTAGGTTCTCGATTCTCATGACCACAGCCGATGGCCTGACCTGGCAGTCCTCTGGCGTCTCATCTATGGTCGGCCACCGGTTTCGTCTCACGATCTTGGCCATTGAGTGCGCCAGAGATGTCAGGGGCTGCCTTAGCCCTACAACAAGTTCTCCTCAGGGTCACCTACTCGAAGATCCTTCGTGGCGGCCCTGACAGCCCCGACAGTGCTTGAGCCGAAGCGACAGCCGGCCACGCGATGACCCCCAGTCTCCGCAGGGCCGGTGCACGAATTCCTCGAACAAGGGGACGAGGCCACTGCCGGACCAGATCCCGAGGTACGAGAGTTTCGAGCCAGGGCGGCAGCCGTGTGTGCAGGTGCGGGTGGGCGGCCGGTGCCATGACGGCGTGGTCTGGCACAAGATCCGGTACCGGAATGGGCGGCACGCGGTCCAGTTGAAGGTGACGTTCCCTGGAAGGCGACGGCTTCCCCGTCGTGTACTGGCGCACCTACTGGTGGAACCCGGACGCGATCCGCGTCGTGCGCTGATCACCCGGAAGGTGGTACGGCTCCGCCCAAGGTGGAGGAGGGCGAAGCCGCGTCCCATTTCTACCTCGCTCACGAGGGTGTCAATCCCGCTGGTTCACAGTCTGGCCATGACCCGGGCCGATGATTTGTCGCTAGCGTGCCCTTCCACTGCGGCCCACTCGGCGACGTCGAACGGCCAGCGCGTATTGGCGTAGGCGATGACGACGTGGCGGCCGTCCTGCCGCACGGGGTGCTGCCGGTCGCCTGGCTCGGTTCCGGCGGCCACGACGGCGGCGGCCGAAGAAGCGTTGCGGCACTTCAGGCGGGTCTTGGGCATGGTCAGCGCTCCTGCGTTCGCTGGTCGATATGGCGGACGATGCTGTGCGGCAGCTTAGTCCGGAGGGTGATCGACCTCTTCCCGTAAGCCACATTCGATGCAAAATCGCTGTCACCGGCCCGGAGCAGCTGCCCGTGCGGCGAACTGCCCCGGCTTGCACGCTGTCGGTATGCGCGCGATCTGGACCGGCTACGTCAGCTTCGGCCTGGTCACCATCCCGATTCACCTGTACTCGGCGACCGAGGAGCACGGCACCGGATTCCACCAGGTCCACGCGAGCGACGGAGCCCGCATCCGGCACCGGAGAGTCTGTGAGCGTGAAGACGTAGAGGTCCCGCAATCGGAGATCGCGCGCGGCTGGGAGCGCCCCGACGGCCGCACCGTCGTGCTCCTCGATGAGGACCTGGCCGCGCTCCCCCTCCCGACGAAGCGCACGGTCGACGTCCTCGGCTTCGTCGACGAGCGCGACGTCGACCCGGTGCTCTACTCCCGGCCCTACTGGGTCGGCGCGGCCGGCGAACAGGGCCAGCGCCCGTATGCTCTCCTGGTGGAAGCGCTGGCCCGGCACGGGACGGTCGCCGTCGCCAAGGTCACCTTGCGCACCCGGGAACGGCTGGCGGTCCTGAGACCACGGCACGGCATGCTCGTCCTCCACACGCTGCTGTGGCCGGAGGAGATCCGCGAACCCGGCGACCTGTCGTCGGCGGCGCCCGTGACGGACCGGGAACTGGAGCTTGCCGAGCTGCTGATGGACCAGCTTGCCGGAGTCGACATCGCCGCACTGCACGACGACTATGCGGCCGCCCTGGAGCAGCTGGTAGCCGCGAAGCTGACCGGCGCAGGCCTGGAACAGCCCGAGGAACCAGTGCCGGCCGTGGATCTGATGGCGGCGCTTGAGGCGAGTATCCGGGCGGCGAACAAGCGCTAGCCGGTGTCCGCAGTGCATCAGCCCCGTGGAGGGGGCTCGTCACTCGAATGCCCGATTGAATGGTTCGTGCTGGAGAGGGCAATCCCCGCCGCCGAATGGGTCTCGGTCATCGACCTGGCCGCGCGGACTCCCCTTTGGCCCGCGGCGGTGTAGGCGCTCATGCGGGGTAGATCCCAGCAACCGGGTCAGGCAGGGGATTCACCACACTGTCGGACCTGTATCCCGCCAGTCGAACAACTCGTTGTCCAGATGGACGGAGTCGGGATCGAGCCCAGCCCGCCGCAGGAACTCCATCAGGTCCCGGAGGTCGTACGCGATGCCGAGGTCCTGGCAATCCAGGCGCACCCGCCGGCCGCCACCTTCGGAAGGCGGCGGATACACGACCACCTGGTGTCCCTCCATACGATCAGGGTGCCTCCGCCCCAGGGCAGGGCGCATCCTGAAGGTGCGGCCCTGCCCGTCCGCACGGTGAGGTCACCGCGAGCGGAGCATCCTTGCTTTCTCTTGGGGTCCCCGGTGTCGTGTGAGAACCGGGCCCTGTTGTGCGGGAGTCTTGATCGTGCCGCTGTGCCGCTGTGCCAACTGGGTTGACCCGCAGGACAGAGCGGGCTTCCACCCAGTAGGTCGCCCGACCTAACGCGTGCCGCGTCGACAGATGTCCGGCGCCGGCGCATGATCACGCACTGCAGGTCCCAGTTGAGACCTCGCGCATGGCCCCGCGGCAACCTGTCTCGGGCTCACGGACTGCGATTACCGAGTGGCGCCGAATGGGTGCTCACGGCGACGGGCGCAGATGGAAGAAATGGCTTTCCGCCGGTCACTTGGATGTCCGTCGGTAGCATGAACGCCCTTGTGGTGTTGCGGTTCGGCCTTACTGGCGAGCATCGGGACGTTACCCGCGTGCGAGGGCGCGTGTGGGCAATTAGCCTAAAAAGGTCGAGTTCCCGCACTTAAGGTAGGACGAGGAGGCGACTCGCCGTGGCGAAAGTGCTCTTCATCGTGAGTGGGGCGACGTACTGGGTACTGAAAGACGGCACCAGGTGGGCGACGGGCTACTGGGCCGAGGAGTTTGCGAATCCGTACAAGATGCTGACGGAAGCCGGACACGAAGTGGTCGTGGCGACTCCCGGCGGCGTCACTCCGAACGTCGACATGATGAGCCTGCGTCCCTCGATGGCCGGCGGCGAGGAGGGGGCCCTGGAACTCGAGACCATCATCCGGTCCGCGGAAGTGATGCGACGCCCCTTGCAACTCTCGGATGTCCGGCTCGAGGACTATGACGCCGTGTACCTACCGGGTGGCCACGGCCCGATGGCGGACCTGGCCTTCGACGCCGACGCGGGCCGCCTGCTGACGGCGCAACTCGCCTCGGGGAACCCCCTCTTCATCGTCTGCCATGCCCCTGCTGCGATCCTGGCAACCCGGATTCACGGTGTGTCCCCCTTCAAGGGCTACCGGGTCACCGGCTTCTCCAACGAGGAAGAGGAAGGCGTCGGACTGGCTTCCCGGGCGACCTGGTTGCTGGAGACGGACCTGAAGGAGCAGATCGGCGTCGACTACAGCCGCGGACCGATGTGGGAGCCGTACATGGTCGAGGACCGCAACCTCGTCACTGGGCAGAACCCCCACTCGGCGGCAGTGCTGGGCGGCCGGATGCTGGAAATTCTCAAATAGGAACGGCCTCGGGGGCACGCTCCGAGCGCTACTGAACGTGAATGTGCGTGTCGGGCCTGCCTTTTGCTCGCTGGTGACAGGACCCAGCATGCATCGATGAAGGGTCCATGCCCGGCGGGCGTTCGTTAGTTTGCCCGCCATGATTGAACTTGGACCAGTCGCCTGGCCACCTGCCCCGGTCAGGACCGAGCGGCTCGTGCTCCGCGAGTCCGAGGCCCGCGACCGCGCAGGGCTGATTGAGGTGTTCGCCTCGCCTGAGGTGGGCACCTACATCGGTGACCCTCGACCGCGTGATGAGCTGGAGCGCGCGGTGCCTGAGGTGCCTGGGCAACGCCCTGGCTTTTTTGTGGTCGAGCTCGACGGAGCGCTGATCGGCATAGTCACGCTTGACCGGCGTGCCCCAGACCGTCCGGGTCACGTCCGCCCGGTAGGCGGCGAGGCCGAGCTCGGCTACATGTTCCTCCCTCAGGCGTGGAGATACGGGTACGCCACCGAGGCGTGCGCAGCGGCACTCGACTGGCTCGCCGACACGCTCTCCAGGGTAGGTCGCCAGGAAACGAACCCGCGGGCCACACCATCGACTGCCTGTACGCGTGCTTGCGGGGCATCTGCTCGGTCCGCTTGGCTCGGGGCTCTGGTGAGGGTTCGCCTCATTCGTGCGGGGCGGACGCGCGCAACCCGTCGACGAGAAGCTGCAGACGGCGGTGGACGTCCGCGATGTGGTGGTCGCTGCCGGGCACGGGGCGCGCCAGTAGGGACATCGTGGTCAGCACGTCCTGGAGATCGACGTCAGCGCGGATCCGGCCGTCCCGCCGGGCGTCGTCCATGAGTCTGCTCACCGCGGCTTCCACCCGCGCGTATTGCGACGACAGTTCTGCCGGGAACTGCCCGCCCTTGTCGAGCAAGAGGCCGCACAGCGGTCCGAGCCGCTCGTCCACCGCGTCGTGCAGGAAACGCTCCAGCGCGGCGAAGGCGTCGGTGCTCTCCGCGGCGGCGCGCTCGACCTGGTCGGCCATGCGGCTTACGACGGACAGCAGTACGGCGTGCAGCAGGGACTGCCGTTCGCGGAAGTGCCGGTAGAGCGTGGCATTTCCGACGCCGGCGCGCCGAGCGATCTCGTCAAGCGGGGCGGCTGGTCCCCGCTCCACGAAGACCTCACGGGCAGCCGCCACGATCCGCTCGCGGTTGCGCAGTGCATCCGCGCGGGGCCGGGGACCTCCGTCTGCGACCGGCCTGGCATCGTCGTGCCCGGCGGCCGAGACGGCCTGTGGCTCGGGCGTACGACGCATAGTGCGGCAACGCCCGGCGTCGGGTTGTGCCGCGTGGTTGGGCTGGGCCTCGCAATCGGTGGAGCCCGTGGCGGCCCCGGTCTCTTTTGAGGTCTGCATGCTTCTCCAGGGTCGGGTCATGTTCAACGGATCACCGCGTGCTTGCCTCTGGCGAGGGCCACCTGAGACCGAGGTCACTGGCGGAACGCCGAGGGGGATCGTGCCGCCTTCTCCGGTTGCCGGCGCGATCGCGCCTACGTGCCCGTTATGTGGGTGGGCGATGGGCGTGCGGTGCTTTCGGACGGTCCGGGTCCGGCCGCCGGACGGAACACGGCGGCCTGCCCGTGGTGGGTTCCGTCGGAGTCCTCGAGGTTCCACATGCAGACGTCCTCGATCCGGAATATCCGGCCGTCCTTGTGCTGCCGCAGACCCTGGTA
>NZ_JBEXSX010000127.1:0-8787 GCF_040613835.1 Streptomyces sp. NPDC006207 | reverse complement strand
CACGGGTGGGGATCCTCCCCGCTCCTGCCTACGCGTCGAACGGGCGGCGCGCGGCTCGACACGTCGGAGGACCGAGGGCCCGCGGGGACACGGAGACGTCCGTGCCCCCGGTGGGCGCGTCAGGCCTGCCAGCCGTATCGGCCGCGGGCCTGCTCCACCGTCTGCGGGGTGACCGCTCCGGCGCGCGCCAACCGGTCCAGGGCGGCCACCACGATCGACCCGGCGTCCACCCGGAAGTAGCGGCGCGCCGCTTCCCGGGTGTCCGACAGGCCGAAGCCGTCCGTGCCGAGGGAGGAGTAGTCCTGCTCGATCCACTGGCTGATCTGGTCGGGCACCTGCCGCATCCAGTCGCTGACCGCCAGGACGGGCCCGGGTGCCCCCGACAGCGCCGAGGTCACGTACGGGACGCGCTCCTCACCACCGATCCGCTGCCGGTCGGCGTCGAGCGCGTCGCGGCGCAGTTCCGTCCAGGAGGTCACCGACCAGACGTCCGCCTGCACCCCCCACTCGGACGCGAGGAGCTCCTGGGCCTCCAGCGCCCAGTGGATCGCCGTGCCGGAGGACAGCAGCTGGATCCGCGGCCCGGCGCCGGGGGACTGCGCCTGCCGGAAGCGGTAGATGCCCCGCAGGATCCCCTCCTCGACCGACGGCCCGTCGGGCATCGCAGGCTGCCGCTTCGACTCGTTGTAGACCGTCAGGTAGTAGAAGACGTCCTCGGGCCGGTCGCCGTACATCCGCCGCAGCCCCTCCCTGACGATCACGGCGATCTCGAAGGCGAAGGCGGGGTCGTAGCTCACGGCGGCGGGGTTGGTGGACGCCAGCAGGTGCGAGTGCCCGTCGGCGTGCTGCAGGCCCTCGCCCGTCATCGTCGTACGCCCCGCGGTCGCGCCGACCACGAAGCCCCGCCCCAACTGGTCGGCCAGGGCCCAGAACTGGTCGCCCGTCCGCTGGAACCCGAACATCGCGTAGAAGATGTAGAACGGGATCATGGGCTCGCCGTGCGTGGCGTAGGCCGTCGCGGCGGCCGTGAACTCCGCCATCGACCCGGCCTCGGTGATCCCCTCGTCGATCAGCTGCCCGTTCTCGGCCTCGCGGTAGTGCAGCAACTGGTCGGCGTCGACGGGCTCGTAGGTCTGGCCGTCGGGGGAGTAGATCCCGGCCGTCGGGAAGAGGGACTCCATGCCGAACGTCCGCGCCTCGTCGGGGATGATCGGCACCCAGCGCCGTCCCGTGTCGGGGTCGCGCATGAGGTCCTTGACCAGCCGCACGAGCGCCATGGTGGTGGCCACCTCCTGCTTGCCGAAGCCCTTGCGCAGGGCCTCGAAGGGCGCGGCCGGCGGCTGCTTGAGCGGCTTGGCGACCACCCTGCGCACCGGCGCGGGGCCGCCCAGGGCCGCCCGCCGCTCCCGCAGGTAGCGCACCTCCTCGGAGTCCTCGCCGGGGTGCCAGTACGGCACCAGGTCCCCGCTCAGCGCGCTGTCCGGGATGGGCAGCTCCAGCGTGTCGCGCATCCGGCGGAACTGCGCCATCGTCAGCTTCTTCATCTGGTGGTTGGCGTTGCGCGACTCGAAGTCGGAGCCCAGGGTGTGCCCCTTGACGGTCTGGGCGAGGACGACGGTCGGCGCGCCCCGGTGCTCCACGGCGGCGCGGTAGGCGGCGTACACCTTCAGGGGTTCGTGACCGCCCCGGGACTCGGTGAACAGCTCGGATATCCGTCCGTCGGTCAGTCCCGCCGCGATGCGGGCCAGCGCGTCGCCGGTGAAGAAGTGCTCGCGTGCGTAGGCCGCGTCGCGCGCGGCGTACGTCTGCATCTGGGCGTCGGGCACCTCGCCGAGCCGCCGCACCAGGGCCCCCTCCGTGTCCTGCGCCAGCAGCGGGTCCCAGGCCTCGCCCCACAGGGACTTGACCACGTTCCAGCCCGCGCCGCGGAACCGGCCCTCGAGTTCCCGCACGATGCTGGAGTTGGACCGTACCGGCCCGTCCAGGCGCTGCAGGTTGCAGTTGACGACGAAGGTCAGGTTGTCGAGACCCTCGCGCGCGGCGAGCGCCAGCGCGGCCAGCGACTCGGGCTCGTCCACCTCGCCGTCCCCGAGGAACGCCCACACCCGCGACGCGGACGTGTCCTTGATGCCGCGGCCGTGGAGGTAGCGGTTGAACCTGGCCTGGTAGACGGCCGCGAGAGGGCCGAGACCCATGGAGACGGTGGGGAACTCCCACAGCCACGGCAGGCGCCGGGGGTGCGGGTAGGACGGCAGGCCATGGCCGCCGGCCTCACGGCGGTAGCCGTCGAGTTGCTCCTCGCCCAGCCTGCCCTCCAGGAACGCGCGGGCGTAGATGCCGGGTGACGCGTGCCCCTGCACGAAAAGCTGGTCGCCCGAACCTCCCCCGGAGCCTTCGGCCCGGGGGGAGCCCCGGTCCTTGCCCTTGAAGAAGTGCTGGAAGCCGACCTCGTAGAGCCAGGCCGCCGACGCGTACGTCGCGATGTGGCCCCCCAGGCCCAGGCGGGAGGCGCGGGTGACCATGGCCGCCGCGTTCCACCGGTTCAGCGCGGTGATCCGGGACTCCATCGCGAGGTCGCCGGGGAAGGCCGGCTGGGCCGCCGCGGGGATCGTGTTGACGGGTTCCGTGGACAGCAGCCCGGGGACCGGCACCCCGGACGCCGCCGCGTACTCGTGGACGCGCCGCAGCAGGTAGGCGGCCCGGTCGGGACCGGCGTGCCGGATGACGGCGTCGAGCGACGCCCGCCATTCCGCGGTCTCCTCGGCGTCGCGGTCGGGCAACCGGTCGAGCGGGCTGGGCGAGGGGGACTGCGCGGACTGCGCCGGATCACTCATGGCGGCCTTCCTGTCGGGACAAGGGGAGGGGAGGGCGGCGGCCGCGGAGGGGGACTCGCGGACGGCGGCCGCCGGAGACGGGGCGGTGCGGGGCGGGCGCGGACGGTGCCGCGGGTGCCGCGGGCGTCACCGCTGCGTGAGCCACTCGCGGAACGTCGTGCGGCCCACGTGGGCGTCCGCTCCGGGGAGCAGCGACCGTCGCTGCAGCTCGGCGCCGAAGAACCACGCGTGCTCGTCGGTGACGACGTTCCGGGCGTCGCCCGTGGCGGTCAGCAGGTCGGCGGTGAGCTCGTCGAGCGCGAACTCGTGCGGCCCGGCGACCTCCAGGGTGCCGAACAGCGGCACCCCCACCGCCACGCGCGCGACCGCCGCCGCGATGTCGTCCGCCGACACGGGCCGCACCAGGGCGGGCGCCACGCGCACCTCGCCGTCCTGGTCCGCGCCCGCCACGGCCATCGCCTCGACGCATTCGAAGGACAGGGCGGCACGGACGATCGAGTGGGGGACGGGGGAGCGCCGCACCTGCTCCTCCAGCAGCAGCTTCGCGCGGAAGTAGCCCGACAGCAGTCGCTCGGCCCCCATGAAGGAGAGGACCACGTGGTGCTCGGCCCCCGCCGCCTCGGCCGCGGCCAGCAGGCGCGCGGTGGCGGTGCGGAAGTACTGCAGGCTGACCGGTTCGGCGGGCGAGGGCGTGTCGGTGACGTCGACCACGATGTTGGCGCCGCGCAGTGTCCCGGCGAGGTCCCTGTCCGTGACGGCTCCGGGCCGGTCGCAGTCCGGCAGGGGGACGACCTCCACCCCGTGGTCCCGCAGCCTGGCGACCGTCCTGGAACCGAGCAGACCGCCGGCCCCTGCGACAACGACTCTCATCCGGGTCCCTTTCGTCCGCGGGGCCGTCGGCCCTCCGATGTCCTCGTGACGGCGCAGCCGGCCACTCCACCTGCTGTGACCGCGCCCGTGCCGCGGTTGTGACACCACCGGGCGACGGCTCCTGCGAGCGGTCGGGGAGGCGCGAAGGCGGGGGACGTCACACCGGCGGGTGCTGTCCGGTCGTATGGAGGAGCAGCGACGTCCGCCCGGAAGGGACGACGGTGGTGGCCATCGCCGGCCGATGTCGGTACCTCGGCCGTGCGCAACGGCGACATGCCATCATTTCTGCACAATTCGGGCACAATCAAGGAGGTGCAGCGCAGTGTCGGAGACACAGGGCAGCAGCAACGAGCAGCCGCGGTCGGAGGCCTGGAAGACGGCGGTGACGATGCTGCAGGATGCCAAGCCCCCCTTCATCCCCGAGGGCGCCTCGGGGATGACGATCGCCGTCGAGTGGCCCCCCGGCGACCCCGGGACCCCGCCCCACCGCCACTCGGGGCCGGCCTTCGGGTACGTGCTCGAAGGAGCGGTCCGGTTCGAGCTCGAAGGCGAGCCGGAACGGATCGTCAAGGCCGGTGAGACGTTCTGGGAGCCGGGTGGGGACGTCATCCACTACCAGGACGGCAACGCCCTGCCGGACGCGCGGACCCGGTTCGTCGTGACCATGCTGTGCGCGCCCGGCCGGCCGATGCTCACCCTGGTCGACGACGCCGAACTGGCCCAGCGCGCCCACCTGCGCGCCCCGCGCCCACCGCGGACCGGCGCGTGACCACTTCCGCACCGGACGGCGGAGCGCAGCAGGAGTGCGGGCCGCGCTACGGCGGACTGCGGGCCGACGCGGTGCGCAACCGCCGCAGGATCCGTACGGCCGCCGCCGACCTGCTCGCCGAACAGGGCGCGGGCGTGTCGCTGGACCGGATAGCCCGCCTGGCCGGGGTCAGCAACGCGACGCTGTACCGCCACTACGCCAGCCGCGAGGAACTGCTGACCGACGTGGCCGAGCAGATCGCGGCGGTGGCCGTGGCCGCCGAAGCACGGCTGGCCACGAGCGATCCTCTGGTCGCGCTCCGCGGTTTCCTGGAAGCCATGGCGTCTGCGCGGCCGGCTGCCTTGTACTGCCTGCCCGAAGGCGCGGCCGACGGGCCGCGGGCCCGCGTGGCCGGCGCCACGCGGCGGCTGCTGTCGCGCGCGCAGCGTTCGGGACGCGTACGTGAGGACATCACCGCCGAGGACGTCCTCGCCGTCGTGGCCCAGCTCGGCCGCCCCCTGCCGGGCGCCACCTGGCGGGCCACCGAGGACAGGTGCCCGCGCCTGGTCCGCCAGTACGTGGACGGCCTGGTCGTGCCCGCCTCCCGGACGCCGCACGAGCCGTACCACCTGCCCCGGCGCTGAGCCGGGGCGCGTTCCGCGCCCTCCCCGCGCCCTCCCTGCCCCCGGGATCACCGGCCGGGGGCGGGATCCTCGCCCCCATCGTCGGCAGCGGAACCGGCATCCTCCGGGGCGAGCTCCGGCGCAACGGCGAGATGGTCTCCGACTACCCCTTCGCGGACGTCACGGTTCCACAGGACCCGCGGAGTGGCGGTTCCGCTCCGCCGGTACCGAGCAGCCCAAGTCGCTCCCGCTGTACGCGGTCCGCATGTCGCCGGAGCTCGACGAGTGGAACCGCGCGGGAGCCGGCGGCACGCTGGAGATCCCGGCCTACATCCAGCGTGAGGGGGCCCCGGTGTCCGCCGTCCGCACGTTCACCGTCGAGGTCTCCTACGACGAGGGCAAGACCTTGCAGCGCGCCGAGGTCAAGGGCTCGGGCATGCATCGCACCGTGAAGGTGTCCCACCCGAAGCGCTTCTCTGGCGGTGCCGTGTCCCTGCGCACCTTCGTCGAGGATGCCGCGGGCAACTCCTTCAAGCAGACCGTGCTCAAGGCCTATCTCATCAAATGACGGGCCGTACGCCCGCTGACCCGGGCCCGCCGGACGACCGTCCGGCGGGCCCGGCGTACGTCCGGTTGCCCGGCTCCGCCCCCACGGTCAGCGCGACGCCCCCTGGGGAACGACGTGCTCCAGCACGAAGCCGGTCACGACGTCCGCGAACCGCCCGGGGCGCTCGAAGTGCGCCAGGTGGCCCGTGTCCTCCAGGACGGCAAGCTGCGCACCGGGGATCCGCTCGTGGATCATCCGCGCCCACCGCGGTCCGCAGATGAAGTCGTCCGCGCCGACCAGCACCAGCGTGGGCGCCGTGATGCCGGACAGCCGCTCGCGGACGTCGAAGGCGGGGCCCTCGCCGAGGGAGGGTTCGGCGTACATGCGCAAGGACCCGCGCGCGGGCCCGAACTCGTCCTCGCGTCCCCAGTAGTCGACGACGTACGCCGGCAGGATCGTGCGCAGGCAGTCGGTGGCGCCGTCGTCGTCGAGCTGCCCGAGCGGCGCCGTCAGGGCCTCCACGTAGGTGGCGACCTCGGGGTGGTCCGCGACATGACGGCGGGCGAACCGCTCCATGTTGGCCACGGCGTCCGCCCAGAACTCCTCGCCGGTCACGGGGGACGTGTCGTACAGGACGAGGGAGCCGAGGTGCTCCGGGTGCTCCAGCGCGTACTGCTGGGCGACGAAACCGCCGTACGAATGGCCGAGCAGCGTCACCGAGGGCTGCGCGAGGTGCTCGATCACAGCGTTCACGAAGCGCGTGTACGTCGCCAAGGTGTAGTCGCGCGGGTCGGGCAGGCGTCCGGACGCGCCGGTGCCGACGGGCTCGACGTACACCATCGTGAACGCACGCTCCAGGAGCGGCATGCGCAGGTACTCCCAGCCGATGCCGGGCCCGCCCGAGAGGGCGAGGCACACCGGGCCCCCGGCGCCGGCCACGTGGTACCGCTGCGCGACGGCGGCGCCCTTGTGGTCGACGGTGATCGTGTGGGTACCCGGGGCGAGTGGCCCGCCCGTGCTGTCGGCGGCGCGAGGGAGGGCAGCGGGCGAGGAGGAAGAGTTCACACTGTTCACATGCTGTGTCACAGCGTCAGTCTACGTCTGCGTCCGGGCGCGCGAGGCCCGGCAGGCTGGGCAGGTCGCGCAGGGACTCGTTCACGGCTTCCAGCCGGGCGTCCACCGCGGTGATCTCCTCCTGCAGCCGATGGACGTGCGCCTCCAGGGCGGCGGCCTCGGCGGCCAGTGACATGACGATCGCCCGCACGTCGGGGGCGCCATCGGTGTTCGGGAGCATCGTTGTCCTTCCAGGCGGAACAGCCGTCGAGACGCGAACGGCCGGAGGAGGGGGGCAGGGGAAACCCCCTCCTCCGGCCGCTCACCCGGCGCGGAGCGCCGGTCAAGCACACTCTTGACAGTTCAGCCGCCGGGATTGTGACAACGAAGCGCCAGGGGCCTCGTGGCCCCGGGTCGTCAGCCGGCGGCCCGGTACAGGCCGCGCCCGGCGCGCTGGACCCTGGAGCCGCCCACCAGCCGGTCGAGCGTGCTGCGCACCGCGTTGATGCTGCCGGCGTTCTCGTCCCGGCCGAGAGCCGCCGCGACCTCGCGCGCCCGCACCTCCGACCCGCCTGTTGTGGCGAGGTAGTCGAGGATCTGCTCGGTGAGCCTGCCGTAGCCGCCCGCCGCGGAAGCGCCGTTCCGTTCCGCCGTGCCGTCCTCGGACTGCGCTTCAGCGGTCCGTGCTTCCCCGGCCCTCTCCTCCTCGGCCCTCGCTTCCTCGACCTCCACGACGGGAGGCTGCCGTTCCTCGACCTGGGTGCCCGCGGCCGCGAGGGCGGGAGCCGTGACCGCCAGGTGGCCGAGGGCGCCGAGAGCCCTTCGCACCGATCCCAGGTGGGCGACGACCGCCGCCAACTCCCGTTCGAGTGCCTGCTTCTGCAGCTCGAGGCGCTGCAGTTCTCCCTGCAGGGCTCCGGCCGTGACCTGGAGATCCTCGGTCGTGTGCGCTGCTGAGACCATGTGTCCTCTCATTCCCGGCCCCTGGGGGCCAACGTCCGCGCACACAGATTAGTACGGCGAACACACGCGGTGACCACGCGGGACTCCAACGGCGGTGTCCCGGACTACGGATCCACCACGGTGACCTCGCCGACGTCCTCTGCGTCGGCCGCGGAGAGCAGGGCCCGGGTCAGATCGGGGAACCGCTCGTCCAGCTCGGCGCGACGCAGCGTGACGTAGCAGCGCGTCCCCTCCTGGCGGGTCCGTGTGATGCCGGCCTCGCGCAGGATCTTCAGATGGTGGCTCAAGGTGGACTTGGCGACGGGCGCCCGCAACTGGCCCCACCCGCGTTCCCTGCCGTCGGCCAGCACGCGCACGATCCCGATCCGTGTCGGATCGCTGAGCGCGGCGAGGACGCGCGGCAGGCTCATCTCGCTCGCCTCGTGGGAATGCTGGTCCGCCATGGGGTCACGATAACCCGAATGTTCGAAGAATGTCGAACCCCGACCGGAGGGGGCCTACCCCCGGCGCGCCCGGTACAGGCCACGGCCCGCACGGTCCACGCGCGACGCCCCCACGAGGCGGTCCAGTGTGCTCCGGACGGCGTTGATGCTGCCACTGTCACCGTCGCGCCCGAGGGTCGCGGCGACGTCGCGGGCACGTACCTCGGCGTCACCGGCCTGCTCGAAGAAGTCCATGATCTGCTCGGTGAGCCTGCCGTACGTCGTGCCGGTGCCGGCAGGGGACGTCACGTCCGCAGGGGTGGGGGCGGCGGCCTCAGGGGTGCGGATGACCGACTGGAGGGCGCCCAGGGCCCGCTGCACCGAACCGAGGTGCGCCACGACCGCGGCGAGCTCCCTCTCCAGGGCCTGCCTCTGGGCCTCTAGACGGACCAGATCCTCGTGGAGGCTCTCCGCGGTGTGCTCGACGTTCCGCGCCGCCCGGGTCACCGAAGCCATGTGATCCCCTCACCTCCGTGCGTTCCGCGTTCACACGGATGCACATGGTGCCGACCGATGGGCACCGTTCGTATCCCAATTTACGCGCCGAGGGGCGTGATGTCCCCACTCTTCGGGGAAGGCGTGGGTCAGTCGGTGGGGGTGATGTGGCCGTCGCGGAGTTCCAGGACGCGGTCGGCGAGGGCGAGGAGCTGGGGGTCGTGGGTGGCGA
>NZ_JBEXSX010000126.1:0-8894 GCF_040613835.1 Streptomyces sp. NPDC006207 | reverse complement strand
TGTGGGAGAGTAGGACGCCGCCGAACAAATTTTGAGCCCCAGCCCCTGAGTTTCGACTCGGGGGCTGGGGCTTTTCTGCGTTGTCCCGCAATACGGAGAGCCGGCCGGATCCGGTGCCCGACTACAGTGGGGCGGTGCGCTACGACCTGGTCATCTTCGACAACGACGGCGTGCTCGTGGACAGCGAGCCGATCGCCAACCGCATCCTGGCGGGCCTGCTGACGGAGTTGGGCCACCCCACCACGTACGAGGAGTCCGTCCGCGACTACATGGGCTCCGCGATGCACCGCGTCCACGACCTCGTCGCCGAGCGCACGGGGCAGCGGCTGCCGGAGGACTTCGACGCCACGTACTACGCACGGGTCTTCGAGGGCTTCCGGCGTCAACTGGAGCCGGTACCGGGCGTGGCGACCGTGCTGGGGAAGCTGGCGGCGGACGGGGTGGCGTACTGCGTCGCGTCCTCGGGCAGCCACGAGCGGATCCGGGTGGCGCTGAAGAAGACCGGGCTGTACGGGTACTTCGACGAGGAGCGGATCTTCAGCGCCCAGGACGTCGGGCGCGGGAAGCCGGCACCCGACCTGTTCCTGCACGCGGCGCGCACGATGGGCGTGGCGCCGGAGCGGTGCGCCGTGGTGGAGGACAGTCCGCTCGGGGTGCAGGCCGCGGTGGCGGCCGGGATGGACGCGTACGGCTTCACGGCGATGACGCCGGCGGAGAAGCTGGCGGGAGCGGGAGCCGGGGCGCGGGAGTTGTTCGCGGACATGGCGGAGCTACCCGCGAAACTGTTCGTGTGATCGATCTACCCGTCCGTAGCCTGCGGCCCTACGCTGCACGCTCATGGACGGCATCGACGGCGGATTGCGCCACGGACGGGCCTCGTTGGCCGTCAGTTTCTTCGCGCAGGGGGCGGCGTTCGCGCTGCTGGTGACCCGGATCCCGGCGCTGCAGGACCGTTACGGCATCAGTGACGCGCTGCTGCCCGTGTTCCTGGCCGCGGTGCCCGTCCTGGCGGGCGTGGGCAGCGTCGTCACCGAGCACCTGGTCAAGCGGGTGCGGCCGAGCGTGGTGCTGCGCTGGGTGCAGCCCGTGGTGTGCCTGGCGCTGCTGGGCGCCGGCGCAGGGGACGCGCTGTGGCAGATGGCGACGGCGCTGGCCGTCTTCGGGATATGCGTCGGCGCCCTGGACGCGTCCATGAACATGCTCGGGGTGAGCCTGCAGCGCGCGTACGGGCGCAGCATCATGCTGGGCTTCCACGCCGCGTACAGCTTCGGCGGCATCCTGGGGGCGTCGCTGGCCTGGGCGGGGGCGCACTGGCACCTGTCGCTGGCGGTGCTCTACGGGCCGGTGGTCGCGGTGCTGATCCCGCTGACGCTGGTGGGCAGTCGCTGGTACGTCGACCAGAAGGCCGATGCCCCGGACGGGCAGGACGGGGCGGCTTCGCCGGCCGCGACCGCGGTGGCGATGCGGCTGCTGCTGCCGCTCTGCATGGTGATGGCCTTCGCGTACATCGGGGACTCCACCGTCTCCAACTGGAGCGCGAAGTACT
This sequence comes from Streptomyces sp. NPDC006207, assembly GCF_040613835.1. Taxonomy (NCBI): domain Bacteria; kingdom Bacillati; phylum Actinomycetota; class Actinomycetes; order Kitasatosporales; family Streptomycetaceae; genus Streptomyces; species Streptomyces sp. NPDC006207. The sequence goes on along the minus strand of NZ_JBEXSX010000126.1, from coordinate 7,348 downwards.
TGCAGGACGTGCTCGGCAGCTCCGAGCAGTTGGCGACCGTCCCGTACAACGTCTACATGGTCACCACGCTCCTGGGCCGCGCGGTCGGCGACCTCGGGGTGCGGCGCTTCGGGGCGGCGGCGGTGGTGCGCGCGGGCGCGCTGGTGGCGGCGGCGGGCTTCGCGGTGGTCGCGGGCGCGCCGGGCGCGTGGGTGGGGATGGCAGGGTTCACGCTGCTGGGCCTGGGGCTGTGCGTGATCGTGCCGCAGACGTTCGCGGCCGCCGGGCGGCTCTTTCCGGGGGCGTCGGACACGGCGATCGCGCGGTTGAACATCTTCAACTACGTGGGATTCCTGGTCGGTTCGCCCCTGGTGGGCGCGCTGGGCGACGTGTGGAGCTACCGGGGGGCGATGCTGGTCCCGATGCTGCTGGTGACGGCGACGCTGCTGTACGCCCGCTCGTTCGGGGCGGAGCCCGCCCGATACGGTGTCGACCATGAGCGGCCGCGCACAGCTGATGTGGGACGAGCAGGTAACGGGCTATGACTTCGGTCGCGGCCATCCGATGGACCCGGTGCGGCTCGCACTGACCATGGGGCTGGTCCGGGCCTTCGGTCTGGACCGGGCGGTGACCGTGGCCGCGGCCCCCGCGGCCGGCGACTCGACGCTGCGCCTGGTGCACGACGCGGAGTACGTGGCGGCGGTACGCCGGGCCTCCGCCGACCCCAAGGGCATGACGGAACTGGCGTACGGCCTTGGCACCGAGGACACCCCGGCGTTCGAGGGCATGCACGAGGTCTCGGCGCTGATCGCGGGCCAGTCGGTGGGGGCGGCCGAGGCGGTGTGGCGCGGCGAGGTGACGCACGCCGTGAACTTCGCGGGCGGGCTCCACCACGCGATGCCCGGGATGGCCTCGGGGTTCTGCGTCTACAACGACGCCGCGCTGGCCGTCGCCCGGCTGCTGGAGCTGGGCGCGGAGCGCGTCGCGTACGTGGACGTGGACGTGCACCACGGGGACGGCGTCCAGACGGCCTTCTGGGACGACCCGCGCGTGCTGACGATCTCGCTGCACGAGCACCCGCGCACGCTCTTCCCGCAGACCGGCTGGCCGGAGGAGACCGGCGGCCCGGAGGCGGAGGGCGGCGCGGTGAACGTGGCGCTGCCGGCCGGCACCGGGGACGAGGGCTGGCTCAGGGCGTTCGACGCGGTCGTCCCGGAGCTGCTCGCGGCCTTCCGGCCGCAGGTGCTGGTGACCCAGCACGGGGCGGACACGCACTTCGAGGACCCGCTGGCGCACCTCGCGGTGAGCCTGGACGCGCAGCGGGCGGTCGCGGAGGCGCTGCACGGCCTGGCGCACGAGCACGCCGAGGGCCGCTGGGTCGCCCTGGGCGGGGGCGGTTACGCGGTGGTCGACGTGGTGCCCCGGACGTGGACGCACCTGGTGGGCATCGCCGCCGGGCAGCCGGTCGCGCCGGAGGCGGCGACGCCCGAGGAGTGGCGGGCGGAGGTGTACCGCAGGACGCGGCAGATGGGGCCGCTGCGGATGACGGACGGCCGGGACGCGGCGTTCACCGGCTTCCACGACGCGGGGTACGACCCGGCGGACCGGCTGGACCAGGCGATCCTGGCGACCCGGCGGGCGGTCTTCCCGCTGCACGGGCTGCTGGCCTAGGTGTACTCGGTCAGGCCTTGGGCACGGCCGGGCCCTGCGAGGGGCGGTCGGGCGCCGGCCCGCAGCAGCTCCGCCGCACGTTCGGCGATGGCGTAGACCGTGGCGTTGGTGTTGGCCGAGACCGGGGCCGGCATCACCGAGGCGTCGGCCACGCGCAGACCGTCGACACCGCGCACCCGCAGGGCGCGGTCGACGACGGCGTACGCGTCGGTGCCGATGCGGCAGGTGCCCGCGTAGTGGTTGCAGGAGCGCAGGTTGCGGCCGAGGTAGGCGCGCAGCTCGGTGCCGCCGGTGGTGTCCGGGCCGGGGAGGACCTCCTCGCCGTACCAGTCCGCCAGCGCGGGGCCGGAGGCGAGCTCCCGGGCCGCGTCCAGGCCCCGCACCATCGTGTCGAGGTCGCGGATGTCGGCGTAGTAGCGGGGGTCGATGAGCGGTGGGGCGCCGGGGGCGGTGCCGGAGAGCCGGACGGTTCCGTGGCCGTACGGCGCCATGAGGGCGACCGCGATCGTCCAGCCTTCGCCGACGGCCGGCCCGGGCAGGCTCTCCTCGCGGATCGGGACGTCGACGACCTGCAACTGCACGTCGGGGCCCGGTGCGTCGGGCCGGGTGCGGATCAGGCCCTGGACCTCGCCGTGGTTGTTGGCGCCCGGCGGGACGGGGCGGGGGGCCCGTACGACGACGCCGCAGGCCACGTGGTCCAGCAGGTGGGAGCCGACGCCGGGCAGGTGCACGGCGGTGGGGATGCCCCAGTGGCGCAGGTGGTTGCGGGGGCCGATGCCGGAGAGCATGAGCAGTTGCGGGGTGCCGACCGCGCCCGCGGCCAGGACCACCTGCCCCGACGGGGAGCAGCGGGCGGTGCGCAGCCCGCCGTCCACGGCGTACTCCACGCCCGTGCAGCGTTCCCCGGTCAGGAGGACCCGGTGCGCCAGGGCCCCGGTCAGCACGTGCAGGCCCGGCCGGTGCCGTGCCGGGCGCAGGTAGGCCGTGGCGGCGTCCTGGCGTACGCCGTCGGCGATGCTGAGGTCGCCCCAGCCGAACCCCTCCTCCAGGCCGCCGGCGAGGTCGCCCGCCTCCGGGTGGCCGGCGTCGACGGCGGCGCGCAGGAAGTCCCGGGCGACGGGGTGGCGGTCGGCGGCGGGGCCGACCCGCAGGGGTCCTTCCATGCCGCGCAGTTCCGGGTCGCGGCCCGGGACGCCGGTGAGGTCCTCACTGCGGCGGAAGCAGGGCAGCAGGTCGTCCCAGCCCCAGCCCTCGGCGCCCTCGGCGGCCCAGGCGTCGTAGCCGGAGCGGTGGCCGCGCAGGAAGTTCATGGCGTTGATGGCCGAACTGCCGCCCAGGCCGCGGCCGCGGGGCCACGGCACCGCGAGGCCGGTCCCGGTCTGCGGCACGGTGCGGTCCGCCCAGTCCAGGGGGGTGCCGAGCAGGCCGGGCCAGGCAGCGGGGACGGAGACCTCCGGAGGGCGGCCTGCCCCGCCGGCCTCCAGGAGCAGCACGCGGGCCGTGTCGTCCTCGGAGAGGCGGGCGGCGAGCACGCACCCCGCGGATCCCGCCCCCACCACGACGTAGTCGAACTCGCCCGTGTCGGAGGAGATGTCGGCCACGGGGGCTCTCCCATCGCTGTCGCGCGCTATGTCCGTATTGTACGGAGGGTTTCGCCGGGTACGCCGACCCGAACGGCCGCCCCCCGGGAGTGATGTCCGGGTCGTTCCGGCACGTGAGGGGGGCGGGGGAGGCCACCATCGGCGCGTGGTGACTGTCGGCGCGCTGCGGGCGCATCTGGTGGGGGCGGGTATCGCGGGGGTCGTGACGACACCGCGGGAGAAGAGCCTGCGCAGCTATCGGCTGTTCGCCGCGGGTGATCCGCGGCAGACGCTGGGGCTGGAGCCGGCGCGGGCTTGGACGCAGTCCGGTCTCCTGCGGTTGATGGCCGACCGATGTGGGGTTTCGCCTGACCCGGGGCACACTTCCGGGCAGGATGTGATCGACCCGGACCGCACGCTCGCGGGGCTCGAGGCCTTCGCCGGCCGGCTGAAGGAGGCCGCGCGGCGCAGGGAGCCCGTGCTCATCGGTACTGGTCACCCGCATCGGCTGCTCGGCTTCTACGCCGGATTGGCGGCCGGGTTGTCGGCGGCGGGATGTCCCGTCCTCACCCCATCGCATGGCCGATGTATCGACATGGCGACGCAATTCGGCCTACGCACGCACAACCTCTGGTACGTAGGGGGCGTCGCGACGGTCCGGGATGCGCCGGGTGAGGGCGCCCGTGGTGCGCCGGCGGTACACACGCACTCCCCGCTCCCGGTTCGGGCCGCGCTGGCCGGTGCGGCAGGACGCGGGGGACTGCTGCCGAGCCTCGTGGTGGGAGACCACGGCTGGGTCTGCGGAGCAGGTCAGCTGGGCATCGAGGCCATCGGGCTGGCCGATGCGGACGACCCCGCGGTCTTCGTCGCCGAGGCGGAGGGCAGGGTTTCGGTCGTGGTTCCGCTTGATGACGCTGTGCGGTCCGATTACTACCGACCGCTTACGCGCTATGTACTCAATCGAGCGTGTCTGTCACAGTAGTCAACCGATCGCTACTCCTCTTCCCCACTTGCATCACCCGCACCTAATCTGGGGAGGAGCGCACGTGCGAGAGGGAGTCACCGGAGGGGAAGCCGGTGCCCGTCATGTGCGGAAGGTTCAGGTGTGTCATGGCTTCAAGCGAGAGGCCTCTCAACGAGGTCGTGTTCCTGACCGTGGCAGAGGTCGCCGCGGTGATGCGAGTGTCCAAGATGACCGTGTACCGGCTGGTGCACAGTGGTCATCTGCCGGCGATCCGGGTGGGGAGGTCCTTCCGGGTGCCGGAGCAGGCCGTCCATGACTATCTTCGGGAGTCCTACGTGGGGGTGGGGGAAACTGCCTGACGACCGCCTCGGTTTCTACTCGGCGCTTGCGGACGGGTAGGCTGTGCCGACGTAGGTCGTGTGGGCTCGGACGCCCCGCACCGAGTGAAAACGAAGCGAGGGTAGTCGTGGGCTCTGTCATCAAGAAGCGGCGCAAGCGTATGGCCAAGAAGAAGCACCGCAAGCTGCTGAAGCGTACGCGTGTGCAGCGTCGCAACAAGAAGTAAGCGAGCTACGCGTCGCACTTCACTGCCCTCCCGCCCCCACGGACCGTGGGGGCGGGAGGGCAGTCGCGTTCCCGGGGGGACCGCCGGCCGGGCCCTCCTTGACGGTGCTCGTACGTTCGGGCGTCATCACGGCGCAACATCGAACCGATACGGTGCGTACATGCGGTGCGAGGGAAGGCGCTGATCTTGGGCAAAGTGGTGCTCGTGACCGGAGTCGCCCGCCAGCTCGGCGGCCGGCTGGTACGACGCGTGATGCGCGACCCCGACGTCGACCGGGTGATCGGGGTCGACACGATGCCGCCCCCGCACCATCTGGGCGGCGCGGAGTTCGTCCGTGCCGACATCAGGCACCCGATGATCGCGAAGGTGCTGGCGGAGCGCTCGGTGGACACGGTGGTCCACATGGACGTCAGCGGCACGCTGCCCGGCCGGAGCAGCCGGACCGCGGTCAAGGAGACCAACGTCATCGGCACGATGCAGCTGCTGGGCGCCTGCCAGAAGGCCCCGACGGTGCGCCGCCTGGTGGTGAAGTCCACGACGAGCGTGTACGGCTCGGCGCCCCGTGACCCGGCGGTCTTCACCGAGTCCATGCCGCCCAAGTCGCTGCCCAGCGGCGGCTTCGCCAAGGACGCGGTCGAAGTCGAGGGATACGTACGCGGCTTCGCACGGCGTCGCCCGGACGTTGCCGTATCGGTTCTGCGGTTCGCCAACATCCTCGGCCCGCGGGCCGACACCCCGCTCGCCGAGTACTTCGCGCTGCCGGTGCTGCCGACCGTGCTCGGCTACGACCCGCGGCTGCAGTTCGTGCACGAGGACGACGTCGTCGACGTCCTGATGCTGGCCCTGCGCGACGAGCGCAACGGGACGATCAACAGCGGCACGTTCAACATCGCAGGTGACGGGGTGCTCCTGCTGTCGCAGACCGCGCGACGGCTGGGGAAGCCCACGGTGCCGGTGCTGCTGCCCGCCGTCACCTGGGTGGGCCAGATGCTGCGCACCGCCGGCGTCACCGACTTCTCGCGCGAGCAGATCCGGCTGCTCACCCACGGCAGGGTCGTGGACACCACGCAGATGCGCGAGACGCTCGGCTTCACCCCGAAGTACACCACCGCCGAGACCTTCGGCGACTTCGCCCGCAGCCACGGCCACGGCCTGCTGCCGCCGGACCGGCTCGCCGAGGCCGTCGACCGGCTCGCCGCGCTGGTCCCCGCGGGCGGCCCCCGAGGACTGAGCTCGTGAGCAATGCTGCGAGGAGGAACCGCACCATGGCGGACGCCAAGGTCATCCCGTTCGATGAGGACACGCGGACGCGGAGGGGGGCACCGCGGTCGCGTGGGCGGGCCGCGGCCCGCGGAAAGGCGGGCGGCGACACCGGGAACGCGGTGGCCGCGCTGCCGGTGGAGGAGCGTGCCGTACGCGTCGCCGCGGAGCCCGACGCCGTCCAGGACGCCGTGACGGCCTCTGCGGACACCCCCGGCACCGATGGTGCCGGTGAGGCGTCCGAGGGCGTGCAGGCCGCGGCGGAGGGCGCTGAGGGGCACCCCGGCACACCGGGCGGCCCGCTGGTCGCCGCGCTCGGCTCGGCCGCGGACCGGCTGCTGGGCGGGCCCTGGGAGCGCCGGGTGGCGCACGGTCTGGCCTTCCTGCGCCGCCGGATCACCGGCGACTACGAGGTCGACGACTTCGGCTACGACGAGGAGCTCACCGACCAGGTCCTGATGTCGCTGCTCCGGCCGCTGTACGAGTCGTACTTCCGGGTCGAGGTCAAGGGCATCGAGAACATCCCGGCCGAGGGCGGTGCCCTCGTGGTGGCCAACCACTCCGGGACGCTGCCGATGGACGGGCTGATGATGCAGGTCGCCGTCCACGACCACCATCCCGCGGGGCGGCACCTGCGGCTGCTGGCGGCGGACCTGGTGTTCGTGCTGCCGCTCGTCAACGAGCTGGCCCGCAAGGCCGGGCACACCCTCGCCTGCGCGGAGGACGCCCAGCTGCTGCTCGAACGCGGCGAGGTGGTCGGCGTGATGCCCGAGGGCTTCAAGGGGCTCGGGAAGCCCTTCTCCGAGCGCTACAAGCTGCAGCGCTTCGGGCGGGGCGGCTTCGTCGCGACCGCGCTCAAGACCGGGGTGCCGATCGTCCCGTGCTCGATCGTGGGCGCGGAGGAGATCTACCCGATGGTCGGCAACGCCAAGACGGTGGCCCGGCTGCTGGGCTTCCCGTACTTCCCGGTGACGCCGACGTTCCCGTGGCTGGGGCCGCTGGGCATGGTGCCGCTGCCGACGAAGTGGACGATCCAGTTCGGCGAGCCGATCCCTACGGACGGCTACGCGCCGGAGGCGGCCGAGGACCCGATGCTGGTCTTCAACCTGACCGACCAGGTACGCGAGACCATCCAGCACACCCTCTACAAGCTGCTGGTGCAGCGCCGCTCGGTCTTCTTCTGAGGTTCCGGGCCTTCCGTCCGGCCCGCAGGAGCCGGACACGGCGGTGGGGGGGGGGGGGGGGGCCGCGGCGCGCCCGCGCCGGGGGGCCCCGGCGAGGGACCCCGGGCGAGGGGCCCGCTCGCCCCGCCCCCGGGGGGGCCCGGGG
>NZ_JBEXSX010000125.1:0-8967 GCF_040613835.1 Streptomyces sp. NPDC006207 | reverse complement strand
GACGGCACCGAGACCGTCCGCCTGGGCCAGAAGTACCGCGGCATCCCCGTCCTGGGCGCCCAGTACGTCGTCCGCATGAACCACAAGGACGGCAAGCGCACCGTCACCGGCACCTCCGGCTCCTACTTCACCGCCCTCGACCTCGACACCACCCGCCCCACCCTCCCGGCCCCCACCGCCGTGCAGGGCGCGGTGCGTCAGGTGCGCGCGGAGCTGGCGAAGGGCGGATACCGTCCCGCGCACGCCAAGAGCGCCAAGGACGACCTGGCCGGCACCGACCGCGGGCTGACCGTGCTGCCCACCGGCAAGGGCGTGCTCGCCCGCCACGTCACCGTGCGCGGCACCGACCCGGCCACCGGCGCCCCCGTGGTCCAGGAGGTCTACGTCGACGCCGCCACCGGCGTCGCGGTCTTCGAGTACGGCGGCCTGCCCACGTTCGCCCCGACCGGCTCCGCCGGCGGCGCCACGCACCGCAGCGGCACGTCCATGCGCAGCGGCACCGCGATGCGGGGCGGCGCGCCCGCGGCCGCGACCGGGTCGACGGGCGTCACCGGCAGCGGCATCCTGCTCAGCGGCACCACCGTGCCGCTGAACCTCAGCAAGGACGCCGGCACCGGTCAGTACCTGCTGCGCGACACCGCGCACATGGCCGACAGCAAGAGCCACAACGTCATCCAGACCTGGGACGCCTCCAGCGTCTGGTACCAGGACGTGTCGGGCCAGTGGCCGGAGAGCGTCGTGCCGTTCGCGATGCCGACCACGAAGGCGCCGCAGGAGATGACCGACAGCGGCGCGGTGGACGCCCACTGGGCGGCCGGGAAGGTGTACGAGTTCTACCGCGGCACCTTCCGGCGCGACAGCCTCGACGGCAAGGGCATGGCCATCAACTCCCTGGTCGGCGTGACGGACTTCGGCTCGCCGTTCGTCAACGCGTTCTGGGACCACACCAAGATGGTCTACGGCACCGGTGACGACGAGTACCGCTCCCTCGCCTCCGACCTGGACGTCGTCGGCCACGAGATGACCCACGGCGTGGTCGAGCACACCGCCGACCTCGTCTACGCCGGCCAGTCCGGCGCCATGAACGAGGCCATCGCCGACTACTTCGGCAACGTCATCGACGTCACCGTCAACGGCACCTCCATGACCGACCCCGAGTCCGGCCTCATCGGCGGCGACCTCTGCCGGACGCGGGCACCGAAGGACTGCGCCTTCCGCGACCTCAACGACGGCGCCACCACGAAGGGCTTCCTCGGGCTGCCCCTCGGCTCGTCCTACGACAACGGCGGAGTGCACGTCAACTCCACGATCTTCAGCGGCTCGCTGTGGGACATCCGCGAGAGCCTCGGCGGCGAACTCGCCGACCAGATCGTCTACAAGGCCCTCACCTCCTACATCACGCCCCTCGACGGCTTCGACGAGGGCCGCGACGCCGTCATCGCCGCCGCCAGGTCGCTGCACGTCAAGGGCGACCGCCTGGCCAAGGTGAAGAAGGCCTTCGACGCCCATGGCATCGTCCCCGGCTGGGAGCAGGACCTGGGCCTCGACAGCGATGTGCTGATGGGCAGGCTCGGCACCCTGATGCAGTACGTCGGCACCGGCAACAGCCCCAGCGCCCACGGCGACTGGTGGGCCGCCCCCAGGTCCAGCGCGGACGGCACCGAGCCGTACGCCGTGTGGACCGGCCGCACCGACGGCAGGGGCAAGCCCCGCCGGATCTCCCCGGTCGACGGACGCTCCCACCTCAGCCCGGTCACCGACGGCAAGCGCGTGGTGTGGGTGGCGGTCGGCGACGTCCCCGGCGACGACCCCTGGCTGCACACCTACGACATCCTGTCCGCGCCCGTGGGCGGCGGCGCCGTCAAGACGCTGTACAGCACCACCTCGGAGATCAGCGGTCTGAGCGTGGACGGCGACACGGTCGCCTGGTCCCGCCGTGACGAGGCGACCTCGCTGCAGCAGGTCCTGTACCTGAAGGGCGGCGACACCACGCCGCGTCAGGTGCCGCTCGGCCGGGACTACAACCAGGCGGTCGAGCCCGCCGTCAAGGACGGGCGCATCGCATACATCCACGACGGCATGTTCGACGGCACCTACGGGGTCGTCGTGGAGGTCTTCGACACCCGGACCGGGAAGACCGCGGTCCTCGGCGCGCCCTCGCAGCCGGAGTGGATCAGCACGCCGGTGATCACCGCTGCCGGGGTGTACTGGCTGATCGACACCGACTACACCGACGACGACTTCACCACCCTGCGCCGGGCGTCCGTCGACGGTTCCACCGTCACCGACGTCATCGCGGAGAGGGGCCCGCGCCCCGTCCGGGCGTTCGGCCTCACGGCGTCGGACACCGCGGTCACGCTGACCGTGTACGCCTCGTTCTCACAGGTCTTCGACGACTACAACGACTCGCTGGCCAAGCTCTACCAGTTCACCCCGCAGGGCACCCCGCTGGGCCGGGTCTCCTGCAGCAAGGGCCAGCAGTCGAACGCCGCCGCAGGCACCGGCAGCCGCGTCCTGTGGATGGACACCACCACCACGGACACCGACCTGGTGACCCGGGCCCGCCCCGCGGGCACCTGCCGCTGAGCGGCCGCCACACCGCACCACCCCGACGGGGGCCCGGACCGGCGCACGCCGGACCGGGCCCCCGCCGGCCTTTCCGCGAGGCGTACGATCATCACGCGGGGCGCGGACGTACAGGGGTGGCAGGCTGCATGGATGTCTCATCGGGCGGTCCTTGGGCGGGGACGGGGCTGGGCCCCCTGGGCGGCCGGGTCCTGGAGTACCTGGTGAGCCACCCCTCGGCGGACGCCGCCGCGGTGGCCGAGGCGGTCGGCACGTCCGCCGACGAGGCCGAGCGGGCGCTGCGGGGCCTCGAGGACGAACTCCTGGTCATCCGCATCCCCGGCGGTTCCCCGCGCTGGAAGGCCGGCCCGCCGCGCTCCTCGCTGGGTTCCCTGCTCGCCCGCAGGCGGAGCGAACTGGCCCGTACCGAGCTGTTCATGGAGCAGCTCGACGAGCTCTACCGCTCCGTCGCGCACCCCGGCGCGCCGAACCTGGTGGAGGTCCTGGAGCACGGCGACGAGGTCGCGGCCCGTTACGCGTACCTGCTCAAGGGCAGCAGGAGCGAGGTGCTGCACCTGGCCAAGCCGCCCTACGTGACCGGCACCGAGGACGACTCGGGCCACCGGGACCCGGACCGTACCGCCGTCGCCCCGGGCGTACGGCTGCGGTCGGTGTACGAGGCCGACGGCTTCACCGACGAGGTGTCCCTGGAGACCGCGCTGCGCGGCACCGCGGTGGGCGGTGAGTTCCGCCTCGGTACCCGGCTCCCCGTCAAGCTGGCGCTCTTCGACCGGACCGCCGCCCTCCTCCCGCTCCAGGGCGACCGGCCCTCGGCGGGATCGCTGGTGGTGCACTCCCCGGCCCTGATCGAGGTGTGCGCCGCGCTCTTCGAGGGCATCTGGGAACGTGCGACACCGGTGTCACTGGAGAGCCGCCAGGACTGGCCCGTCGCGCGCCGCGAGCGGGAGACCGTGGAGACCGACGAACGGACCCGGGAGATCCTCCACCTCATGGCCACGGGGATGAAGGACGACGCCATCGCCAGGGTGCTGGGCGTGAGCCGCCGGACGGTGCAGAAGCACGTCAGCGAGGCGGGCACCGCCCTCGGCGCCCGGACGAGGTTCCAGATCGCGCTCCTCGCCCATGAACGCGGCTGGCTGGACGGCTGAGCCGGCCGCCCGCGGCCCCGCCCGGCCGTTTGGCCTGCGCTATACGCGGTGTTTGCCGATATAAAACGTTCAATCACTGTATACGGCACGTATGGGTGCAAATCTGGAGTGTATGCGTACTTCGGAGCTGTCGAATCCGTACGGCGCGACCGGCGCACGACCGACCGCGGGCGAGATCGTGGACCGGCCCTGGCACATGCTGATCGGCGGGGAGGCGACCGACGCGGCCTCGGGCCAGACCCTGGACGTGGTCAATCCCGCGGACGAGACGGTGGTGACCCGGATACCCCTCGGCGGCGTCACGGACGTCGACGACGCGGTGGAGGCGGCCCGTACGGCGGCGCCCGCGTGGGGGGCCACCTCCGTGACGGACCGGGCGCGGGTGCTGGTCGCCCTCGCGGAGGCGATCGAGGAGCACGGCGAGGAACTGGCCTGGATCGACACCATGGACAACGGCAGCCCGGTCGCGGTCATGCGGGGCGACTTCCGCGTCGCCGCCGCCCAGTTGCGCTACTTCGCCGGACTCGCCCTCCAGTTGCGCGGCGAGACCGTCCCCATGGCCGACCACGACGCCCTCGACTACACGCTGCGCGACCCCTTCGGCGTCGTCGGGCGGATCATCCCGTGGAACCATCCCCTGATGTTCGCGGCCGCCCGCATCGCCGCACCGCTCCTCGCCGGCAACACCGTCGTCCTGAAGCCCGCCGAGGCGACCTCGCTGTCCGCGCTGCGGCTGGGCGAACTGGCCGCCGGCCTCGTACCGCCCGGGGTCCTGAACATCGTGCCGGGCCTGGGCTCCGTGGCGGGCGAACGGCTGGTGACCCACCCCGACGTCCCGCGCATCGCGTTCACCGGCTCGTCCACCACGGGACGTCGCGTCCAGGCGCGCGCGGCGAGCGCCGCGGTCAAGACGGTCACCCTCGAACTGGGCGGCAAGAACCCGCTGGTCGTCTTCGCCGACGCCGATGTGCACGCGGCCGTGGACGGCGCGATGGCGGGCATGAACTTCACCTGGCAGGGCCAGAGCTGCGGCTCCACGTCCCGCCTGCTGGTCCACCGCTCCCTGTACGAGCGCGTCGTCAAGGAAGTGGGCAGGCGCATGGACGCCATGCGCCTCGGCGACCCGGCGGACCCCACCACGGACATCGGCCCCCTGGTCTCCGAGGAGCACTACCGCAAGGTGACCTCCTACATCCGGGCGGGACTGTCCGACCCCGCCCTCCGCCTCGTCGCGGGCGGCAGCGCCCCGCACCGGCCCGGCTACTACGTACGGCCCACCCTCTTCGCGGCCCACGCCGGCCCCTCCGGGCCGCTGTTCCGGGAGGAGATCTTCGGACCGGTGCTGGTGGCGGCGCCCTTCGACGCGTACGACCAGGCGATCGCCGAGGCCAACGCACTGCCGTACGGCCTGACCGCCAGCGTCTGGACCACCGACCTGCACACCGCCATGGCCGCGGCCCGCGACCTGCGCGCCGGCTACGTGTGGATCAACGCCAGCTCCGCGCACATCCCCGGGACCGCCTTCGGCGGGGTGAAGAACTCGGGCGTCGGCCGCGAGGAGGGCATCGAGGAGCTGGAGTCCTACACCCAGCCGAAGAACGTCTACGTGCGGTTCTGAGTCCGCTCCGCACCACCGGGCCGGACCGCCCTCCTCGCCCCCCGACCCCCGCTGCGGCCGGCCACGCCCGCTCGGGGGTCGTCGCTGCTCCGAGCCCCGCCGACCGCCCCGCCGACGCGCCACGTCACCCCCGTCACCCGTTCCGCCGGGCGGCGTCAAAGTGGCGTCAAGCCGCTCCGGGGCCGCGTCAGGAACCCGCTAACGAAGCCCGTCGGGGGCACTGCGGGGCGCTTCGCTACGTACACCGGTTTTTTACCGGCGCCGCGGGCCCGACCGGGTACGCGGCATCGTCCCCACACGACTTCCGGGGTGTCTCCGCATGCCAGATGTGGCCTTCATCGTCCTCACCGTCGCTGTCTTCGCCGTGCTCGGCCTCGTGGCCAAGGGGGCGGAGCGGCTGTGAGCATCGAAAACGTCGTCGGACTCGTCGTCGCCGTGGCCCTGGTCGGTTACCTGGTGCTGGCACTGATCTACCCGGAGAAGTTCTAGTGAACGACACCCTCGCGGGCTGGCTCCAGATCCTCGCGCTGGTCGGCGCGCTGGCCCTGACCTACCGGCCGCTGGGCGACTACATGGCCCACACCCTCACCTCCGCCAAGCACCTGCGCGTCGAGCGCTTCGCGTACCGGCTCGGCGGGGTCGACGGTGACGCGGACCAGAAGTGGTCCGTCTACCTGCGGAGCGTGCTGGCCTTCTCGGCCGTCTCCGTCCTCTTCCTCTACGGCTTCATGCGGCTGCAGAACCACCTGCTGCTGTCCATAGGCATGCCCGCCGTGACGCCCGGCGTGTCCTTCAACACGGCCGCCTCCTTCGTCACCAACACCAACTGGCAGTCCTACTCCGGTGAGTCCACGATGGGCCACCTGGTGCAGATGTCCGGTCTCGCGGTGCAGAACTTCGTGTCGGCCGCCGTCGGCGTCGCCGTCGTCGCGGCCCTCATCCGGGGCTTCACCCGCAAGAAGACCGACCGCATCGGCAACTTCTGGGTGGACCTCACCCGGATCACCGTGCGCGTGCTGCTCCCGCTCGCCTTCGTGTTCGCGATCGTGCTGGTCGCCGGCGGCGTCGTGCAGAACTTCCACGGCGTCGAGTCGATCTCGACCCTGGTCGGCGACCACCAGAGCATGACCGGTGGCCCGGTCGCCTCGCAGGAGGCCATCAAGGAGCTGGGCACCAACGGCGGCGGCTTCTACAACGCCAACTCCGCCCACCCCTTCGAGAGCCCCAACCCCTTCACCAACTGGCTGGAGATCTACCTCCTGCTGGCGATCGCCACCTCCCTGCCGCGCACCTTCGGCCGCATGGTCGACGACAACCGCCAGGGCTACGCGATCATCGCCGTGATGGGCGTGATCTGGGCCGCATCGGTCGCCATCATCACGGTGAACGAGCTGCACAGCGTGAGCAGCCAGGCCGGCCACTTGGCGGGCGGCATGATGGAGGGCAAGGAGCAGCGGTTCGGTGTGTGGGGGTCGGCGCTGTTCGCGGCGTCGACGACGCTCACCTCCACGGGCGCCGTCAACTCCTTCCACGATTCGTACTCGCCCATCGGCGGCGGGATGACGATCTTCAACATGATGCTCGGTGAGATCGCCCCCGGTGGTACCGGCTCCGGCCTCTACGGCATCCTCATCCTGGCGATCATCGCGGTCTTCGTGGCCGGACTGATGGTCGGCCGCACCCCGGAGTACCTGGGCAAGAAGCTCGGCGGCCGGGAGATGAAGTTCGCCTCCCTCTACATCCTCACCACCCCGGCGATCGTCCTGATCGGTGCCGGCCTCGCCATGGCGATGCCGGGTCAGCGCGCGGGCATGCTCAACTCCGGTGCGCACGGTTTCTCCGAGGTGCTGTACGCCTTCACCTCGGCCGCCAACAACAACGGCTCGGCCTTCGCGGGCCTGACCGTCAACACCGACTGGTACAACACCGCGCTCGGCCTGGCCATGCTGTTCGGCCGCTTCCTGCCGATCGTGTTCGTCCTGGCGCTGGCGGGCTCCCTGGCCCGGCAGCAGCCGGTGCCGGCCACGGCGGGCACGCTGCCCACCCACCGGCCGCAGTTCGTCGGCCTGCTGACGGCCGTGATCCTGATCGTCGTCGGCCTCACCTACTTCCCGGCCCTGGCGCTGGGTCCGCTCGCGGAAGGTCTGTCCTGATGTCCCTGACCACCCTCGAACCCCCCGCGTCGCCGGGGGGCGCCCCGACCGGGCCGCAGCAGCCGCACCGGGTCTCCGGCGGCATGATGGACCCGAAGCAGCTCCTCACCTCGCTGCCGGATGCGGTCAAGAAGCTCGACCCCCGGGTCATGATCAAGAACCCGGTCATGTTCGTGGTCGAGGTCGGCGCGGTCCTGACCACCCTCTCGGCGATCAAGGACCCCAGCGTCTTCGCCTGGGTCATCACCGTGTGGCTCTGGCTGACCGTGCTCTTCGCCAACCTCTCCGAGGCCGTCGCGGAGGGCCGCGGCAAGGCGCAGGCCGAGACCCTGCGGCGGACGAAGACCCACACCGTCGCCCGCCGGCTGATCGACTGGCGGCCGGGGGCCACCTCGCTCCGTGAGGAGGAGGCCCCGGCCTCCGGCCTGAAGCTGGGCGACCACGTCGTCGTCGAGGCCGGGCAGATCATCCCCGGTGACGGCGATGTCGTCGAAGGCGTCGCGTCGGTCGACGAGTCGGCGATCACCGGTGAGTCGGCCCCGGTCATCCGGGAGTCCGGTGGTGACCGCAGCGCGGTCACGGGCGGCACGAAGGTGCTGTCGGACCGGATCGTCGTCCGCATTACCTCCAAGCCCGGCGAGACCTTCATCGACCGGATGATCGCCCTCGTGGAGGGCGCGGCCCGGCAGAAGACGCCCAACGAGATCGCACTGAACATCCTGCTGGCCTCGCTGACCATCGTCTTCCTGCTCGCGGTCGTCACCCTGCAGCCGTTCGCGATCTACGCGGGCGCCGAGCAGAGCATCGTCATCCTCGCGGCGCTCGTCGTCGCGCTCATCCCGACGACGATCGGCGGGCTTCTGTCGGCGATCGGCATCGCCGGCATGGACCGCCTGGTGCAGCGCAACGTGCTCGCCATGTCCGGCCGCGCCGTCGAGGCCGCCGGCGACGTGAACACCCTGCTGCTCGACAAGACCGGCACCATCACGCTCGGCAACCGCCAGGCCGCGGAGTTCCTCCCGGTCGGCGGTGTCGGGGACGCGGAGCTCGCCGACGCGGCGCAGCTGTCCTCACTGGCCGACGAGACGCCCGAGGGCCGTTCCGTCGTCGTCCTGGCGAAGGAGAAGTACGGTCTGCGGGCCCGTCACGAGGGCGAGCTCGGGCACGCCGCGTTCGTGCCCTTCACCGCGCAGACCCGTATGTCCGGCGTCGACGTCGACGGCCGCCAGGTCCGCAAGGGCGCCGCGTCCGCGGTGACCGCGTGGGTCGCCGAGAACGGCGGCCGGGCCGGCGAGGAGGTGCAGTCCCTGGTCGACCGCATATCGCAGTCGGGCGGTACGCCGCTCGTCGTGGCGGTCAAGGAGGAGGGCGCGGCCCGCGTGCTGGGTGTCATCCACCTGAAGGACGTGGTCAAGGAGGGCATGCGGGAGCGGTTCGACGAGCTGCGGCGGATGGGCATCCG
>NZ_JBEXSX010000124.1:0-9169 GCF_040613835.1 Streptomyces sp. NPDC006207 | reverse complement strand
GCCTGGCTCTTCCTCCCCCCGCAGGACGCCATCGGGGGGCGGCGGATCCCCGCCTTCACGCCGTCCCGACGCCTTCCGGGCCAGGCGGTGTCAGGCTCCGGCTCCCCGGCGTGATGTGGACCACATCCACGGAAATTCTCGATCCGGGATGTAAGAAACGCGCCTCGGCGCTCACTGCATGGTGAGAGAGCAGAGATGAGGGGACGGCGCGTGACACATGCCCAGCACTTCAGGGACGTCTACGAGGAGTGCCATCCGCGTGTCCTTGCCTACGCCACCAGCCTGGTCGGACGGCAGGTAGGGGAGGACATCACCAGCGAGACGTTCACCGTCGCCTGGCGGCGGGTGCGCGACATCCCTCATCCGGCACTGCCGTGGCTCCTGGGTGTGGCCCGCAACCTGGTGCGTGAACTGCGTCGCCGGGACGCCCACCAGTACCTCCTGGCCGCCGAGGAGGCACGGCGCATCAGCAGCGGCGCCCGGACCGGCACCGGTGACGTCGCGGCGCAGGTCACGGACCGGCACGACGCGCTGCAGGCACTCGCGAGCCTGCCCGAGGCCGACCGGGAACTGCTGACGCTGATCGCCTGGCACGGCCTGAGCGCCAAGGAAGCGGCCCAGGTCCTGGACTGCACCACCGCGACGCTGACCGTCCGGCTCTTCCGGGCGCGCCGCCGGCTGGAGAAGGCCCTGGACGCTGCGCCTCCGGCGGAGCCCGTGGCAGAGCCGCCGTCCGCGCCCTCCGCAGAGACCTCGTACCCCACTCACCGCCAAGGAGCACCCGCGTGAAGAACACCCACAAGCCGTCCGGGCGGCCCGACGTCATGAAGGTGCTCGCGGACGCACGGCCCGACGAACTGGACCCGTCCCGGCTCGTGGACCCCGCGCGGCAGCGGGAGGACCTCGCACGCATCGTCGCCGGAGCGACGGACGGCCCCGCGGCGCGCTTCCTCGCGCCGCGCCGCAGGAGCGGGTTCCGGCCGCTGGGAGCGGTGGCCCTGGCAGCCGTGGCGGCGTCCGTGGTGGCCGTGGGCGCGCTCGACTGGCAGGAGCCGGCGGACCGGCAGGCCGCCCAGCCGCGGTCCTCCGCCGGGACGGAGGTCCCGGGCACCGGCGCGGACATCCGTGTCGACGGCCACATCGAACTGCTCAGTGCGGCCCGGCAGGCGGAGACCTCGGTCGCCGAGGGAACCTACTGGCAGACGACCACGCGCTCGGAGAACGTGGACGTCGCCGGTGACGAGGGTCACCTCTTCGCCGTGCGCAGCGCGTCGACCGACGAGTGGTCGGTGGGCGTGCGGCCCGGAACCGGGAGCCTGATGGTCTCCGGCGTGGACTCCGTGACCGAGCCCCGGACCGCGGCCGACAAGGCCCGCTGGCAGGCCGCTGGCTCGCCCGGCACGGTGGAGTTCCAGGTCGGGAAGAAGACCGGGACCGGCAAACTCGTCACCGTGATGGGCACCGGGCGGCGGCCCATGGTCATGCGGACGAATGTCGACGACAAGATCTACGCCGTCGGCCCGCACAACGTCACCTACAAGGACCTGCGCGCACTGCCCTCCACCAGCGCGGAACTGCGCCGCTACCTGGAGCGGCTGTACGCGCAGGACGGCGGCGCCGACACCGGCGCCTCGGCGCGCAGCGCCTGGATCCTGCGCCAGGCCGGCAACCTCATCACGATGCCCGTGAAGCCCGCCGTCCGGGCGGCCGCGTACCGGGTGATGGCGGAACTGCCCGGAGTCCGGGTGACCGGGCGCGTCACCGATCCCCTGGGACGCGAGGGTGTCGGGGTCGACTTCCCCATCAGCTACCCGGGACCGCTGGGCACGACCCGGGAGCGGCTGATCGTGGACCCGTCCACCGGCGCCATGCTCAGTGACGTGCTCGTCCTGGCCGAACCGTCCGCCCGGGCCGAGGAAGCCGGGCTCGTCGCCGGTACGACGGTGAACTACAACGCGACGACCAGGATGAGCTGGGGCGAGCACCAGATCACCGTGCCGGAGAACGCCCGCAGCTGAGCCCGCAGCTGAGCCCGTGGCCGCGCTCTGCCCGGCCCACCAGGAGTACGCACAAAGGTGCCCCGCCCCCGGCGAGCACCGACTGACGGACCCGGGGGATCCGCCGCTGACGCGCCGCGGCGGATCCCCGGGCGACGGCCGGCATGACCGGCATGTCCCGTTTCCCCGGCGTCCCGGCCCGGGTCCCCGACATCCGGGCAACCCGAACTGGAGTCCGCCCGGTTGAACGGGTGTGAGACCCCCTTCGCGGCCCAGGGCCGCCCCCATGACACGGACGCTGACGCCCGGCGTGCCGCACCGCCCACCGACACCGTCCGGTCCCCGGCCGGAACCGCGCGCCCCGCCACGGGGCCGCCCCCGACTTCCCGCCCTCGTGAGAAAGCCAGCACCCATGCGCCTCCACAGGCCCTACATATCGGCGACCGCGGCGGTCATCGTCTCCTCGCTCGGCATCGCCGCCTACCAGCACCTGCCCGAGGCCAACCCCACGCCTTCCCCCGAGACGGCCTCCGTCGTCCAGGACGCCCCCGACCCGGCGACGGGTCAGCCGGCGGGCGCCCCCGCCACACCGCGGACGACGGGATCGCCGAAGCCTCCGAAGCCGAAGTACCCCGCCCAACTGCCGGGGCTCGGCCCCAAGACCCTGTCGCAGATCCCGGCCCGCACCCGGCAGGTCGTCCTCGTCACGGGAGCCGGCAAGAAGTCGTCGTCCTCGAAGGTCGTGCTCTGGGAGCGTGTCGACGGCGGCTGGCGTCCGGGCGCGGAATGGGCCGCGCACAACGGCTACAAGGGCTGGACCGACGAGCACTACGCCGGCGATCTGCACAGCCCCATAGGGGTGTTCGGTCTCACCGACGCCGGCGGACGTCTCGCCGACCCCGGCACCAAGCTGCCCTACCACCGTTCCGGAGCCTTCTCCATCAGCGATACCGGCTTCTTGGGCGAACCGCTCGCCGGTTCCTTCGACTACGTGATCGCCATCAACTACAACCGCCAGCCAGGTACGTCGCCGATGAACGGCGCCCAGCCGATGGGCGCGAACCGTGGCGGCGGCATATGGATCCACGTCGACCACGGCGGCCCCACGCACGCGTGCGTCAGCGTCTCCAAGACGCACATGAAGCAGTTGCTGCAGGCCCTCGACCCCGCCGACCACCCCGTCGTCGTCATGGGCGACGCGGCCTCTCTCGCCCGATGACAGTTCCGCGGTCCACAGGAGTTAGCGTGTCGTCCCTTCCCCACCGCACCGTGATCGCCCTTGCCGTCGCCGGGGCGTCGGTGCTCACCGCCTGCGCTGGCCAGCAGCCCGCCACCGCGCCCGCCGCGCAAGGGACGGCGCCGTCCACGGCCTCCTCGCCCGAGCTGCGGGCCGCGTCGGCCGCCTTCCGCCTCACCACGGGCGCCACCGACGGCGAACGGCACGCATCCATCCGCAGCGCGGGCGACGTCGAGGTCTCCGGCGGGAAGATCTCGTCCGTCACCCTCACCACCGCGGGCGGAGATCCGGTACGCGGCACCGTCGCCGCCGACCACCGCCGCTGGTCCCCGGACGGCACCCTGGCCCACGGCACCTCGTACCGGCTCGTCGTCCACGCCTCGGACGAAGCCGGACGGACGCAGACCCGGCGCCTGTCGTTCACCACGCTCACGAAGGACGAGCGCCTCATCGGCACCTTCACCCCCGAGGACGGTTCGACCGTCGGCGTCGGCATGCCCGTGTCCCTGACCTTCAACAAGCCGGTCACCGACAAGGCGGCCGTCGAACGCGGCATACGCGTCACCAGCGACGGCGACCAGGAGGTCGTCGGCCACTGGTTCGGCGACCAGCGCCTGGACCTGCGCCCCCAGACGTACTGGAAGGCGCATACCGAGGTCACCCTGAGCCTGCGCCTGGACGGCGTGAAGGGCGCCGCGAACGCCTACGGGACCCAGGACAAGACGGTCCGCTTCACCGTCGGCCGCCGTCAGGTCTCCACCGTCGACGCCGCCGCCCACACCATGCGCGTCGAGCGCGACGGCAGCACCGTCCGCACGATCGCGATCACCTCCGGCGCACCGGGCAGCACCACGTACAACGGGCAGATGGTGATCTCCCAGAAGCTCATCTCCACCCGCATGGACGGCGCCACCGTGGGATACGCGGGGGAGTACGACATCCCCGACGTCCCGCACGCGATGCGCCTGTCCACCTCCGGCACCTTCATCCACGGCAACTACTGGGCGAACGACTCCGTCTTCGGGAACTCCAACGTGAGCCACGGCTGCGTGGGCCTGAACGACGTCCAAGGCGGCGGCGACTCCGGGCAGGACGCGGCGTGGTTCTACAACAACTCCCTCATCGGCGACGTGGTCGTCGTCAAGCACTCCCACGACCACACGATCGCCCCCGACAACGGCCTCAACGGCTGGAACATGCCCTGGGAGCAGTGGAAGGCCGGCTCGGCCCTCGCGTAGGCGTGCCTGCCGGGCCGGCCGTCGATGGTCCGGCGCGTCCAGTCCGTCTCCGGCGACGCACCCGGAGCCCGGGCGGTCGTGAGCCGACTCGCACTTCCGTGCGATCCTCCTGATCATGACTGACGCAGACGGTGGCAAGCGGCACATCTTCCTTGACCCTCTTGACACAGGTTCCGGTCACGGCTGGGTCTTCGTCATCGTGGCGGCACCCACCGGCGTGGTCTACCAGAACCAGGGTGGGGGCTACGGCTGCATCCGGTACGAGCAAGAGGGTTTCCTGATCCCGGTCTTCGGGCGGGGGCTGGACGACGAGCTGAAGGAGATCTTCGTCGGGGAGCTGCAGGGGACCGGGGCCAGAGGGCTGGACTGGCCGGCGGACCTGCTCGATCGGCTGAGGGCAGCGGTCGCCTTCCACGTCTTCGGCTCCGCGAACCGGGACGACGTCTTCCCTGCGCCGCTCATGCTCGACGAATCCCGGCTCTCCGAGGTGGACGAGGCGTGGGTTCCGGTGGTGACACCGGATGGTCCCGGGGTCCTCGTGTGGGAGAACTCCGATTAGCGACCCCAAGCGCCGGCGGGCGGACCGGATGGAGACACCCGTGACGGTCGCCGAGAGGCGCTTCGCTCGACCGGAGAACACCGCGCCCCTGCGGCCTGGTTCAGCCGGCACAGGGCACACAGGTGATCGCGGCGTTCAGTCCGAGTTGCACCACATCAGCACCGCGGGGCCGTCCGGTGTGATCACCGGCACCCAGGCCTCATCGGCCTCACGGATCCGGCTCTCGTCCAGCCGCAGCGGATGCGGCTCCTCCGTGGTGCCGTCGGACGCCCAGTAGCGGAGGGCGCCGATGGCACCACGGAGCCGGTCCCGCTCGTCATCCGGCCAGGTGTGGTTCCAGGTTCCGGTTCCGCGGAAATCCTTCTCGAACAGCTCACGTAGCGCGGCCAGCTCATCGGGGCCGTGCAGCGGCACAAGGAAGCCCTCGACCTGCCCCTGCCGACAGGCCGTTCCCCCGTACTGCTGCTGGTAGAAGACCCCGGTCCTCGCCTCGACCACCGCGTACAGCCAGCCGCCGGCGCTGATGCCGTCGGGATCGAGGAAGACGAAGCGCCGAGAACCCATGGACCCACTCTCCGTGGCCACCGGCCGTGAGCTCAAGGGCATTTGTGTGCCCACGGCCCGCCAGGATTCGTCGACCCGTCAGGAGATTGCCACCGGCACGTCTCCCAAGCCCCTTCTGATGGCTCCGGCCAGTACTCGTGCGTCATGCACGCACATACGACGGGACATCAGATGACGAGAACGAACGGCCGGGTCCGCGGGGCAGCCGTTTCCGCGGCGGCGGTGATCACGACGACGATGCTGCTCGGCTCAGGGGCCGGCCAGGCGAACGCCGTCGAGCGGGTCCGGATGGCGGACGGCGTGACGATCGCGCCGGGCATCACCTACCGGTCCTTCTCGGTGACCGCGTCGCACGGCACGGTCACCGGCCATGTGGTCACCGCCGATCTGCGCGACCACCATGTCTCGGTGGGCCTGCTCTCACCGGGGAAGGTCGCCTCCCGCGCCAAGCTGTCCCAACTGGCGGCGGCACAGGGGGCGGTGGCCGGTGTCAACGCCGACTTCTTCAACATCGACGAGACCCAGCACCCTGGCGTCCAGGCGACCGGCTCCGCGGTCGGACCGGCGGTCTCCGACGGCGTGGCGCTCAAGGCGGCCGTACCGAACGGTCAGCGCTTCGGACCGGGTCTGCCGCCCGGGACGTCGACCCGCGACGTCATCGGCGTCGGCTACAACCACAAGGCACGGCTGGACGAACTCACCCTCGACGGCACGGTCCGTGCCCAGAAGGGCAAGCGGTTCGACCTCGAGGGGCTGAACCAGTACGCGATCCCCGAAGGCGGGATCGGTGCCTTCGACTCGCGGTGGGGAGACGTGTCGCGCCGGCGCGCCGTGTGCGGCACCGACACCCTGCGCGCCGCCGACTGCACCACGGACGCCTATGAGGTGACGGTGCGGGACGGCCGGGTGGTCTCGGGGTCCGACACGATCGGCGCCGGCGCCATCGAGCCCGGCACGGTGGTCCTGGTCGGCCGCGAAGGCGGGGCGGCGGCGCTCCGTACGCTCCGGTCGGGCGAGCGCGTCCGCGTCTCCGACAAGCTGCGGAGCACCAGCGGCAAGCGGTTGAAGTTCGCGGTCGGCGGCTATCCCGTCCTGCGCGACGGCGCGCCGCTGCCCGGCCTGGACGACAAGGCCGTGGCGACCAGGACCGGAGCCGCCATCGGCGACGACGGCCGGTTGCTCCACCTCCTGGTGCTGGACGGCAGCGCGGAGGCGGGCGCCGGACTGACGGTCGCCGAACTGGCCGGAGTCTTCCAGGCCGTGGGCGCCGACGACGGCGTGAACCTGGACGGCGGGGGCTCCTCCACCCTCGTGACCCGTGATCCCCTGTCGGGCACGCCGGTCGTCCGGAACCACCCCACGGGCGGCGCCGAGCGCGCGATTCCCGAAGGCATCGGGCTGTTCTCGCGCGAATGACCCGGCCGCACCCGGGTGGCGTCGCCGCCGCCCGGGTGCACGCGCGGACGCGCCGGGCGGGCGGGCGAGCGGGCGAGCGGGCGGAGCCGGTGTCCCGGGAGCCGGACCCGCCGGACCGTCAACCCCGGCCCGGGGCCCGCGGTGCCCACAGCGCGGCCCGGACCGTTCCCTCCTCGATGTCCCGTTGGGGAAGTCGCAGACCCAGCGCGTCGTCCAGGGCGTGGAAGTACAGTTCGAACGCGTCGGTCAGCTCGGGGTGGTCCAGCTCGGCACGGCGTATGGCCTGGTTGAGGAAGTCGAGCCGGCCGCCCCGGTAGTAGGGGGCCTGGCCCCGGTGGTACCCGATCAGTTCCAGCACGCCCCAGTCGTCGTCGACACGGGCGCCGTCGCGCGTGTAGTCGAAGGTGTAGATGGCCTTCGCGGAGCAGGCGCTCAGGCACACCGTCTCGGTGACGCCGAGCCGGGAGAGCTCCGCTGCGCCTGCCCGGATGCCGGGCGGCGTCTCGTGGTACATCAGGAACGCCCAGTCGCCCGCCTGCCCGAAGCAGCAGGACGTCCAGGCGGTGTCCCAGTGGCCGCGGTCGTGGCCATCGATGCGGTGCAGGTCTGACAGACGTGCCCCGGCGGCTACATGTTCCGGTTGGTGTACGGGTCCTGATCCCGCCAGGTGCGGGCGATCCAGGCGAGGCCTTCCAGCGGGTCGCGTCCGCACGGGCGCGCCGCCTGCGTTCCGTCCACGCCGCCGCTGCGGAATCGGCTTGCCCAGGCGGGGTTGATCTCCTCCAGCATTTTCGCCTGCCCGGCGACGAGGTTGGCGACGGGGCCCTGGCCGGGGGAGTGGGCCACGATGTGCTCGGCGAGGTGACGGACCGCTTGCTCGGCGACGTGGTACAGCACTTGGTCCACGTCCCGCGTGGCGAAGACCTCCTGGTAGGGGCCGTTGTAGCCGTGCACCTTGCCGTCCTCGTCCAGGACGAGGAGGAGGCCGCCGCGATGGCCCGCGCGCCGTGCGTACTGGTCGGGGGACGTGCCGATCGGCGGGAGCATGGCGTCGTCGAGCAGGTCGGAACCCGCGACCGTCCGCTGCCATGCCTGAGCGAGTGCGTGTTCCGTCATCTGCATGGGCGACAGTATGCGGCGGGGCACTGACACAGCCCCGTGCGCAAAGGCGAGGGTCAGCTGCCGGCAGGGACAGAGGGTGCCGTTGCGCGTCGACGGTACCTGAAATGGTGGACGGTCCCCGCGACGGCCTTGCCCAGAAGCACCACGGTCGCCAGAGCCAGGACGAGGATGGCCGCGTTGACCCATCCTGGAACCAGGTCGTATGAGGCGTTGCATTTGTTGTGCAGGGGAAAGACCTGGGCGAACTCCTTGAAGTGTGCTGCCCTGTAGTCGGGATCATCATGCTCGCCCGCCACGAGTTCGCAGGTCTCCCGTACGTCCATGCCGCCGGAGAACGTCCCGTAGGCCCAGGTGACGAACACGGCGGCAGATGTCGCTGCTGACAGCAACAGGCTTCCCAAGGGCTTCACTTGGTGGATCCCCCCTCCTTCGCGGACAGGGATGAGGCGACCGCCCCCAACTGCACGGCCCGACGGCGGCCGCCGGAAAGGCGGTACTTCGCGGCGGCCCGAATGTGGGAAATCCCGTCAGGGGTATTGATGGCGCGTATCCAGGGTCGATGCGGATGTGGCTGAAATGCGCCCGGTATTGAGGCAACTTTTCGGAGTGTGACCTGCGCCACATCGGTGGAGAAGGATGGTGCGGGTAAAGAAATAGTGGCTGGACGGCTTTTTCCCTCCAGGGGTTTGATTCGGGCTCGAGTCAATGATTAGTGTCGTGACTCGAACCTCTGCCCGGTCGGTCATCCATTCGGGATGGCGGCGGAGGTCCTCGCCGATTCTCCAGTGCCGTACGCGTGCGGCAGGCGGCCGGAGGAAGAAGGAGCTCGCGCCAGTGGCGTCCCACCGTCGTCCCAAGCAGGCCGGTCGCACACGTGTCACCGTGCTCACCGCGACCGCCGCCGCAGCCGTCGCCCTGTCCGCCCAGGCAGCCCAGGCCGAGCCGGCCAAGCCGTCCGTCAAGAGCGTCAAGGCCAAGGTCGACGGTCTCTACGAGCAGGCCGAGCAGGCGACCGAGAAGTTCAACGGCGCCAAGG
>NZ_JBEXSX010000123.1:0-10159 GCF_040613835.1 Streptomyces sp. NPDC006207 | reverse complement strand
GTTCTCGCACAACTGCCAACCGGGTACGCCTTGCTTTTCGGCCGGGCCGAACTGGCGCCGACCGCATAGCGGTGGCCGCGGTCGGCTCTCGCCCATCAATTCACCCCTTCGACGCGCAACCCACACGGACTGTGTCCCGTCGCGGCGCACCCGATCGTGCGGGGCTGGTCGGCCGCACCGCAGACCGGCTCACGCCGGGGAACTGCCCGTAGCCTTGGCGGCGTGGCCAGCACCGGCACTCACCCCAGTCCTTCCCCGCCGACCGTCCGGCACAGGACGGCGGCCCCGTTTGTGCCGTTTTCGTACGGGCAGGCGTGGGGTGTCCTGACGGAACGGAGGAGAACGATGGCGACAGGTGAGACAGGATTCAAGGACGTGGCGTACGACCTGGTGTCGGTCCAGTACCACTCGCTTAAGGCTGGCCACGACTACGGTCAGTACGTACGGGACGCGAAGAGCGCTGGAGAGAACGAGATCGCGGACTTCTTCGAGGACGTGATGCGCGAAGACTCCGAGCGCGCCGCTCGCTGCCATGAGTTCCTGTCAGAACTGGCAGAGAAGGGCGATATCGGGCCCGCCGCGTCCTAACGGACTGACACGCCGGATCCTGAGAGGCGCTGGCTGTGCCAGGCGGGGCACTCACTGCCCCATCGGGCCGGGACCCCGCCTGGCGCTGCGACAGGCGGGCAGGCAGGTGGCCGGCCTGCGCGGGCGACCATGAGGTGGACGCGTTACGGCAGGCGAGCGCCTGGTCCACAGCAGCGGTCGGGTCCAGCCGCGGCTGCGAAGGTCGGTCAACGCGGTGACCGGACGGCGCGCTACCCGCAGATCGGCGCCGTCGTCACGAGCCCGGAGTGGCCGAGGACCCGCTCCTAACGGGTCCATCTCAGACCACGTCATCAGCGTGGCGCCAGAGGAGGCACGTCGCCCGCTCCTGGTGTAGTTCCTGGGCTACGTTTTGTTTCATATCGAACCAACCTGCCCCTTCCACACCAGGAGCAGCGTGACCTCTGCGGTGCTGGCAGGCTGGTGCGGCGATCCGTCCGTTCAGGGCACCCGGCTCGCCCGATCGGACGGGCTTGCGTCGCGCCCACGCTGCCACCAGTTGGGAGGGCGGTAGACAGCAAGGTGACAATGCCGCCGAGCCGCCTGTGAGAGAGACGCCATGGCCGCTGACGCCCATGCCTCCGGACGCCATGAGACCGAGGAAGAGCGCGCGGATCGCAAATGGGGCGAACTGATCCAGGAGGTGCGCGTCGCCCAGACCGGCGTGCAGATCCTCTTCGGTTTCCTGCTGACGGTGGTGTTCACTCCCCGCTACACGCAGCTGCAGCACGCGGACAAGACCATTTACATCGTCACCGTCGCCCTGGGGGCCTCGGCCACCGGCGCCCTGGTCGGGCCGGTGGCCTTCCACCGCCTGGTGTCGGGGCTGCACATCAAGCCGCAGACAGTGCAATGGGCCTCCCGCGTGACCTTCGTGGGTCTGATCCTGCTCCTCGCCACGATGACAGCGGCGCTCTTGCTGGTGCTGCGCGTGGCCACGCACGACCCCTTCGTCCCATACCTGGTCGGCGCGGTCCTGGCCTGGTACCTCATGTGCTGGTTTGTCCTGCCCTGCTGGGCACGGGTTCGCTTCGCAGGTCACCGGCATAAGTGAGCGGACGGATCCAATGGCGGCGGCTGGCTGCCGGACCCCCAACCTCGGCATCAGCCCTTACGCCGCACGTGAGGGTACCCGCGCCAGGACCTAAGGAAGAGCTGGTGGTGGTCCGTGCCGAACGTGAACGGTGAACCAGCGCCGACGCGCGTGACGATCACCCGGGAAGGACCGACCCTGATCAAAGGCCCCGTCGAGGTGGTCCTGGACGACGGCCGTGTCGTGCGTTCCGACCGCTTCGTCGTGGCCATCTGCGCCTGCCGCCGCAGCCGCACGTACCCGTGGTGCGACACCAGCCACCGCCGCCGCACCCGGCCTGCCCCGGCTCCCGCGGATTAGGTCCCCGGAACGGCGGTTGCCCTGCCCTTGACCGGGGACGTCCGGTCAATCCGGCCTCAGCGGGGATGGTCGGCCGAGATCCGCGTTTCGGGGGCCAATTGCTCGGCGGATGGTTCCGATGGTCGGCCCACGCGCAGTGGCGGCAACGTGAGCAGCCTGCGGGCGCACAGTTCCTGTACGACGAGGAGCAGCACATTGCTCTGGTCCAGGCCACGCGCCCACGCCGCGTCTGGGGCCGGCGCGGCTTCTACGGGCGACGCATCCCGTGGTCGCGGGACGCGTGGAGTCTGTCGAGCGGGTTCCTCAGCGCACTACCGCGATATCGGCGCCGAAGACTTCGTCTTGATAGGGCAACCGGGTGATGTCGCTTGGAGCCGATTACGTCTGGGTGAATCGGCTTGAGACTCAGCGTGATCCAACACAGCAGGTACCTCACCAGCCCATCGCCGCAGCGGTACCGGACGCCGTCGCAATCGTGGTGACATGCCTGCTTCCGGCGGAGGCGCCCGATTCGGCTCACGCGCGGCTCTGACCGGGCGGGTAACACCAGCACTTTTCCGGTACGTACCCGTGCACCAGAGGTAGGTAGAGCCGCATGAAAGCTCTCGTCATCAACTGCACCCTCAACGGTCGCCGCAGCCGTCCAGCATCTACGCCCTTGCAAGGGTGGCAGCGGACCAGCTCGCCGCCTGCGCCGTGGACATCGACTGCGTCCGCGCCGTGGACCTCGACATCAAGCCGGGAGCGACCAGCGACGAAGGCGACGGAGACGCGTGGCCCGAGGTCCACGGCAAGCTGTTGTCCTCGGAGATCCTCATCGTCGCCTCCCCCACATGGTGGGTAGGCCCTCGTCGATCGCCCAGCGCGGGCTGGAGCGCATGAACGCCATGATGTCCGAGACGGACGACCGTGGCCGCCCGGTCGCCTACAACCGGGTGGCCGGTGTGGTGGTGACGGGCGACGAGGACGGCGCACACCACGCCATCAGCGAGATCTCCGGGGCGCTGACGGACCTGGGCACACCATCCCAGGCCAGGCCTGGACGTACGGGCACCTCGGCCCCGGGGCCGGCCCCGACTACCTCGACGACGAACGCGGCCACGACTGGTCCCACAAGTCAGGTCGCGCCATGGCCGCGAACCTGCACGGCGTCGCCCAGGCCTGGCAGCGACACCCCTCAACGGACCGCCAGGATGATCGTGGCGTCTCTTGGCGGACCGCCGATTACGCGACGGCGCCGAAGGCAAGCACCCCGGGCGGCGAACGAGCACCAGCAGATGCGCCCGTGATCCCGGGAGGCCCTGCTCGCCATCGCAGGCGACGAAAACGCCCGCCAGTGAACGGTGGCATGGTGAACGGGACGGCTGAGGCACTGTGCAGCGGCTGGCGGGCTCAAAGCTCGTGCGCTCCGAGGTCGTCACTCGGATGCGTCGTCCCGCTTGGAGATCACGCGACTGGGCGTGATGCTGTTCGGTGCGTCCGAGAGCTCGACCTGCGCCGGTAGCTTTTCGGGCCTGAGGAAGCCCCCGCCGGACCCACCTGCGAGGGCTCTTCATGCGAGGCCGACGCTGGCATGATGCGCTGATCGGCCTCGTCACCTCCGTGTAACGCACATTCTGCGCCCTTGGAAGTAGCGTCCCGCCATGCTGCTTCCCACTTCACCAGACCGGGGTCATGGCCGCTGATCCTGGCAGACGCGGAGATCCGGCCGACCTGGCCGTTAGGTCCGGCTGAGCTGCCGCGGACCGTCCACCACCGCCAATCCCCGGACCCGGCTGCGCTCCCCGATTCCCTCCGCGACTGCACAGTACCGATCACGGTGGAGGTGTCCGAGCCAGTGGCATACCGGTGGCACGCCTGGGCCGGGAGGATGCTGCCGCCGGCGTGCTGACGGCAACCGGCTTCGACGGCGGTCGGCCCGACGAATGGTTCGTGTTGGAGCGGGCGGTCCCCGCAATCGAGTGGGTGTCGCTCATCGACCTGGCGGCGCGGCTGCCGCTTTGGCCGGAGGCGGTGGAGCCGCCAGAACGGGGGTAGCCGCCCCTTAGGGTCCCCTGCCCGGCCCCGTGATCCCAGCAACCGGGTCAGGCGGGGGACTCACCATACTGTCGGGCCTGCGCTATGCCAGTCGAACAGCTCGTCGTCCAGATAGATCGAGTCGGGATCGAGGCCAGCACGCCGCAGGAACTCCATCAGGTCCCGAAGGTCGTAGGCGATGCCGAGGTCCTGGCAGTCCAGGCGCACACGCCGACCGCCACCCTCAGAAGGCGGCGGGTACACGACCACCCGATGCCGCTCCATACGCTCAGGCTGCCTCCACCGGAGGAGAGGGCGCGCAGCCTACATGTGCAGCCCTGTCCTCCCCGACGCGCGCACCGGGCGGGCGTTGCAGCCCGCCACCGGATCAGGCGTTGACGTACACCCGGGTCACGAATTCCGCGATCTGGGCGTCCGTCAGATTGCGCGCAAGGTCGGCCTCGCTGATCATGCCGACCAGTCGGTGACCCTGCTCCGTGTCGATGACTGGCAGGCGCTTGATCTGATGCTGTTCCATCAACTGCAATGCCTCATCGGCGCCGGCGCTCGCGTCGATCCACTGCAGATCACCGGCTAGAGTTCCCGCCTGAACCGTTGCGGGGTCGATGCCCTCTGCGTCGCACTGGACCACGATGTCGCGGTCGGTGATCAGGCCCGCGAGCCTGTTGTCGTCCCCGCAGATGGGCAGGCATCCGACGTTCAAATCGCGCATCATCCTTGCCGCTTCCTGAAGCGATTGATGCGCGCCGACGCACTGGACTCCGCCGGACATGATGTCCCTGGCCGTGAGCTGCTTGTTGCCCGTCATCCTCTTCTCCCCTGCGATTCTGGCTTTCGGGTCCGGTTGACAGCGGATGCTCGTGAGGCTGGTCAGAGCCATCGCGTCGATCGTTTCCGGCTCTCTGCCGTGGCTCCAAGCCCCTGCTAGACCTGCCGTTCAACGGAGGCGCGCTGTACGAAGGCACCCTTCTCTCCAGGATCGGCTTCGTCCCTACGGCTCGCATCTGCAGGGAGATCGCCAGGGATGAGACCGTCAGCGGCACCGGATGCACCCTGGCGGGCGACGGCGGCTCGATGACAACGCTTCCGGACCCTTGCGCCGAGAGGGCACGTCCGCTGGAGTGGTGTATCGACGGCAACTCGGTGATCTCTTCTTTGAGGCCATGCGGTGAGTTCGGTTGGCAGGACGGTGTCGTCGTTTCCTGACTCGATCGGGCGGATGCGGGCTTTGGCGAGGAGGTCGCGGCCCATGTAGCGGCGGGCCTCGGTCCACTCGTCGTTCTCATCGGCCAGGACAGCACCGACCAGGCGGATCAGGGCGGTGCGGTCGGGGAAGATGCCGACCACGTCAGTGCGTCGGCGGATCTCTTTGTTCAGTCGTTCCTGCGGGTTGTTGGACCAGATCTGCCGCCAGGTCTCCCGCGGGAAGGCGGTGACGGCCAGCAGGTCGTGGCGGGCGGCATCCAGGTGCTCGGCCGCCTTGGGAAACTTGGTTTCCAGAGTGTCCAGGACTTGCTGCATCTGGGCCTGGACGGCGTCGGCGTCGGCGTCGGGCTGTTCGAAGACGTCCGCAGCAGCGTCGCCACCCATGGCTGAGCCGATTTCGAGACCTGGGAGAGCAGATTGCGGGCGTAGTGCGTGCGGCAGCGCTGCCACGAAGCCCAGGCAGGACGGCTCCGATGGCGTCGACTGGCCCGGCGTGGGCGTCGGAGACGACGAGCTGGACACCGGTCAGGCCGGGGGCGATGAGCGAGCGCAGGAAGGCCAGCCGGCCGGCGCCGTCCTCGGCGGTGGCGACGTCCAGCCCGAGGATCTCGCGGTGTCCGTCGGCATTGACGTCGACCGCGATCAGCGCGTGAACGTTCAGGACGCGGCCACCTTCGCGGACCTTCTGGGTCAGTGCGTCGACCCAGACGAACGCATACGGTCCGTCGTCCAGGGGCCGGTTACGGAAGGCGCTGACCTGTTCGTCCAGGTGCTTGGACATCGCGCTGACCTGGGACTTGCTCAGCTGTGTCACGCCAAGGGACTCGGCAAGTTTCTCGACCCGGCGGGTAGAGACCCAGAGCAGGTAGGCGGTGGCCACCACCAAGATCAGGGCCTGCTCGGCCCGGCGACGTCGTTCCAGAAGCCAGTGCGGGAAGTAACTGCCGCTGCGGAGCTTGGGGATGGCCAGCTCCACCGTGCCGGCCCTGGTGTCCCACTCGCGCGGGCGATACCCGTTGCGATGGTTGACGCCTTCGTCACTGGGCCTTTTCCAACCTGAGCTGGCGGCTGTGCAGGGTAACGATCGCCGGGCTGCTCCCGGGCTCAACTGCCCTCGGAGTCCAGCCGCTCGGCGGCTTGGAGCACGTACTCGGGGAGCTTCGACGTGGCGGCTAGGACCTCGATACCGATGAGGCGGCCCTGCTCGTCGAAGTCGAGGTTGATCATGCCGTCGACATCGATCGGATCGCAGGGATAGGTATGTG
Source organism: Streptomyces sp. NPDC006207 (assembly GCF_040613835.1). Classification (NCBI taxonomy): domain Bacteria; kingdom Bacillati; phylum Actinomycetota; class Actinomycetes; order Kitasatosporales; family Streptomycetaceae; genus Streptomyces; species Streptomyces sp. NPDC006207. The sequence continues at coordinate 3,652 of NZ_JBEXSX010000123.1, read as the reverse complement.
CTGATCTCACACTGACCTGCGGGTCGGTGAAGTATATGTACGCCGCGTTCACGGTCTTGTCGTAGGTGACTTTGACGTCAGGCACGATGCTGGGGTCCTTTCTGCGTTGTTGGTTCCGGTCTCGTCAGTGCGCTGCGAGTTGCAGGGCGAGGACGGCCTTGACGATGGTGGTGACGCGGGTCGTACTGCAACGGAGTTTGCGCAGGAGGCGCCACGTCTTGAGAGTGGCCATGGCCTGCTCGCCGAGCGCGCGGACCTTGGCGTGGGAGGCGTTGACGGCTCGTTGGCCTGCGAAGAGTTCCTCCCAGCGGCCGCGGTAGGGGACGCGGACGGTGCCGCCTGCTCCTTGGTACGCCTTGTCCGCCCAGCAGCGGACGCCCGCTTGGGTCAGTGCGGCGGGGATGCCGTGGGTGCGGGCGGCCTTGATGTCGTGGACCGCTCCGGGCAGTGCGGGCGATGCCCTGAGCAGGCGGCCGAAGGGGTCGGTGATGGCCTGCACGTTCATGCCGTGCTTCTTGTGCTTGGGGCGGTCGGCGGCGATGCGGTCGATCGGCAGCAGGGTGCCGTCCAGGATCACGAACGCTTTCGTCGCCGCGGTGCTGACGGCTTGTTCAAGCGTTGGGGCGAGGGCGGCCAGGACTTCGACAGCTTCGCGGATGTAGCGGTAGACGGTGGCGATGCCGACGTTGAACGCCGCGGCGAGCCGGCTATAGCTGTCGCCGCATCGCAGGTGCGCGAGGGTGAGGAGTGCCTGGCGTCCCGCTGGCAGGCGTCGCCACCGGCTACCGATCTCAGGGCGGCGCTGACGCAGGTGACGGGCGAGGAACCGCAGGGTCGAATTGGACAGGCCGATCCCGGACGGGTAGACAAGCACGGAAGCTCCTGGAAGACAACGGGTGATCTTGGTCGTGAACCCGTCTACCAGGAGCTTCGCTGCGCTGTACAGACCTCCGCGACGAACCAGCCACCCTCACCACGAGGTTGGAAAAGGCATGGCGTCTCCTCAAGCGAAGCTCGAAGGCGGTCGTTGATCCACCGCCTTCCCGGTCGGTGGCGGCACATGCCGCTCCTCAGGGCAGCGGAGTACCGCCCGTGGCGTTGACGACCTCCGCGGTGATATAGCTGGCGCGGGGAGGCGAGGAAGACGTACGCCTGGGCAGGGCGGCCGAGCGGCGACTGCTTTCCGAATTCGGTGGTGTCCGGGAGGGTCGCCGGGATCAACGGGGCGCACATCGGGCCCGGGGCCACCGCTTCCCCGACCACAGCGGTCGCACACCCACGCGCCCCCTTCCAAGACCGTCGCAGTTCCCGCCGATCGAGAGGTGAGTGCCTTCGGCTGGTGATCGCCGTCAACTCACGGGTGCGGCAGGAAAGCCGGCAAACACAGCGGACGCGCCTGGGTTAGGAGTTCACGGGTAGGCGAGGAGTCGGAGCAACCCTTCCCCCGGGGCACCACTCGGAGGTCGAAACCTCCCCGGCTACCCTCCGCGACCACACGGTGAGGCGAAATGCAAGATCGAATAGATATGGCTTACAAAGAATGGCCCGACGGGTCTCCCCTGTGGGTTCTCATCACGATCATCGTGATGATGGGCTCGCTGGCGCTCATCGCCAAGCTGTTGCGCGACAAGAAGTGACACATCAGAAGGTGCGGCTAACGGGAACTTCCCTCCGGTCCGGGGTACGCCGCTGTCATTGCGCGTCGACTGAGTTCGGCACCGGTGACGCCGTGGACATAGGGCAGCGGCAACCCTCGCGCCCCGGCCGTCCGGTAGCCGCCACCCGGCAACGACATGGCCTGCCGTGCCCGCCACGTGGCTGGACCAGCCACAAGACTCCCGACAAGAGCACGGGCACAAGCTCCGCAAGATCGAGGACGCCGCTGCGTGGCCCACCTCCCACCCGCGCCACGCTCTGCGAGCACACCGTTTGCAGGATTTTGGGTTGTTCCAGGTGGAGGTCGTGTTTCCAGCCCCGGGGACGCTCATGGCCACTGTCCCGGATCGCTGCTGGAGCAGCCTGCCTCATTCCTCCGCAGTCAACGCCGCTCATCTGGCCCGCAGCCTTCGCGCCGCCCCAGTATCCGCCCAGCTGATCCCACCTGAGCGGCCCATTCCCTCCGGAACACTCGACGGCGGTCCCGCTTCGCCCGGCACCAAAACCCCAGTCCCTTACCTCAGCACCGCCGTGCCCACCGGCCCCCGCTCACAGCGCGCCAGCGCGCCAGCGCGCCAGAAACGCGCATGATGGGAATACGGACGTTGCCATGGAAAGTGCCTAGCTTGGCGATGCGGGCCGTGCTTCCGCCCGCGGTTCCTCAGCGACGCCGGCTGAGATGCCAGCCAGCTAAAGTGCCTTGCCGCAAGCGCTCTCCCCCGGAGCCCCTACAGCCAGGCAAGGTCGTTGACGGCGATTTCCCAATGTGGCCCAGGGGCCACGTAGAGCTGCTGCACAGATCGAGGAGACATTTGAGCGCCGAATCGCTCGTCGCCTGATCATCAACCTTGTAAGAAGGAAACGCTATGACCGCCTACGGATACTTCCTGTCCTCGGAGGAGTTCGCCCCCGCGGAACTGCTTGACCAGGCACGCATGGCCGAGCAGGCCGGTTTCCAGGCGCTGGCCATCTCAGACCACTTCCATCCTTGGAATGACGAGCAGGGCGAGAGTTCGTTCGTCTGGTCCATGATCGGAGCGTTGTCCCAGGTGACGTCGCTGCCGATCACCACTTTGGTGACCTGTCCCACGGTGCGTGTTCATCCAGCGATCAACGCCCAGGCCGCCGCGACAGCGGCCGTGCTCACCGAGGGCCGCTTCCGCTTCGGTCTGGGAAGCGGTGAAGCACTCAACGAGCACATTCTCGGCGACGCTTGGCCTGAGGCCGCTGAGCGCCTGCAGATGCTCGAAGAGGCCGTGCAGATCATCAGGAAGCTCTCCACTGGAGAGCGCGTTACGCACCACGGCACCCACTACACCGTGCAGAACGCCCGCCTCTACACCATTCCCGCCGAACCGGCTCCGTTGTACATCTCCGGCTTCGGGCCCGAAGCCGCCGCGCTGGCCGGCCGTATCGGGGACGGCTTCGTCACAATGAAACCCGATGCAGCGCTGGTGGAGCAGTTCCGGCGGGCCGGGGGCGGAAACAAGCCGGTCATCGGCGGACTGAAGGTGTGCTGGGACACCGACCGAGCGCGCGCGGTGAAGACCGTGCACCGGCTGTGGCCCAACGAGCAACTTCCGGGCGAGCTGGCCCAGATCCTCCCCACCCCGGAGCATTTCGAGCAGGCCGCCACCCTCGTCACCGAGGACATGATCGCAGACGCCATCGTCTGCGGCGACACTACCGACAACCACGTCGCCGCGATCAGGGCGTATTCTCAGGCCGGCTTCGACGAGGTCTACGTGAACCAGATCGGCCCCGATCAGAAGCAGTTCTTCGACTTCTACCGCGCCGAGATCCTACCCAGGCTGTCCGCTGGCTCCTCCGCCGGTTGATCTCTGCGCAGGGCGCGTGCCCTACTTTGCTCCATCGCAGGCGCGATACTTCGCGTCGCCGACGGGTCTGCTGCAGGTTTGGGTGACAGGTTCGGTCACGCGGCCTGGACGGCCGGTGGGGTCATGACGGTCTCGAATTCGACGGGGGTCAGGCGGCC
>NZ_JBEXSX010000122.1:0-10335 GCF_040613835.1 Streptomyces sp. NPDC006207 | reverse complement strand
TGGTCGTGAACCCGTCTACCAGGAGCTTCTTCACGTCCAGACACCACCCCTCCAGCCCAACTACCCACGCACTCCATCAGGTTGGAAAAGGCTCAGTGACGATGTGGATCGTCTGACCGCCGTGGAGCGGGTACGCGAGACCCGGCCGGCCCGGCCGTCCGGCGGTGGGCATGACGCGGAGCGTGTGGGCGGGGAAGACGATGTCCACGACCGCGCGCAGGTAGAACGGCCACTGCGTCGGCCGGGCGGGACGAGGTGCGACGGGCACAAGGGTCTCCTCTGAAAGGGACCCCCTTACCTGCCGGGCAGGGAGATCTGCGGGCCGCGGGCGCGGCGGGATCAAGCAGGCCAAGTGCCGTGCACCTGACCGGCAGTGATGCTCGCACAGCGCCCGGCGCGACGTCCAGAGCGCGCGGCGGGGGTGTCGCGCCGAGTGTGCGACAGGGTCGTCCGGCGGCCACATTGGCCGGAAACCGTCCCGTCCTCACGTGGCGCGAGGTGACGTGCCCACGATGCGGGCCCAGGCGTCGGCGCGGCGGTGCGAGGCAACCGGCTCCGGGGGCTTGCCCTTGCGGCCGGGGACCGCCACCGGTCCGGAGGGGTGCGAGTGGGCAGCTGTCGGTGTCCGGCTGACCTGCGACGGCGGGAGCTTCGTGCACCGACGGTGCCTTCGCGGGGCGGGCCCCGCGGCAGGCGGCAGTCGACGTCCGGAGCGGGCTGTCGAGCAGCGCCGAGTACCTCCCGCGAGGTCGAACAGACCAGATGGGCCGCCGCTTTGTGACACCCCCGCGAGCCTCTCTCCGGAATCCGGACAATGATCTCCGCACTCGTGACAGGGGGACCGGCCGCTGCAAGCATCTGGGGCTGTGTTCGGGCCACTTCAGGGGGCGAGGGCGGCTCCGACGCAGCCACGTCCTCACCCGCCCCCGCATCGCCCCCACTCACAAGGAGTCCCAGGAGTGACGAGCACCTTCCGCGCCACCCGGTCCACGCCATCCGCAGCCCGGTCGTCAGGGCGCAGACGCGCCGTGGCGACCGCGACCGTCACCATGGCCACGCTCATCGCGTCCGTCCTGCCCCTCGCCTCGGCGGGCGCGCAGGAGAGCCCGCAGGGGACCGCGGCGTCCTCCGTGCCCGGAGCGCGGACGGTCCCGCTCACCGCTGCGCAGCGCGGGCAGATGCTCAAGGCCGCCGCCGCGACGAGCGCCGGTACGGCCGAGTCGCTGAAGCTGGGCGACGAGGAGCAGCTGATACCGAGGGACGTCGTCAAGGACGCCGACGGCACCGTCCACACGCGGTACGAGCGGACTTTCGCCGGTCTCCCCGTCCTCGGCGGCGACCTGGTGGTGCACGAGCGGGCCGGCGCCCGGACGGTCACCAAGGCGTCCGGCGCGAAGCTCACGGTGCCGACGACCAAGCCGGCGCTCGCGGCGGCCAAGGCGCGGAAAGCGGCCCTGGACATCGCCGGCCGGGAGGAGACCCGCAAGGCCGCGGTGGACCGCGCGCCGCGCCTGGTGGTCTGGGCGTCGACCGGCGCACCGACCCTGGCCTGGGAGTCCGTCGTCACCGGCGTCCAGAAGGACGGCACCCCCAGCCGGCTCCAGGTGGTGACCGACGCGAAGACCGGCAAGCAGCTCGCGAGCGTCGAGCAGGTCCACGCGGGTACGGGTACCGGCCAGCACAACGGCAGCGTGCAGATCGGCTCCGTCCGCAACGGTGACGTCTTCGAGCTGGTGGACGCCGCACGCGGCAACCACGAGACGTACGACTACGACACCCGGCAGGTCATGACGGACGACGACGACGTCTGGGGCGACGGCACGCCGGCCGACCTCCAGACGGCCGCCGTGGACGCCGCCTACGGCGCCCAGCAGACCTGGGACTTCTTCCACTCCCGCTACGGCCGCGAGGGCATCGCGGACGACGGCGTCGGAGCGCGCTCCTACGTCCACGTCGGCGACGGGTACGTCAACGCGTACTGGGACGAAGAGTGCTTCTGCATGAACTACGGTGACGGCGAGGACAACCAGCGGCCGCTGACGGCCCTGGACATCGCCGGCCACGAGATGACGCACGGCATCACCTCGGCCACCGCGGACCTGATCTACAGCGGAGAGTCCGGCGGACTGAACGAGGCCACCAGCGACATCATGGGCACCGCGGTGGAGTTCTTCACCAACAGCCCCAAGGACGTGCCGGACTACCTGATCGCCGAGAAGGTCGACGTCTACGGCACCGGCGTACCGCTGCGCTACATGGACCAGCCTTCCAAGGACGACGTGGGCTACGGCGGGTCGCAGGACTACTGGACCACCGGCACCAAGTACCTGGACCCGCACCAGAGCTCGGGCCCTGCGAACCACTTCTTCTACCTGCTCTCCGAGGGCAGCGGCAAGAAGACGATCAACGGCGTTAGCTACGACAGCCCGACCTTCGACGGCAAGGCGGTCTCCGGCATCGGCCGCGAGTCGGCCACCGACATCTGGTACCGCGCCTTGACCGTCTACATGACCAGCACCACGGACTTCGCCGGTGCGCGCACTGCCACGCTCCAGGCCGCCGCCGACCTCTACGGGATGGGCAGCAAGAAGTACGAGGCGGTCGGCAACGCCTGGGCCGCGGTCAAGGTCGGGTACCGCTTCGTCGACTACCTCGCGATCGACAGCACCAACCCGCGGCGGACGGCGACCGGCCAGCAGGTCACCTGGCAGATCCAGGCACAGAGCTCCCGCCCCGGCCCCCTCACCTACTCCGCCAAGGGCCTCCCTCGCGGCATGTCCATCAACGCCAGGACCGGCCTTGTCTCCGGGACTCCGGTGAAGGGCGGCGAGTACCGGCCCGCGATCACCGTCAAGGACGCGGCGGGCAACTGCCGCACGGTCCGCTACCAGTGGACCGTCCTGGCCTCCGGCGGCGACGTCTTCGTCAACCCGAACCGGTACGACATCCCCAACTGGGCGGTGATCGAGAGCCCGGTCACCGTCAGCGGCCGCAACGGCAACGCCCCGGCCGACCTCAAGGTGACCGTCGACCTCTACGCCGTCCACGTCGGCTTCTACGTCATCGACCTGGTCAGCGAGGACGGCCGGGTGATCCCGGTCAAGGGCTGGTCGCAGGGCCCCGTCGCGATCCCCGAACTGCACCAGACGTTCACCGTCGACGCCTCCACCGTCCCGGCCAACGGCACCTGGAAGCTCCGGGTCAGGGACAACACCCCCGGCAACTTCATCGTCCTTCCCGGCTACCTCGACACCTGGAGCCTGGGCTTCTGACCAGCCTCCTTGCGGGGCGCGGCCCCACGGCACGGCGGCATGCCGTGTCGTGAGGCCGCACCTTGCCCCCGCCGGTACGGCGCCTCCGAGGCGAAGTGCATCGCGAGAGGGGTGCCATCGGGGGACTCGGACTGTTCTAGGCTCAGGGGGTGCATGCACGTACTGCCCTGGAACAGTGGCTCGCCGGGCTCTCCGCCGAGCCCCTGACCGCCCTGCTGGAAGAGCGCGAACTGCCGCGTGCCGCGGGCTATGCGCCGGTCACCACGTTCCGGCAACTGGCGGAGCACCTCCTCACCGACGACTCCGTGGAGCGCGCCGTCGCTGCGGGGACAGGGGGCGAGGCGCAGTTGCTGGCGTGCGTGGCGGCCCGGGCCCTGGAGACGTACGGGCCGGTGCCCGCGGCCGAGCAGCACGCGTACGGCTGGCGCCCGGCGCCGCCGCCGGTGGACCCCTACACCCGGCTGGTGCCCGAGGCGGACGTGCTGGACTGGCTGGAGCAGGGCGGCACGCCACGTGAGAGGACGGCGGAAGCGCTGCAACGGCTGCGGGAGCGGGCGCTGGTGCTCCCCGCGCCGCGCGGCCGGCTGGCGCTGCCGTCTTTGCTGCACACGTCGGCGGCCCGGATGGACGGCTACGGCAGGCCGGCCGACCTGCTGTTCACACAGGCGTACAACGCGCCGGAGATCAAACGGATCGCCGCCGCCCTCGGGATCGAGCAGCGCACCCGCGCGGACGCACAGGCGGCGGTCGGCGCACTGCTGGCGGACCCCGGCCGGGTGCGGGAGCTGGTGGCCACCGCCCCGGCGGCGGCTCACGAACTGCTCGACCACATGCTGCAGGGACCCCCGCTCCTGCGCACGCACTGCTTCGTGTCCCGGTACGGCGACTACGCGGGACCCGACCGCAAGTACACGTTCCGGGAGGGCGGCAGCGGGGACGAGGGCACCGACTGGCTCGCCGAACACGGCATGGTGGTGCCGGTCGGGCCGGATCTGGTGGAACTGCCGTACGAGGTCGGTCACGCACTGCGCGGGGATCAGCCCGCGCCCACGCCGAGCCTGGACCCGGAACCGCTGACGTGCGTCACCCGGCTGCCCCCGGACTGGGCGGCCCAGGGCGCGGTGGCGGCGGGAGCCGCCGCATGGCGGGCGGAACTGGTGCTGCGGGAACTGGCCGCGCGACCGGTGGCGGTGCGCAAGGCCGGCGGGATCGCGGTGCGCGACACCAGGAGACTGGCCAAGGCGGCCGGGACGAGCGAGGCACACACCCGGCTGTGGCTGGACCTGGCGGTGAACGCGGGCCTTGCCGCTCCTCAGGCCGAGAAGGCGGAACCCGCCCCTCGCGGCCGGGGGCGCCGACGTCCCGCCACTCCGCCGCAACCGGCGCGGCTGCTGCCCGGCGAGCGCTACGACGCCTGGGCCGCGGCCACGCCCGCCGGGAAGCTGCTGCCGTTGACGGCCGCCTGGGCCGTGGTCCCGGAGGTGTTCACGTACTGGCCCGACGAGGGCGAGACCCCGGTCGCGCTGATCAGCCCCCAGGACCCGTACGCGGCGCCACTGCGGCACGGCGTGCTCCAGGCGCTGGCCACGTTGCCGGACGGGTACGGGCTGACCGACGGGGGAGAGGGACGCGACGAACTACTGGAGTGCGCCGTCTGGTTCCGGCCGGTGCTGATCGCGCCCTACGAGGACGAGGACCTGGAAGGGCGGCTCGAGGCCACGTTGGCGGAGGCGGAGCTGCTCGGCCTGGTGACCCACGGCGCGCTCACCGAAGTCGGCCGCGCGGTCGCCGGCCTCCTGGGCGCCGGGGCCGCCCGCCACTACCCGGCTGTGCCCGGCGCGGACGCCGACCCGGCGGCCGAGGGTGCCGACCGGCTGGGGGAGGGCCTGGCCGAGCGCCCGGCCCTGGCCAAGGCGGTGGCGGCGCTGCGCGAGGCCCTGCGCTCGCTGCTGCCGCCGCCGAGCACCACGGCCCGGTTCCAGGCCGACTCCACGGCCACCGTCACCGGCACCCCCGCGCCCGATCTGGCGGCGCTGCTGTCGGCGGTCGGCGACATCGAGTCCGAGGGGCACGCCGTGGTCTGGCGCATCACACCCGCCTCCCTGCGCCGGGCCTTCGACGCGGGATGGGACGCCGACGGCATCCTCGAACGCCTCACCGCCGTATGCCGGCCGGGAACGGAACTGCCGCAACCGCTGACGTACACGGTCAAGGACGTCGCCCGCAGCCATGGGCGGCTGCGGGTGGTGCGTTCGGCGTGCTGCATCCGCTCCGACGACACGACGCTGATCGCGGAGGTCGCGCAGACGCGCGGCCTCGCCAAGCTGGGCCTGCGACGGATCGCGCCGACGGTGCTGATCTCCACGGCGCCCCCGGACGAGACCCTCGCCGCCCTGCGCACGGCGGGCTACGCCCCGGCCCTGGAGGCGGAGACGGGCACGACGGTCCTGGAACGCGTACCCGAGGAGCGGTCCCGCTCCCTGGTCCCCACCCTCGACCAGGCACACCCGCAGTACGGGGAGCCCGTCCGCGGAGTGCCCTCCTCCGCCCGGGAGATGGCGCTACGGCTCGCCGCGCGCTGAACCGGGGTGGTGGGATTAGGTCAGCGGTGCCCCGTACGCCGGCGTGCCAGGAAGGAGCACACCGCGGTGTGGACGAGCCAGCCCGCCGCCGCGCCGAAGGCGTACCAGAGCAGATCCGGCGGATTGAAGGTGGAACCGACCACGAGACGGGCGACGAGGCTGCGTTGGGCGAGCTCCGCGGGCACGTCGCTGAGCTGCAGGAACTCGATCACCCAACTGGCGGCCAGGGCGCTTCCGGCCGCCGTCAGGGGCCTCACCCGGGGCGCCGCCAGAACGACGAGGGTGACGAGCAGGACGGTGTAGAGCGCGTCTCCGCCGTACTTGGCCACGCTCCCCTCGGCCACGGCCCGGACCCCCAGCCCTGCACCGACGGTGATCACCGCGGCCGCGGCCGCCGTCAGACGGGTCCGGACCGGGTCTGCGGCACGGCGGTGGGGTCCGGATTCGGGGGTCACCGGGTCATTCTGCCGGACGTCCAACAGAGGTCCAACGGAGGTCCGACGGACGCCCGTCGGGCGCAGCGGGCGTGGCCGCTGCGCCGACTCGTGCTTTCCGGCGCCTACCGGTCCTTCGGTGAGATGAAGGAACGGACGAGCCGGCGGATCAGCTCCGCCGCTATCAGGGCCGGCAGTGTCGGTGCCGCGAAGTGGACGTCGATCCGGATACGCGAGGCGAACGCGATTCCCAGGACCAATGCGACCAGGACGACAACGACCGCTGTGGGTATACGGATACCGCGACTTCTCTGTTGGGGTTCTTCGGTGGACGAATGATCTGTGTGCGTGTCATGCGGCACGCCGGGGGACCTCCCATGCTCGTTGCCACTCGCTCGGCCCCGGGGATGTCACCGTGGGTTGCAGCCCGGCGGTGAGGGGCCTCCATGGGCAGAGTGGAGCCCACGCCGGGGATCGGTCCACCCGGTATCCTGAATTGATTTCGCGTGTGACGGCAGCGTGGGCGAAATCCGGACAACCACGCCTCGCGGCTTTCCGTGCGGTCGGCCCGTACTGCCAGGTCAGGGCTCCGGCCGGCTGCAGGATGAGCATTTTGCGGCCATTCTTGGAACCGTATCGCACCGCAAAGGTATTGCCTTTGCTTTGCCGACCTGCTGCCATTGTCCTTGAGACCACGACGAAATCCGGTTCACCGGATCTTATCCCGTGAGGCACCCGGGCCGGGTGTCCCTGGGGTATAGGTGGTCTGTTTGGCTGACCCCGGCCGTTGCCACTCGCACCAGGGGACAGGGCCGGGTTCTGTTGCAGCGGAGTCGGCCCGATCGTGCCGACGCCGCGCACGCGTCGAGCAGCGTGCGCGCGCCGGTGGCCTCAAGCCCCATTCCTGCGCGGCGCGGCCTCCTGAACTCCGCCATGGCCGCGCCGGTACGGGCGGCCCTGGCCCGCCGGGCGGTGGTCGTCGGCGCGGCGTCGACCGGCACCACCACCATGGCCCGCGCCCTGGCCGAGCGCTACCGGGCGCGCGGAGGGGCGTGGGAGGCGACGCGATGGGTGCCCGAGTGCGGGCGCACGTACAGCGAGGAGAAGTACGCGCGCCCGCTGACGATCCGCCCCGACGCCACATTCGACGAAGTCACCTGGCCGACGACGCCGGCGTGCCCTTCGAGGACGACGGGCTGCGCGACGGGGAGCACCTGCGCTCCGGGATGACCGGCCGCTTCCGCGCCGAACTCACCTGTCACGGCCTGCCGCACGTGGTGCTCACCGGCGCACCCCGAACGGCTGATTAGACCACCGGCGGCCCCGCCTCAATGCGGCGCAGCACCGAGGGCAGACGATCCAGGTCGGGGCCGGTCTGGACCTGTCGCTCGTCCCACCAGGTGGCGCCCGCGTCGTGCAGCGGACCGATCACGTCCTTGGCCCTGGCCGCGTCCGGGGGCGTGGCACCGCCGAGCACGAATTCGAAGGGGTGTTCGGCCCCGGCCGTACGCTGCTTGCGCACGTAGCCGACCAGCTCCCGTACCTCCGCCGCATCCGGCACATGGCCATGCCGGGCAGTCTCGAACAGCGGCACCGCGCCGTCCCACCGCGCTGCCCGCCGCATGGGCGGGCGACGCGGCCAGAACCCGCCGATCCACACCGGAGGACCGGGCCGCTGCACGGTGGCGGGCAGCAGGGTGACGTCCCGGACTTCATAGTGCCGGCCGTGGTGGGTTACCGGCTCGCCGGACCAGAGGCGCCTCAACAGCTCCAGTCCCTCGTCCAGCCGCTCGGCGAGGAGATGCGGCTCGGCGGCGTCGCCGAAACTGCGGTATTCGTCCTCGATGGGACCGCCCAGACCCGCGGCGAAGATCACCCGGCCGCCGCTGAGGTGCTCCAGGGTGGCCACTTGGCGGGCAAGTTGCTGCGGACGGTAACGAGGGACCGGCGTCAACAGGGTGCCCAGCCGGATCCGGGAGGTCGCCAACGCGGCCGCGGTCAGCAGCATCCAAGGGTCCCCGAAGGGACGCCCCTGGTGCTGCCGGTGCAGTACGTGGTCCCAGACGAAGAGACCGTCCCAGCCGGCCTGTTCGGCGGCAGCCGCCACGGTCGCGACGTTACGGGGGTCGGCGAAGTCACCGAAGTTGGGGATGTTGATCGAGAAACGCATCCCAGCAGGATGCGCAGCCGGCCGCGACGGGGCAATCGGATTCCGATCCAGGCGGCTTTACGGCAGGCCGCCGGCGGACGCAGGACCACGCCGCTCCATCGGGAGACAGCAGATACGCATCCTGGCCAAGGCGCGCCGATCGTGCCCCAGTGATCGGCGGATGTGCCCGAGCGCTAAGAAGGCGCCCCGCTCGTTCGCCCGCAGTAGGCGGCTGGCCTGCACAGTCGCGTGGTCTGACGGAGCCTTGCTTGCCGACTCAAACACGCATTCGACAAGCTGTCTCGGGCCTGGAATGGCGCTCAGTAGGTCTGCCAAGTGCGCCTTTTGGGCGGTGAGCCGGCGTTGGCTCGCCTCCTGCCGGGCCCCGTCGGCCCGTTACGATCGCGGCTCACCGCAGATGAGGAGGTGCCGTGAACGGAGAGCACGCCGCCGAGCAGGGCGAGGTCACGCTCGAGCCATACGCGCGCGCTGCCCGTGGTTGCACGGCCGCCCTCGTATTCGCCATTGCCGTACTCGTGGTGTTGTTCAGCTTCCTGGGGACCATCGAGATGGAGTCGTTTCCCGGGCTGCGGGACAACCTGGCGCCGCTGGCCGTGTACGTGCTGGGGTTCGCAGCCTTGGTGGCCGTCGGCGGACTGGCGCTCTCGGGATGGCGGTCCTACGGCGGATGGGCTGCTGTCGCCTGCCTCGGCGTCCTCATGGCACTGCGGATGTGGACGCTCGCGCCCATGCTGCACTGCTGGTCGTACAACAGCGTGGGGCGCAATGACGACGGCTCGTACAACTGCGTGAACCGGGGTGACTTGCTTCCCTGAAGCCTCAGAACGCCCGAGGGACTATCGCTCTGGTCAGCTGCGGACTCCAGGTGTCACTGCCGGTCAACGCCCAGGCTTCCGGACTCGTAGCGGTTGACCTCGACTCTTGCCATGCGTTGGGGCTGAAGAGGAGGAGTACGACGCGCCCGAACTCCTCGTCGGCTGGGGGCTGACTACGGAGGCCGACCTGCTGTGCTGGCGCGCGGACACACCGGACCCCAACGAGTGGACCACGGTAATCTGGCACCGGCAGTGGGCAGCCCCCGGGTGCTGGGCCGCCTTCGACTTCGGGATGGTCGATCTTCTCTGCCGCTACGCAGCCCGCGACCTGCCCGAGCACTGGACCTTCGAACTCCCCTATACAGGGGCACGGTTCCTCCACGGTCGCGACGCCAGCCGGTTCATGGACCTGGGCATCGATCCCTGGGATGCCGAAGCCCCTGTGGAGTCAGAGCGGGACCGTGCGTCGGCTGAGGCGCTTGACGTCGTCGCCGACATCTGCCTTGTAAGTTCGATTCGCCCGTTGTGCCTGCTCTAGTCAGCGGCAACCGGCGAGGTGTGTCGCCTCCATCACGGAGTGTCGGGATGCATAGTCATCTGCCGCCGTTGATGTCAGGCTTGGATGTCAGTGGTCAGCGCCCAGTCCCGGAACAGGGTTAGAACCTCCGCGAGGTTCTCCGGTCCGCAGGCAGCCTGGAATGCGTGCTGTGAGAGCGCCATGTCTCAACCCAAACATGGGTCTGCTGCAGGTTTGGGTGACAGGTTCGGTCACGCGGCCTGGACGGCCGGTGGGGTCATGACGGTCTCGAATTCGACGGGGGTCAGGCGGCCGAGTGCGGCTTGTCTGCGGCGGCGGTGGTAGGTCCGCTCGATCCAGGTCACGATCGCGATGCGCAGTTCTTCGCGGGTGGCCCAGCTCCGGCGGTCGAGGACGTTCTTCTGCAGCAGGCTGAAGAAGGACTCCATAGCCGCGTTGTCTCCGGCTGCCCCGACTCTCCCTATCGATCCGGCCATCTGGTGGCGATCGAGTGCCCGGACGAATTTTCGTGAGCGGAACTGCGA
>NZ_JBEXSX010000121.1:10696-11895 GCF_040613835.1 Streptomyces sp. NPDC006207 | reverse complement strand
CAAATTAGCGGGTCGTGAGCTGTCGCTCCTGTAGGAAATCAATCGGCCGCCGGCAGCGGCCAGCCTCCGGCGCGTGGCCGGGGCACGCCTGCACAACGTGCGCTGTGAGGGGAACTTTAGAAGAGCACATCAGCGTAGGTTCATCGGGGCGCGATTCTGCCACCCAACCAGCGGCCTCAACGGCGGGCCAACCGGCGTGATGCGACGAGTGCCCGCTCTAGGTTGCTTCGGCTAGCCAGGGTGTCGGGGTGGTCGGGGCCCAGAATGCGCGGCCAGCCTGTCCACCGACGTCAGCCGCACCGAAGGCGCCCCGCCATCCAGGCGCCTCCCCCACAGCAGCAACCCGACGCTGACCGCCACCAGCACCCCGAACACCGGCCACACCACCCACGCACGCGCAGCCCACCCCGGCACCACCGCACTCGCGTACCCAGCACCACGAGATCGACGCGGCTCGCGGCCGTCTCATTTTCCGTCTCGTTCACAGCCGCACGCCGCCGTTCGCGCCCGTACGCAAGTCACGGCATAGCGCACTCCTGAGACAGCTACGAACACGCCCGGACGGCCACGGACGCAACCCTCGCCACCTCAGGCAAACCTGCAAAACGTGCGTTGCAGAAGTGGTCTTGCCTGGATGCAACTGTGGGTCCAGTCGGCAGGCGTCCTACCTCGCCGTCAGCGGACCCGGCGACGGCGCCCCGGGCGCAAAGCTGCGAGCGCCAGCTCCAGATCACTGCGGCTGCGCAGAGTGTCGGGGTGCTGGTGGCCCAAGATCCGCGTGCGATCTTCCAGCGTCTGCCGGTGCAGCTCAGCCGCCTGCGCGTACTCGCCCAACCCAAGCAAAGAAGCAGCCACGTTGCTGCGACTGCGCAGGGTGTCGCGGTGGTCGGGGCCCAAGATCCGCGTTTGATCCTCCAGCGTCTGCCGGCTCAGCTCAGCCGCCTGCGCATACTCACCCAACCCAAGCAAAGAAGCAGCCAGTGTGTGACGACTGTCCAGGGTATCGGGGTGGTCAGGGCCCAGGATCCGCGTTTGATCCTCCAGCGTCTGCCGGCTCAGCTCAGCCGCCTGCGCGTACTCGCCCAACCCAAGCAAAGAAGCAGCCACGTTGCTGCGGCTGCGCAGGGTGGCTGGGTGATTGGCACCCAGGATCCGCGTGCGATCCTCCAAGGTCTGCCGGTGCAGGTCGGCTGCCTGCG
>NZ_JBEXSX010000121.1:0-10597 GCF_040613835.1 Streptomyces sp. NPDC006207 | reverse complement strand
GCGTACTCCCCCATCCCGCGCAGAGCGGCAGCCAAGTTGCCACGGCTGCCCAAGGTGTCGGGATGGTCGGGGCCCAGGATCCGCGTGCGATCCTCCAAGGTCTGCCGGTCCAGGTCGGCTGCCTGCGCGTACTCCCCCATCCCGCGCAGAGCGGCAGCCAAGTTGCCACGGCTGCCCAAGGTGTCGGGATGGTCGGGGCCCAGGATCCGCGTGCGATCCTCAAGGGTCCGCCGGTGCAGGTCGACTGCCTGCGCGTACTCCCCCATCCCGCGCAGAGCGGCAGCCAAGTTGCCACGGCTGCCCAAGGTGTCGGGATGGTCGGGGCCCAGAAGGCGACTTTGTGTGTCCAAGAGTTGTTGATGTAGAGCGTGCTCGGGTGCGTAGGCGCCAGCGTCGCGGAGTACCTCGGCGAGAGCCGCAACTGTGTCGCGGGCGTCGGCGAGGGCCTCTGGGCTCTGGTTGAGCAAGAGCGACAGGTGTGGGGACAGGAGGCGGGCGGTGGACCACCCGGGGCGTCCGGCTCCCGCGGCGTCGTGGACGGCTTCGGTCAGCCGGTCGGTGAGGGCTCGATGCCACAGGGCGAGGTCGTTGGTCTCGGCTGTGAGAGCTAGGGCGCTGATCTCCCGGACCAGCGGATGCAGCACCACCTGGGCATTGTCCTCCTGCGCCACCTCCAGTGCGGTGGTGGGTTCGGGCAGTCCAAGAAGACCATAGCGGTGCAGACCGGCAAGTGCCGCCTCCACACCGACCACAGTGACCGCCTCACCTGTCACGGCGGCCACCAAGCCCGGGGTGAGCAGGGACAGCGGTATGGGCGCCTGGGCCAGCAGGGACAGCACCCTCAGCAGTGGACGGGCCAGCAGGTTGCCCTCCGCCGTGAGCTGGTCCAGGGACACCTCCCAGGTATGGCGCACCACAGTGCGAGCGACGTCAGGGTCAGAAGCATCAGGGTGCTGCGCGCCCAGGAGTGGGGGCAGCTCGGCGTCCAAGGCCTGGCGGTAGTGGTCGAAGGTTCGGTAGCGGCTGATGGCAGTGGCGAGGTAGGAACCCGCCGCATGCAGGGCCAGCGGCAGCCCACCCAGGCGGGCCGCTAGCTCCCGGGCCTGCTCCGGCGTGCCGGCCCGCGGTGCCGCATCCAGCAGCACTTGGCCCGCATCCGGCACGGCCAGCGGCTCCAGCCGCAGCAGCTCTGCACGCGGCCCCCAGGTCTGCGTGCTGGTGTCCCGGCTGGTCACCAGCAACAAACCGCCGCCGTGGGGGCGGATCCACCCCCGATAGTGCGCCACCGGCTCAACGCCGGGGCCGACCGCCTGCGGCTCATCCACGTTGTCGAGCACCACCAACCACCGCCGGGAGGATTCCAGCTGCTCCCAGATCACATCCGGCAAGCTCGCCTGCCCGGCCCGGGCCGACTCCAGATCCGACTCCGCAAGCCCGCACGCCACCGCCGCCTGGGTCAGTTGCTGCGCCAGGTCCACCGAGCTTCGCCACCGCAGCCAGAACACCGCCCAGCCATCTTCCTCGGCCTGGGCAGCGAGCTGCGCGGCCAGCGTCGTCTTGCCCAGTCCCCCAGCACCACACACCACCGCAAACCTGCCCTGCGGCCGGCGCAGCATCTCCACCAGGAGAGCCAGCTCCGTCTCACGGCCGCGCACCCGCTCCACATGCTGGCGCCGCAGGGAGCCATGTCGGGACCCGGCCAGCCTGTCCACCGAATTCAGCCGCGCCGACGGCGTCCCGCCATCCAGGCGCCGCCCCCACAGCAGCAACCCAACGCTGACCGCCACTAGCACCCCGAATGCCGGCCACACCACCCACGCATGCGCAGCCCACCCCGGCACCGCCGCACTCGCGTAATTGGTCACCGGCCCCAGCACTGCCGTCACCAACGCGGCAGCACCCGCCACCCCCGACCCCACCCGTACACCGCGCCGACGCGCCATACCCACACCCCCGAGACCTCCGTCACACCGTGCCAGAACCTAGAACCCAGCACCACGAGTACGCAGGCACTCGTCAGTGACGCCCCGAAGATGAGCACCACGGATGAGTTAGGCCCTCCATGCGACTCACGGACCCGTCTCAATTTCCGTCTCATTCACGGGCGTGCACCGGAGTTCACACGCGTCCGCAAGGCGTGAGGGGGACCACTCATTGAACCGGCGCGAACCCGCCGGAACCGCCATGGACGAAGTCCTCACCACTCCAGGCAAACCTGCAAAACAGGTTTCCCGCCGTTTGCGGGTCTTCCGCCTCGGTTACCGTCTCAGTTGACCTGCTCGGCCCCGTCGGCTCGGTCCGTCGGCGCGGTCCCGTCCGGTGACGCGGCCGGATCGCGCACTGACCAGCACGGACGAATCTGCACCCTCGTGGGGAGAGGGCAGCACCGGGCCCGAGCTGACCGACCTGAACAGGCGAGGCAAGCCCCCCAAAGGCGCTCTTGTAATGGACGCGTCAGATGCATCACGCTATCGGTCGTCCCGTAACGCACCAGCGATTGCAGGAGGACTTCCCCGCGATGGCAGTGACGCGCAGAACCCGGCGGCGGATCGCCGCGGCGTTCTCGGCGGTGGTGACCGCCGCCGCCCTCGGTCTGACCGCGGTAACCCCCGCACAGGCCGCACCGGCCGAAGGCCGCATCATCGGCGCCAGCGGCAAGGGCGCCGTGAAGGACAGCTACATCGTCACCCTCAAGAAGAGTTCCGGGCTCTCATCGACCTCGGCCGGGGGCCGGAGCGTGGTGACCCGTCACGGCGGCGTGGTCGAGCACACGTACCGCGCCGCCCTCAACGGCTACGCGGCCCACATGACCGCGACCGAGGCCGGGCGGCTCGCCGCGGACCCGGCCGTCGCCCAGGTCATCCAGGACACCACCGTCAGCGTGGACGCCACGCAGACCAACCCGCCGTCGTGGGGGCTGGACCGCATCGACCAGGCGGCACTCCCCCTGAACAACAGCTATACGTACCCCGACACGGCCGGCGCCGGCGTGACGGCGTACATTATCGACACCGGAGTGCGCATCACGCACACGGACTTCGGCGGCCGCGCCTCCTACGGGTACGACGCGGTCCAGGACGACTTCGTCGCCCAGGACGGCAACGGCCACGGCACCCATGTCGCGGGCACCGTCGCCGGAACCTCGTACGGAGTCGCCAAGAAGGCGAAGATCGTCGCTGTACGTGTCCTGAACAACGCCGGATCGGGCACGACGGCCCAGGTCGTGGCCGGCATCGACTGGGTCACCGCCAACGCCGTGAAGCCGGCCGTGGCCAACATGAGCCTTGGCGGCGGCGCCAACACCGCCATTGACACCGCCGTCCGCAACTCGATCGCCTCCGGCGTCACCTACGCCGTCGCCGCGGGCAACGACGGGGCGAACGCCTCCTCCTACTCGCCCGCGCGCGTGAGCGAGGCGATCACCGTCGGCGCCACCACCAGCACCGACGCCAGGGCCAGCTACTCCAACTACGGCTCTGGGCTGGACCTGTTCGCGCCCGGATCGTCCATCACCTCCGCGTGGAAGAACAGCGACACCGCCACCAACACCATCTCCGGCACCTCGATGGCGACCCCGCACGTCACGGGCGCGGCTGCCGTCTACCTCGCCGGACATCCGTCGGCCTCGCCCTCCCAGGTGGCGAGCGCCCTGACCTCGGCGGCCACCTCCGGGGTGGTCACCGGCCCCGGCAGCGGATCACCCAACCTGCTGCTGCGCGTCACCCCGTAGCACCCGTACCGGTTTCCCGGGGCCGGCCGGTACGGCCGGCCCCGGGAAACCGGTCGTGTGCCACGTGCCACCGCCGATGGTGACGGCGAAGGCCTGCGCGCCAGGGAGTGCACTGAGCCAGGTGCGGGCCGCGTCGCCCATGGCGTAGGCGGCGGTGGCCCAGGCGTCGGCGGCGGTGAGGGTGGAGCAGAGGACGGTTATCGAGGCGAGTCGAGTGGCCGACGGCTGCCCGGTGTGCGGATCAAGGATGTGGCAACCCCGTTCGGCGGGGCCCGACGTGGCGACGGCAGTCTCATGAGCATCGGCGCCCACCTCGACGACCGCGGCAATCGCACCAGGGGTCAGGGGATCGGAGATGCCAATCCGCCAGGGACCGCCCATCGTTTGGACGTCACCGCCGCCGTTGACGCACACCGCTTCCGCGCCGGCCTCGGCGAGCGTCCGCGCGGCGCGCTCGACCGCCCAGCCCTTCACCAGGCCCGTGGGGTCGGGACCGGTGCCGGACCGGCCTCTGTACCGGG
Organism: Streptomyces sp. NPDC006207; assembly: GCF_040613835.1. Classification (NCBI taxonomy): domain Bacteria; kingdom Bacillati; phylum Actinomycetota; class Actinomycetes; order Kitasatosporales; family Streptomycetaceae; genus Streptomyces; species Streptomyces sp. NPDC006207. The sequence goes on along the minus strand of NZ_JBEXSX010000121.1, from coordinate 6,346 downwards.
CTGAGAACCAGCCATCGCTCCGCCGTTCGGCCTCCTCGCACAGCCGCAGCACTTCGCGCACCTCAGCATCGCAACTCCGCAGATCCAGCTCGCCGCGGGCGAGCCGGCTGATCTGGCTGTCGTAGCGGTAGGTGGAGAAGACGGCGTCGGTCCGGTGCAGGAAGGCGACCGCCTCCTCCAGCGCCGCGCGCACGCGCGGAAGGTTCGTGAAGCCGCGGACGTCGAAGGAGAAGACCGTGCCCATGGCGTGTTCCACGCGGCGCAGGCGCGCGGGCTCAGACACCGGCCTGGTCCAGGGCGCTCTGCAGCGACTGCTTGTAGCCCGTGCTGGTGTAGGTGGCGCCGGACACCGAGTCGATGCTCGCGCTCTGCGCGGCCAGCGTCTCCCGGTTGAGTTTGGGAACCGCGGTGGAGTTGATGTCCCGACTCCGTGCGGTCTCGTCGGGGTACTGGACGGCCGTCGCCCCCGTGATCCGGGTGCCGGTGAGGGTGATCCGCACCTGGACCGGCCCGTAGTTCGTCTGCACGGTGGGACCGGAGACGGTACGGGTGGTGGGTGCGGCCGTGGTGGTCTTCGGGGTGGAGGGGGCGGTGTTGGTCTTCCTGGGCGCGGTGGAGGCGGAGCGGGAGATCGAAGCGGTCGGAGACGACGTGGCGCGCCGGTGTCCTGCCGTCCCCGACGGCGAGGCGGACACGGACAGGGAAGGGGACACGGAGGTGGAGGTGGAGGTGGACGTGGAGGCGGCGATGGATGCGGAGGGGATCACTGTCACCTGGGCGGAGGGAGCGCCAGCCTGATGGACGGACGGGTCCGTGCCGGGCTTGAGCGCGAGCATCAGCACAATGCCGGAGACGGTGGCGGCGCTGGTGAGCACGCCACGACGGAGCGAATGATTCTTCTTCATGGAGGTCACCGGGCTCAGAACTCGAAGGACTCGTGGTGGATGCGGCGTTCGGGGACGCCGGCCTGGCGGAGCGCGACGTAGGACTCCTCGGCCAGACCCGGCGGCCCGCACAGGTAGACGTCGTGGCGGGAGATGTCCGGCAGGATCCTCCGCAGCTTCTTCGCGGTGATCGACGGCCGTCTGCCGTCCGGGCTGTTCACCGCGTACAGCAGCTGGGCACCGCAGGCGTCCGCGATCGCCTCCAGCTCGTCCCGGAGCGCGAGCTCCTCGGCCGTGCGCGCCCGGTAGAGCAGAGTGAGGTCCCCAGGCGCCCCGGGCAGGGTCTCGAACAGCGCCCGCAGTGGCGTGATCCCCACGCCGCCCGCGAGCAACAGCACCTTGCCACGGCTGCGGCGGCCCGCGGTCATCGCCCCGTAAGGGCCCTCCGCCCACACCGGGGTGCCCGGGCGGAGCCGGGCCAGCGCCGCGCTGTGCCCGCCAACCGCCTTCACGGTGATCCGCAGCCGATCCGGCCGGGGTGGCGCCGACAGCGAGTACGGATTCGAGGTCCAGCGCAGCCCCTCGGCCAGGAACCGCCAGCGGAAGAACTGCCCCGGCTCCGCACCCAGCCTGTGCAGCCGGCGTCCGCGGATCAGCACGGACACCACGCCGGGCGTCTCCTGCACGACCGACTCGACGCGCATGCGGTGCCGGAAGTTGAGCCGTACAGGAGTGAGTACGCGGTACCAGAGCACCAGCGTGCCGACCAGAAGGTACAGGACGTACCAGGCGGTGCGCGCGACGGTGTCCGTCACGAATTCGCCGCCCGTGGCGAGCTGGTGCCAGAAGGCGAGGTATACGGCGGCATAGGTGAGGAGGTGCAGGTAGTACCAGGTCTCGTAGCGCAGGCGTCTGCGCAGTGCGCCAGCCGAGACAAGACCGACGAGCAGCAGGATCAGGGTGCCGGCCGTCGCCTTCACCATCTCCGGGTACTCGGTGACGACGGAGACCGTCTGCGCCACGATGCCGGTGTCCGCCTGGAGCGAGTAGCCGTAGAGGATCAGCACGACGTGCACGACGACCAGGGACAGCGCGTAGCGTCCGCTCATCGCGTGCCACCGCGTGACCCGGTCGGAGCCCACCCGGCGCTCCAGGGACGGAACGCGCGCCATCAGCGCGATCACGATGGCGGTCACGTATCCGGACAGCAGCCCGGTGATCCGGCCGGCGGCCGTCAGGCAGTCGCCGACGGTCCTGGGCACGTACGGTGTGTTACTCCACCACAGCCACAGCGTGGCTGCCGCGCCCAACCAGGCCAGTGCCGCCAGGGGTCTCGCGGGGGATCGCCGGGGGCGGATCCGGCGCATGGCCTGCCGTCTGCCCGCACGGCTGTACTGAATCGTCGTCAAGGGGGTCGTTCTCTTTCCCGGTCTCCTGAGTAGGCCCCCTGCTCCCTGGTCGCCCCTGAGCGCGGCACCTTACCCCTGGGAGTACGGGGATGCTTGGGCCTGCGGTGTCAGGAAGCACGGAGTCTAGGGCCCGAGGCGTCGTACCGCCAGGCCGCTCCCTTGCGCCGTTGCCGGGGCCTGCAGTTCACGCGGATCATCTCGTCGTGCCGGACCGGAACCCCAGTCGGGGTGAGGCGGCTGCGCGTGGGGCCGTCGACACCTGGGAGTGGCCGGGCCTTGACCGCTCTGTTGCTTCCGACCGGCGCCTGGTACTCCAGCAGGATCTCGACGCTTTGCCTGCTCAGAACCCATGTGGCGCGAGTGTGGTGGGCGAATGTCTCATCAGGGGCGGTCTCCATGGGACCGCCCCCCGAGCGTGTGTAGTGGGGACGGGCAGCTGCCAGGAGTCGCCGAATCTCTGCCACGGTGAGGTCAACCATGGCGCGGTGAACTTGCTCCGCTTCAAAGACACGTTCAGCGTGTTGGTCAGGCCGCGAGGGCGGCCTCGGAGTCGGCCTGCTTCCCCCGGTCCCACCCCGCGGTCTCGGTCAGGTCGAAGTCCCTGGCGACCCGTCCCGCCGAGCCACCCCAACGGCCAGGCCCGGCCGTGCGACCTCACGCCGGCTGCCGCTGCAGCGTGTCCGTCGCCGAACCGGTGCGCTGCATCCGGTGCCAGCGCAGCCTGCTGCCCAGGAGCGCCGTGACTACCGACTGCACCACCACCAAATACATCAGCTGCCGGTAGACAAAGATCTGCAGCGGCAGGGTCCACAGCGGTTCGAACTTCTCCTTGTCGAGGCGGAGCGCGTAGAGGGCACTGAGCACCTGCACGGCCGTGAACCCGAGCCACACGGCCCCGGCCTGGGCGACGCTCTGGAACAGCAGCCCATACACAGCGAACACGTCGACGAGTGGAGCGAGCAACGGCAACAGCATCTGGAAGACGGCGAGATAGGTCAGTCCGCGGCGGCCGAACTTGCCCGCCGGCCCCGTCTCGACCAGCGACCTGCGGTGCTTCCACATCGCCTGCAGAGTGCCGTAGCACCAGCGGTAACGCTGCTTCCAGAGCTGCCGGACGGTGGACGGCGCCTCCGTCCAGGCGATCGCAGACTCCTCGTACACCACCCGCCAGCCCGCGCGGCACAGCGCCATCGTCAGATCGGTGTCCTCGGCGAGGGTGTCCTCACTGACTCCGCCGACGCCCATCAGCGCCTCACGGCGGAAGGCGCCGATCGCTCCCGGCACGGTCGGCATGCATTCGAGTACATCGAACATTCGGCGGTCGAGGTTGAAGCCGATGACGTACTCGAGGTGCTGCCAACGGCCCAGTATGCCCTGCCTGTTGCCGACCTTTGTGTTGCCGCTGACCGCGCCGACGCGCGGGTCGGCGAGCGGCTGGATCAGGTTGCGGATCGCCTCGGGCTCGAAGACCGTGTCACCGTCGATCATCACCACGATGTCGAACTGGGCCCAGGAAAGACCGGTGTTGAGGGCGGCCGCCTTGCCCGCGTTGGGCTGGCGCACCACCATCACGCGCGGGTCCTCCTCCCGGACCGACTCGGCGATTTCGAAGGTGCGGTCGCTCGATCCGTCGTCGACCACGATGATCTGGATGTACGGGTACGTGGAGGCGAGCAACGAACGCAGGGTCGCCTCAATGCCCGCCTCCTCGTTGTATGCGGGCACGATCACGGTGACCGGTTCATCGACCCGCGGCAGCCGGTTGCCGCGGCGTCGTTTCCTGCGGACGCGGCGCACATGCACGCGGGCGACCGTGAACAGCAGCACGAGGCGCCCCAGGGAGATCACACCCGCCGCCACCAGCAGCCACGTCATCGCGTCGGCGAAGCCCCGGGACAGGGTCTGCACCCACACGACGGCGGTGCCCTTCACCTCGGTGGCCTCCGAGACGGGATAGTTGACACCATGCATCCCCAGCGCCGCCCCGACCGTCGTGAACCGTACGCCGTGCGGCGGGGACACCAAGATTCTCTCCGTGGCATCAACGGCCTCCGGCGAGCCGGTGAACTGCCGGATCTCACCCCACTTCGGGCTCCGGTCGGCAGCATCGGCGGCGACCAGGACGTAGCCGTCGTCGATCGCGCGCCGCCCGGCCGCCCACTGGTCGGCGCAGAAAGACGCGATCTTCCCGGTGTGCGGCAGCCGCACCAGACGGGTGCCGAGGCCGGCGGCACCGGCAAGGGTGTTCTGCGTGACGGCGAGTTCGAGCCGCGCGCGGGTCGCCGAGACCTGGGCGAGGTTGGCGTCGGTGTAGGTGTGCGAGCCGATCTGGTGACCCTCCTCATGGATCCTGCGCACGAGGTCCGGATGGGCGGCCACCTGGGTGCCGGAGAGGAAGAACGTCGCCTTGACGTGGTGCTTTCTCAGGACGTCGAGCAGAGATGGGGTCCAGGCGGGATCAGGGCCTCCGTCGTAGGTCAGGGCGACCTTCTCGGCGGGGAGGTGCGTGCTGTGCAGCTTTCCGTCGGCCTCGCTCGACACGGGGCCGCCGGTGCGTACCGCGGCGGGGGCGGCGGTGCAGTGATGGGCGGGGGCGGCGGTGGGTGCTATCTCATGCCGCCCGTAACCGCTGAACAGCAGCGCGGTGGCAGCGACCGCGAGAGTGAGCAGAAGCAACAGCCAGTGGGCGCGGGGGTCGCGCCGCAGGGCATGCCGGTTGGTTCTGGGTGCCGTCTGCGTCGGGCGGGTCACCGTAGACGGTCGGGCCGAGCGGTTGGCACCACGGGAACGACTGCTGCCAGTGGAACGGAACGTTCCGGTGTTGCGTTGTGGGTGGCTCACCTGGGTCCCTTTGTCGATCCCTGGCCGTGGCCGGGGGGGTCGCCGGCGTTCCCCCTGCCCGGCGCGCTCGTAGTGGGGGCGGCTGCGGTCGTGGGCGCCTTGGACGTGGGTTCCTTGGGCTCGCCACCGATCTTGGAAGCGCTCGCCGATGGGCTCAGGGCCACTGACTCCCCAGATGACTTCCCAGACGTGGCGGACGGATCGGCGGTGGGTTCGACGGTCGAGCCGGGCTGGTTCGTGGCGGTCGACGAGTCTTCCTGCTTCGGTTCCTGCTTCTGGTCCTGGTCCTGCCCCCAGGGAAGCGGGCCGCCAGAGGGCACCGAACTAAACAATCCCGCGATCAGAGCGACCATGAAGACAACGCAGACCGCCGCGGCAGCGAGGCCCGCACGGCGGATCAGCCGGCTGCGGCGGCCCGATGCATCGACAAAGACCGAGCCGTCGTCGTGGTCGGCGTCGTTCTGGTCGTCGTCGGCGCCGTGGGAGTATCCGTCGTCTCGGGACGTGTGCTCAGGCTCGGTGCCGTATGCCCCGTGGCCGGTCCCATGGGTGCCTTGGCCCCCCTCTTGGGCGTCGTGGCCGCCCCGGTACAGCTCGTGACTGTCAACGTACGCGCCCTGTGGGTGGCCGTAAGCATCGCCGGGCGCAACTCCGTCACCGGTGGCCGCCGACTCGTGCCACCCGTGCGCCGCCGCCGGATCCAGGTACGCGTCGTACACCTGGGCCCTCTCGCCGCGCGGGTCATAGATGACCTGCAGGCCCTGAATGTCGCCACTGTCCTGGTAGGCACCGTTCCCGGCGTCCACGCCATTGGGGCTGCTCGCGCCAGACGTACGGTTGCCGTGTTGAGGGTCCCAAGACATGGATGCAAAGTGTAGTTAGTCGGCGGATCTGTGGTGCAGCGGGGGAGGATGCGACGGCCATGGACCGGAGGCAGGTGCCTCGGCGGGTCAGGGCCGGGCACAGACCCGTCCGGAGCGGGCGGTGGCGGACAAGGGCCACTCGTCCTGGAAGATCCGGACCTACCTACGGGCGGCGGGTAGGCACTCGGGGCGAGGGCTGAGACGATCCGATGACAGTCGCCGAAGGTGCCTTCCTCTATCACTCCCCCGTCTCAGGGGTCTGCTGCACGATCGGGTGACATCTGAACTGGCTTGCCCTGTGGGGCGGGTGGGAAGGATGTCGCTGTGCCCAAGCCCTATCCGGAAGAGT
>NZ_JBEXSX010000120.1:0-12406 GCF_040613835.1 Streptomyces sp. NPDC006207 | reverse complement strand
CCGGCTCGGCCGGAAGAGCTGGCGGCCCTGGTGCCCAAGGCCGCCCACGCGGTCTTCGCGGCCGCCCTGGTGCGGGCGGCGCTCGACCGCCACGTCGTCGAAGAGGTCGCCGAGGCACAGTCCTGAGCGAGGGCTCCTAGCGGCGCGCCTCGGCTTCTCGGCGAGTTCCGTCAAGCTAGCCGCTTCCCAGTTCGCAGGCGTCATGATTTCGGGATAGTGTGCGCGCCCCCTTCGCAGCCACGCTCCCGCCAAACCGGCGCGTCGCGCGCCGTCGACGTCCCAGGGATGCACGGCCACGAGCATCGCCTCGGCAGGCCGCACGCCCGCGGTGTCCGTGGCGTGGAGGTACGCGTCCCGAGAGGGCTTCCAGCAGCGCGGCCCCGAGACGTCCAGCAGGGCGTCGAAGTGCTCCAGCAGGCCGGCGCTGTCGAGCAGCCGTTGCGTCGTGGCCTGGGAGCCATTGGTCATCGTCAGCAGCCGGTAGCCGGCGGCGTGCAGCATCTGGACGCCCTCGGGCACATCCGGGTGCACGGTGAGCGCGGCGAATCCTTCGACCAGGTGGTGGGCGGCGACCTCCGCGTCACCGGTCCAGTCGCCCAACCCGGTGAGCAGGGCACGCGCGTTTTCCGCGGCGATCTCGGAGAAGTCCGCGTACCCGCCAGCGGCCGTCAGTGCGAAACCGTCGCGGAGGATCCCGGCGAACCAGGTGGGCAGCAGGTCGGCGGACGCGCCGACGTCCGCGAAACGATCGCCTAGGGGAGTCATGTCGCTGAGCGTTTCATTCACGTCGAAGACGATCACGCCAATGCGGTTCACGGCCACGATGACGACTCCTGAGCGGTGGCTGGTGCGCTGTTTCTCCATCGTGCGACACCGTCGGTGTGCGCGCGGCCTCCGTGCGTTGCCGCCTGGGTGCGGATTGTTCAGCCTCGCATTTCTGGGCAGCACGTATATGAGGTGATAAAGATGGATGAAGGTGGGCGTAATGGATCCTCCGCCGTCATGGACGCGATGGCGCACCCCCTCGACACGATGAAGTCCACGGCGCAGCGTCTGCCAGGGGCGGACACGGTCAAAGGGGCCGTCGACAACGTACTGGACACGGTCGGGGTGGTGTCGCCGAGGACGCGGCGGGTGGCCGCCTACACCGGGGCCGGGCTCTTGGGCGTTGCCGGGGTCGTCGAGTGGCCGGTCGCGGCCGCCGGCGCGGCCGCGGTGTGGCTGACGCAGCAGCGGCCGGGCGCGAAGCGGGCCCAAGCGCCGGTCCAGGACCAGGCCCAGGCGCAGGCCGCGCAGGGCACGCCGGAGATGCAGGACTCGATGATCCCGCCGGAGACGCGGATTCCGGCCGAATCCCACGCGCAGGGGCACATGTCAGCAGCGGAGACGCGCGAGTCCCCCACGGCCGAGAAAGGGCCGGCAGCGATGACCGATCCCTATGAGTTGCCTACTCCCGAGGGCGGGCCAAGCAAGGCCAAGGTCAAGGCGAAGGAAGGCAAGAAGGCGAAGGAAGGCAAGAAGGCGAAGGCCTCCGACACATGAGGCCGCTGGACGGGCTTGGACTGCTGATCGGGCTGCCCGCCGCGGGCCTGCGGCTTGCGGCGAGCGCGCCCACTGGCGTGGCGCGTCACGTGGTCCCTCTGGCGAACGCCGGGGCGCGCGCGGCAGTGCGCAGCGCCGTGACCGCCTCACATGGTGCGGTGCGGCTGGGGCGGGCCACCCAGCAGGCGGTCACCGCGGGCTCTTGCTGGGTTGGCGACCGCCGCCTGCACGTCCCTCTGCGGGCACGCCCCGGCGTGGCCTTGGACCGCCGGCAGGTGGAGGCGGCGGCGAAGAAGGTAGCCCGGTCGCTGGCCGAACACCCCGAGGTGCTGGCGGCGTACTGGGACGGTGGCCTCGAATCGCTGGTGGTGCAGCTGGCACAGGACGCGGTGGCCGACGCGGTGGCGGGCCGGGCGGTGGAACTCGCCGACGCCCACCAGCTGGAGCAACCCGCGGAACCCATGCTGGACCACGACCACCCCGGGCAGGCCCCGGCGGCTCGCGTACACGCCGCCGCCCTGGGCTGCGACGTGGCCGGGATCGTCACCGCGACAGCCGCGCGGGTGCTGCGCCTGCCCAGCTCCCCTCGGATGGTGACCGCGGCCGTGACGGCGCTGCGCGAGGGCTCCCGACCGCGGACCTGGCTCCAGCGCAGGCTGGGGCCACCGGCCACCGATGTGGTCCTCTCCGCCGCTTACGCCGCCGCCCACGGCTTCGGGCAGTCCCCGACGGCTCTCATGCTGGACGCAGCCCTGCGCGCGGGTCAGCTCGTCGAATCCGTCGCGCGTTCCGCGTTGTTCGACGAGGTCCACGATCGGCTGTGCGCGCCCGAACGGGAGAGTCTGCCCGCGGCCCGGGTGCGGCGGCCCCGCCTTCATGTGCTGCCGGCGCAGCAGTACGCGGACCAGGCCGTCACTGGAGGGCTTTTGGGTGCGGCTGCGACGCTGGCCTTCACGCGCAATGGCGCCGAGGCAGCCGAGGCGGTGCTCGCCGCCGCGCCGCGGGCCGCCCGCTATGGGCCCGTCACGTTCACCGCCGCCCTGGGCACCGGCCTGGCCCGTCGCAAGGTGCTCGTACGGGACCTGGAAAGGATCCGGCAGCTGGAGCTGGTCGACACGATCGTGCTGCACCACTCCGTGATCAGTGGACGCAAACGAACCCTTATGGAGGTCAGCCCCCGGGGCGACGACTGGGACCACGACCGGCTGTGGCATGCCGCCGCGGCCACGGTTCGGGACCAAGACGAGCAGCCGACGGACGGTGAATCCGGCACCGGCCGAGAGGTGCGTCTGCGGCCTGCTCCCGGCACCGCCCCCGGCACCCGCACCGGGCAGATGACCGCTCTCGACCAGGACAACCGTGAGGTGGGCACCGTCTTCGTCGGCAGGGAAGTCGACCCGCTGGCCGAGGCGGTGCTCGACGTGGCCCGCCGGGCCGGCCTGCACGTGGTCGTGGCTGACGACGGGACCCTCGGCGAGTTCGGCGCGCTCGCCGACCAACTCACCCCCGAGGACGTCACCTTGACGGACCTCGTTCGTCAACTTCGGCAGTCCCGGCGGATCGTGCTCACGGTGGCTCGGGCGGCCCCCGGTACCGGACCCGACGACGACGTGCCCACGGGACTGCTCAGCAGCGACGTGGCCGTGACCGTCGTCGATGGGAGCAGCGCCGTGCTGTGGGCCGCGGACGCGCTCGTCCTGGACGACCTGGCCGGCGTGTGGCGGCTGCTGACCGCGGTACCGGGCGCCCACACCGCAGCCCGGCACGCCAAGATCCTGGCCGAGGCCGGGGCTGCCCTGTCGGAACTGATGGTGCTCACACGCGGTTCGCGGGGACGTCGCGCCGCCTGGCGTGTGGGGCTGCGGCTGAGCCCGGTCAACGCCGCCGCGGCAGTTGCCCTCGTCGACGGCTGGCGCGGCGCCCGGCACGTACTGCACCACGACGTCCCGCGGCCCCGGCCGCGTGTGCCCTGGCATGCTCTGGAGCCCCAGGAGGTCGTCGACCGGCTGCGGGAGACGCAACGGTCGCTGCGCCATGAGACGCCCCGCGCCCGGTCGGCGGCAGGGCGCGTCCGCCAGGCCGTGGCCGCGTCACCCGTAGCCGCGCCACTGCGCCTGACGGGTCGTCTGGCCGGCGCGGTCCGTGCCGAGCTGAACGACCCCCTCACCCCCGTGCTCGCCGTCGGGGCCACCGCTTCCGCTCTGCTGGGCTCGGCTGTGGACGCCCTGTTGGTCACCGGTGCGATGGGCGTCAACGCCCTCGTCGGTGGCATCCAGCGTCTCCGCGCCGAACAGGCCTTGGCCGCACTTGCCGTGAGCCAGCGTCAGCAGGCCCGCCGGGTGGTCGACCTGGACACCGGCGACACGCGCACCGTCGAGGCCGGACGGCTCACCCCCGGAGAGATCATCGACCTCCAGACCGGCGACGTGATCCCCGCCGACGCGCGGCTGCTCGAAGCGGAGGACCTGGAGGTCGACGAGTCCTCCCTGACGGGGGAGTCCCTGCCCACCCTCAAACAGGTGGAAGCCACCCCCCGGGTCCCGGTCCCCGACCGCGACTGCATGGTCTTCCAGGGCGCGACCGTGGTGGCGGGCCACGGTCGTGCCGTGGTGGTCGACACAGGAGACGACACCGAGGCAGGCCGCGCCGCCCACCTGGCCGCCCGGATGCCGCCCGCGCCCGGAGTGCAGGCCCGCCTGCGCGAACTGACCTCGACCGTCCTGCCCCTCACCCTGGCAGGCGGAGCCGCGGTGACCGGAGTGTCGCTGCTGCGCGGCACCCCCGTGCGGCAAGCCGTGGCCGGAGGGCTGGCCGTCGCCGTCGCGGCCGTGCCCGAAGGGCTGCCTCTCACCGCCACCGTCGCCCAACTGGCCGCCGCCCGCAGGCTGACCGAGCACGGAGTGCTGGTGCGCACCCCGCGCACCCTGGAGGCACTGGGCCGGATGGACACGGTGTGCTTCGACAAGACCGGCACCCTCACCGAGAACCGGCTGCGGGTGGTCCGCACCGCCGGGTCCGACGGCCACGACCATGACGTCGAATCCTCTGAAGGCCACGCGATCCTGCGGCAGGCCGCCCGGACCTGCCCCCAGGCCGACGACGACCACGGCGTTCACGCGCACGCCACCGACGGTGCCGTCCTCGAGGCGGCGGGCGACGACCCGGAGTGGGCCCCCGGCGACACCCAGCCCTTCCAGGCCACCCGCGGCTACGCCTCGGCCACCGGTCACGACGCGGAGGACACCCCGCTGCTCGTGGTCAAGGGCGCCCCCGAGGTGGTGCTGCCCCTCTGCCCCGACGCCGACGACACGATGGAGACCGCTCGGAGGCTGGCGTCGGAGGGCTTGCGCGTCCTGGCTGTTGCGGAACACCAACTGCAGTCGGACCAGTTCGAGGGTGCACTGGAAAGTCCCCTGGAACAGCACGAGTTGATGCTCACCGGCTTCATCGCGCTGGCGGACACCCCCCGTTCCGACGCGGCACCGCTGATCTCAGGCCTCCGGAAGGCCGGCGTACGACCCGTGATGCTCACAGGTGACCACCCCGAAACCGCCAAGGCCGTGGCCGTCGCACTCGGCTGGCCCGAGGACGTCTCCGTCGTCACCGGGGACGAGCTTGCCGCCCGTGACCGCACCGGACGGGCGGAGCTCGTACGCGACTGCGGCGTCGTCGCCCGAGTCGCCCCCGAGCAGAAGCTCCAGGTCATCGAGGCCCTCAGGGAATCCGGACGAGTCGTGGGCATGGTCGGTGACGGATCCAACGACGCGGCCGCCATCAGAGCCGCCGACGTCGGCGTCGGCATAGCCGTCCGGGGCTCCGCGGCCGCGCGCAACGCCGCCGACCTGGTCATCGTCAACGACGAACTCTCCGCGCTGATCGAGGCGGTCGCCGAGGGCCGCGCCCTGTGGCACAGCGTCGCCGACGCGCTGACCGTCCTGATCGGCGGCAACGCCGGTGAGATCGGATTCTCCCTGTTCGGGACCCTGGTCTCCGGCACGTCCCCGCTGTCCACCCGGCAACTGCTGCTGGTCAACCTGCTCACGGACATGTTCCCGGCCATGGCGGTCGCCGTGACCCCCCAAGGCACTGCGGATACCAGCGCCGACACGGAACAGGGAGCGGAACGGACCGGCACCGCACCGTTGGGCCTGGGAACCCTGGGCGCACCCCTGGCCCGGCAGATCCGCCACCGCGGCATCCTCACCGCTCTGGGCGCCGCGGCCGCCTGGCTGGTCGGCACCATCACCCCTGGCAGCGCCCGGCGTACCAGCACCATGGCGCTGTGCGGAGTGGTCGGTGCCCAGCTGACGCAGACCGTGACCGGTCGCCGTCACAGCCCCATGGTGTGGCTCACGGTGCTCGGTTCCGCCGCCGCGCTCATCGCGGTCATCCAGACCCCCGGCGTGAGCCAGTTCTTCGGCTGTACCCCGCTCGGCCCCGTCGCCTGGGCCGGGGTGACCGCAGCAGTGGCCCTCGCCGCGCTCGCCCCGTACTCACCGTCCACCATCTGAGGGCCCGTGACACGGCCCGCCTGCGCCAACCGATCCAACGCCTCTGCGAGGTGGGCCATGCGGCGGCGAGCAAGGTGACGGCCCACGAGGCCGCGCCGACCCACACCAGCGGGGCCCCCTTGGGCAGCGTCGCCCACAGCAGCAGGGCCAGGGTGGTGCCGGCGAGGAAGGTCACCAGCAGGGCGCGCGGCCACCGCGCGAACCGCGCCGCGACCTCCCGCACGGGTGTACGGATGCGCATGGTGCGCAATCGCCGGGCGAGCGCCCGGTCCTCATGGCGGAGCAGGCGCTCGATTCCGTCGAGAACCATTCTGGACCTCCTGCAGGTGATCGTCGACATCTCCGCTCTGGGCACCACGGGATACCGGGCCGCCGACTGGCTGCGTGCCCACCACGGGGTGAACCTCCACGTCAGCGACCACCGCAGGATGAGCGCCCAGCTCACCCACGCCGACAACGAGGACACCACGAGGGCCCTGGTAACCGCCCCGACCGACCTCGTCGACCACGCGGGCGATCTGCGCCCCGCGGCTCCCGTGGACATCCCGGGCCCCGAGGAACTCACCCTGGAACAGGTCGTCATGCCCCGCGACGCCTTCTTCGGCGAGTCGGAACAGACCCCGATCGCGGAGGCCGAGGGCAGGGTCACCGCCGAGATGCTGAACACCCTCTTGACCGCACTGTACGTGAAGATCGATGACGAGTTGGGAGGGCCGCGGTGGACGGGCAGACCGCCGGTGCTGACCGACTCCGAGCTGGTGTGTGTTGCGGTCGCCCAGGCGCTGCTCGGCTTCACCTCCGAGGCGCACTGGCTGCGCTACGCCCGCAAGCATCTGGCCGGCATGTCTCCCTATCTGCCGCAGCAGTCCGGCTACAACAAACGGCTGCGTGCCGCCCTTGGCCTGGTCAAGCGGGTCATTCGGATGCTCGCGAAGTCCAGCGACTTCTGGCTGGACGACTGCTGGATCGCGGACTCCACCCCGGTGCCCTGCGGCATGTCCCGGCCCACGGTCAAGCGCTCGGATCTGGCCGGATGGGCGGGCTACGGCTACTGCGCCAGCCACTCGCGGTTCTACTGGGGGCTGAAGCTGTACCTGGTGTGCACCCCGGCTGGGATGCCGATCCTATGGGCGCTGGCCAATCCGTAGATCGGCGAACGGGAGGTGCTGGCCGCGATGCTCGAAGTCGACGCCGGCGTGGCTGCCGAGCATGACGGCATCCTCCTGATCTGCGACAAGGGATTCGCCGGGAAGGATTTCGAAACGCTGCTGGGCCAGTACGGCATCACCATGCTGCGTCCGTCCCGCAAGGACGAGAAGGCCCGCTACGGCGAGCCCATGCTCAAAAAGGTCCGGCAGCTGATCGAGTCGGTCAACGACACCCTCAAGGGTCAGCTCGACCTGGAAGACCACGGCGGACGCAGCTTCGAGGGCGTCGCGATCCGGGTCGCCCAGCGCGTCCTGGCGATGGCCGCCGCGATCTGGCACAACAACCACACCGCAGCCCCCGTCACCCGGTCACTGATCGCCTACGACCACTGACCGGGCCACCGACGGAATCCGTTGAGCTGCGGAAACACGGCTCGGGTGGTGTGGCGTTCCCTTGTCCCTGCGTGAATGTTCCCGGTGAACTGTGGCAAAGAACCGAGCGCGGAGGGAAGCGGCAAATGCTTTGACCCGGTCCCGCCCAGCCGTGATCATGGGCCGGATGCGATTCCTTCCCGCCACCGCTGACCCCACCACCCTTGACCGTGCCGCCGCGTACCCCGCCGACGGCCCGGTTGCCGCCCTGACCGCCGAGAGGTTCAGCGGAGAGCTCGACGCCAACCGGTTCCGCCCGGAGTGGATCTGGCTTGCCGAGGACGAGGACGGGCAAGTCCTCGCCCGCGCGCTGTGGTGGGGCCGCGCCGACAGCGAGCGGCCTATAGCCCTCGACTGTCTCCAGGTCCGCTCCACAGTCGCCGATCCGGTCGCCGTCGCCACCAGGCTCCTCGACGCCGGGCATGCCGCCTTCGGCACGCGCCCGCTGTACAACCTCTCTCTCCCAGCGAACTGGAGCACCCGCCCGGAACTCACCGAGGCGGTCGCCTGGCGTCGTGAAGTGGGCTTGCGCACAGGGTTGAGCCGGGAAATTCAGCGCCTACGTTACGAATGGACTCCCGCGGCAGGACTGCCCGAAGCCGGCGGTCGGCTGGTGTTCCGCGAGGGAAGCGACCAGGAGTTCCTGGATGCCTTCATCCGGGTGTCGGCAGGCAGCCTCGACCAAGCCACCCTTGACGAGCTGCGCACCAAGGACACCAGGCAGTTGGCCGAGGAGGACATGCGGTTCTACCTCGACTGCCCGGGCGAGCGCTCCTGGTGGAGGCTCGCGGAGCTGCCCGATGGCACGCTCGCCGGTCTGGCCGTCCCGTCAGCGACCCCGTACAACCGCAACGTGGGCTATCTCGGAGTCGTACCCGAGCAGCGCGGTCAGGGGCTGATCAACGAGATCCTCGCCAAAATCACCCGTTTCCATGCAACCGAAGGCGCCGAGCGGATCACCGCGACGACGGATACGACGAATGTCCCGATGGCCGCGGCCTTCGACCGCGCCGGCTACGAGGTGACGGAGATCCGTATGGTCCTGGAGGCTCCGGGGGCCGCATGACCAGCCGCGCTCGCGTTACCTGTCAACGGAATCGGCATTCCGTCACCTCGGAGGCAGTATTTCGTCAGTGGGCCTGACCGGGCTTCGGACTTACTCGTCTAGAAGCAAGCCGGTCCGCGGCACGCCGTGCGGGTCGAGGTCCAGGCGTAGGCTTTGGCGACGTCCTCGAACCGCCGGACGTGCTCGCGTGACCATTCAGCCAGATCGATGGCTACGTGATGCACCTCGTGCTCCGTGCGATGGCTGTCTGCGGCGGTGACGAGTTTCTCTGCCAGGTGCTCCTCGCCTTGGTGCAGCGCGAGCAGAATGTTCTTGATGCCGTTCACCGAGTCCGTCCTTACGGGTGCCCAGGGGTCCGTCGACCGTCTGGGACGCGTACGCAGCCGGACCCCCGGCCGTGGCTGGGACGTCGCCGGTTCGCGATGGAGCGGATGCGGTGGTCGTTGGCGCCGGGGCGGCCTGTCCGGCTGTGCGCTCCAGTAGTGTCACGGCCGCTGCAGCGGTCTTGAACAGCGGCTGTTTGGAGACCGGGTCCCAGTCGGTCACCGTCGCCTCGTTGGCGGCGCGACCCGGAGCGCCATGATTGGGCCCGGAGAGCCCTGGAGTGTCCCAGTAGCCGTAGTGGAACGGTACGAACAGCAGGCCTGCCCGGATGCCGGTCACACGAAGCCGGCCACGCAGCGAAGCGCGGGGTGTGGTGACCTTGACCAAGTCACCTTCGCCCATTCCTCGGGCCTCGGCGTCCCCGGCGGACATCTCCACCCACACGTCGGGAGCCGCGGTGTTCAACTGGAGCGCTCGCCCGGTCTTGGTCCGGGTGTGGAAGTGGTAGATCGTGCGCCCGGTGGTCAGCTGGAAGGGGAATTCGGCGCTGGGCTCCTCGTGCGCCGGCAGGTACTCGGCTGCCTTCATGACCGCCTTGCCGTCTGGGTTGAGGGACCGGTACTCCACCACGCTGTCGGATGCACCGGTGAGCAGGTCCTTTCCGTAGCTCTCGCACTGGTCGGGGTGGGCCCAGGCGATGCCGTCGCGATACAGCCGTTCCGTGCCGTCGGGCGCTTCTTCGTTGCACGGCCACTGAATGCCGCTGCCGCCCCGCAGCTTGTCGTAGGTGAGGCCGGTGTAGTCGCGAAGGTCGCCTCGGCGTCGTGCCAGGTGATCAGCGGACCGTCGTCCTTGTCGCGGAATTCCATGCGGGCGGCGTAGCCGAGGAAGATGTCCAAATCTGGCCTTGCCTCGCCGTGCGGGTCGACGGCCTTCTCCGACAGGTGCACGGTGCGGTCGGCGTTGGTGAACGTGCCCGTCTTCTCACCCCAGGTGGCCGCGGGCAGCACCACGTCGGCGAGCTGAGCGGTTTCCGTGAGGAACAGGTCCTGCACGACGACGAAGAGGCGTTCGTGGGCGAGTATCGAGCGGATGCGGGACAGCTCCGGCAGGGACACGGCCGGGTTCGTGCCGCTGATCCAGAGCATGGCGATCGAGCCCTGCTCGGCGTAGCGGAACATTTGCATCGCATGGGTCGGCGGGGCGTAGTGGGGGATCGAGGCGGGTTCGACGTTCCACAGCTTTGCCAGGTCGGAGACATGGGCCTCGTTTTCCCAGTTCCGGAAGCCGGGTAGGTCGCCGTTGGCTCCGCATTCGCGCGTGTTCTCCGTAGTGGGCTGTCCGTTCATCTGCAGCACCCCGGCCCCGGGCCGTCCGAGCATGCCGCGAATCAGGTGCAGGTTGTTGACCTGTACGGCGGCCGCCGTGGCTTGGTGCGACTGATAGAACCCCTGCAGCACGGTCGACGTCAGCCGGTCCGCGTGGCCCAGGAGCTCCGCTGCCTCAACGATGCGTGCCGCAGGGAGGTCACAGATCTCAGCGGCCCACCTCGCAGTGCGGTCTCGTACCCGCTTCGCCAGTTCCTCATAGCCGACGGTGTGCGCGGCGATGTAGTCGTGGGCGACGCGATCTGTGCGGATGATTTCGTGTAGCAGGGCGTTCATCAGCGCCACGTTCGTGCCTATGCGCGGCGCGAGATGAACGGCGGACCGGGAGGCGGCTGGAGTGGGGCGGGGGTCGACGCACACCAGGCGTGGTGGGCCGGTGCCTTCGAGTCGATCCAGGATGCGCATCCATTGCACCGGCTGGGTTTCGGCGATGTTGTGGCCGAACAGGGCGATGACGTCAGCGTGGTCGAAATCGTCGTAACACGATCCATCGCGGCATCCCAGTCGCACTCCACGAGCTGGCCCTCGCGGCGGATCAGCGGGCGGGTCAGCCGGTCGGGGCTGCCATTGGCCTGCCAGCCGAAGAGATCTTTCTGACCGAGCCGGCCGCGGTTCACTCGGTCAATGGCACGACCGCGTACGCCACGATGCGGCCACCAGCGACGGCGATCTCCATGGCGTCGCCGTCAGAGTGCAGGATCGAGGCAGTTTGCACCCACCGCTCCACCCTGCCCGGCTCGATGCCCTCGGCCAGGTACGCATCTACTCGCGTGGGCCACGTCTCGGCCCGGCCGTAGGGCGTTCGGCTGCCCCTCGGGTGCGCGATCCGATCCACTGATGGCTGCATCCGCGCCTCCTGCTGTAGGTGCCTCCCAACCAGACCCCATCGCGTACCCCGGAGGCTTCCCTACTCATCCCCTCGCCAGAGGCCCATCAATGAACCACCCTGGGCCTCCCCCTACCCGCGGGGACTCAAGGCACGCCATGGAGCGCTCTTGGCCCCGTCTCACGCTGCCCTTTTTCGATTTCTCGTCTCTTCCCGCGGTTGCGGGAGGATTCTGGGCACCTGCCCACCCGCGACGCGCCTATGTCTGCGGTCAGAGATGCTTGAGCATCGCGTCAAAGGCATGGGCCCGTCACTGGCCCGGACCTCGTGGTTCACTGACACGACCAGCCGGGCGGACCCTCCCCACGCTACGCCGCCCGCGGTGACAGTGCCCTCGCCCCGGGCGGTCATGCAAGGAGCGTCAATCGGACTTCGGTCCTGAGCGCACGATGGACGGAAGTCTGCCCCGGCCCGTCGACGCATTTGAGGTCCACGAGGCCTTTGTGCTGGTGATCAGACGGGTGCGTTCTCCTCCGGGCACCCCTAGCCCGGTGCTCGTAGAGTTGTACTCATGCCGGACCTAACGCTCGTGCAAATCGAGGGGATCGTCCGCGAAGCGCACGCGCACCAGATGGACAAGTCGGGGCGGCCCTATGCGGAACATGTCGAGGCCGTGGTCGACGGAGTCAGGGAGCGGGGCGGCTCCGACGAGCAGATTGCCGCCGCTTGGCTGCATGACACGATCGAAGACGAGAAGCTCTCACGAGAGTGGCTTGTCCTTGCGGAGCTTCCCCAGCATGTGAAGGACTTGGTTGACGCCATGACCAAGCGACCGGGGGAGAGCGACGAATCGTACGCGTGCCGAATCCTTGCCGTGCCGGGCGCTCGCCTCATTAAGGAAGCCGACCTCGCGCATAACGCAGACCCCGCCAGGCTCGCCCTGATCGACGAACCCACCCGGCGCCAGCTCAACGAGAAGTACGCGAGGCTGAGGCGGCTGCTCGGCCTGACAGCGGGCGACGCATAACGCCAACGGAGGCCTCACTGCTCCGCCCTCCCTCTGCGCGAACCGTTGGGTCTGCTGCACGATCGGGTGACATCTGAACTGGCTTGCCCTGTGGGGCGGGTGGGAAGGATGTCGCTGTGCCCAAGCCCTATCCGGAAGAGTT
>NZ_JBEXSX010000119.1:0-13286 GCF_040613835.1 Streptomyces sp. NPDC006207 | reverse complement strand
CAGCAGCCTCGGCTACCGCAGTCCCGCCGAGTTCGAGGCCGCCCTCGCAGCTTGATCAACACACCGAACGTGTCCGTCAAAGCGGAGCAAGCTCAGTTTTCAACGGTACCGGCACCGTTGCCTCGATCCGTCTGTGGCTCAAGGCCTGACGAGCCAGTTCGCTCAGGCGGCTTCCAAAGGCTCGGCCGCCGAGTGAGATCTGCGTCCCAGTCTGGCCCGTGCACCACGGATTCTCCGCGGCCGCCCGCAGAGGAACTGGCTCATCCGGCCGTTGCGGGAGTGCGTGCCTGTAAGCAAGATTGAGCGGCACCTCTCTGTGCCAAGTGGGGGCGATCAGAGAGGTATCCCATCCCGGATCAGGCTGTACCCGTACACCACGTCCTTGGACACAACCCGCCCGTGTTGCTGGCCGTTACGACCTGTTGGCAGGCCCCTCTGGGACTCCTGGCATGGGCGTCGGTAGTCTCACTATCGGCCGCATAGGCCGAGGTGCGGATGCCATCCGGATAACCCTTCCGTGCCAGGCCAGGTCCCCGGAGCAGGTGCGGGGACCTGGTCGCGTCCTCGAGCCGGGCCGGTGAGATCTGGACTGGGCATGGAGCCGGCCACTGCATGGCTGGCGGGGCCCTCGTACCGGGCTGCGAGACGTAGACGGAGGGCTTCAAGCCCCCACGGCAGCTGCGAGTCGGCCATGAACCGGCCCAGAGAATCAGGCAGGTCGGCGGCGAAGGAAGCGTGGAACTGCTCACGGTCGAGGAAGAGATAGCCGTCCCTGGGGGGAAGGATCGGCGGGACGGGAGCGCCGGGCGGCGGGTCGGCGATCAGCGTGTTGACCGACTCGCCCTTGTCCGGAGCGAAAGCCGCGATGTAGACGAGCGCGGCCACCTTGGGGTCCAGACCAGCCTCGGTGATCACCACACCGCCATAGGAGTGCCCCACCAGGGCCACCGGCCCGTCCTGCTCCGCCACGACCCGCAGCGTTGCCGCCAAGGCGCTCGTGAACGCCCTGCCAACCGGATCCATCAACGAATCCACCATTTTGGGCGTTAGGAGATTCCCGTGTTCTTCAGTGCGCTCAAAATACAGATTTCCCTTGCGTGCGGCATCGGTCAGATGACCTAGATCTTAAATCCCTGGCGCGCGGTGCCCGGAGTGGCAGTAGCGGCGGAGCGGTAACCTCGGGCTATGCTGTGCCTCGGGCTGACCTGGCAGTTTGCCCATCGGGAGCCTTCCTTTCTGAAATGGGGAAAGGCTCGAAATCGTTTTGCCGGTGCCGCGGCGCGTTTGTATGCATCCGCATCTTGGTTATATTGCCTGCTGTGACTGCAGATGAGATCTCGGATATTCAGCCACAGCTCGCCAATTGCAGGGACTGCTGGCTGCAATGGGGGATTTCGGGCAGATCGGACAGTGGGCTGGTGTACTACCGGAGCGGACTGCTCAATGCCCAGCTCAATGGCGTGCTGTGCCTTGCCGATTGCGAGCCACCCGACCAGGCAGTCGATCACGCCCTCGATCAGTTTGTCGGTGTGCCATGGAGTTGGTGGGTGGGCCGGGACAGCGGTCCCGGTGTCGGTGACGGCCTTGTCCGCCGCGGAGCGGTGAAAGTGGGGACACTGCCGATCATGGCGGTGCACCTGGACAAGGTTGCTTCAGTGCAGCGTCCTGACGCGCTTGAGATAGAAGCGACCGATGACTGTGACGGAGTGCGGGAATGGGTGCGGGCCTATGCCCCCTCCATTGGTGTCCCACCCGAGGCGCTTGCCGACGTGATACGTGCTGCCGAGGAGAGCAGAACGGACGGATCTCACGTCGTGCGCGTCACCGGTCGGGTTGAGGGCGAGCCTGTCGCCACGGCCCTCATGCTCGATAGACAGGGAGTGGCGGGGGTGTATGTCGTGAGTACTGCGCCGGCGCACCGCCGACAGGGCATCGGTGCTGCGGTCACCCAAGCCGCGCTGGGAGCCGGACGGGAGCGGGGGTTGCGGATAGGGACACTGCAGGCCAGTTCCATGGGCGCCCCGGTGTACCGGCGGATGGGCTTCGAGAAGGTTGCGGAGTACGAGGTCTTCCAGTTCACCGAATCTTGATCCGTCTGAGGACAGAGCACGCACCCATCGTCTGGTGTGTGCTCCGGCCTCAGGCAGGTTCCCTCCTTGCCTCGAAGCGGGAACATGGTTTATGTGTTGTTATGTGCGACCTCCTGCTGGGTCGCAATTACAAAGGGGAAGCGTGCTGTGCCTGGTGAAGCAGTACTGGATGCGGAGCTGACCCGCCGAGCCCAGCAGGGAGACGCCGCCGCTCTGGCCGCGCTTCTTACTCGTCACCAGGTGGGCATGCGAGCCGTTGCACTGAGCATTCTGGGGCCTGTGGCCGACGTCGACGATGTCCTGCAGGACGCTGCCTTGGCCGCCCTGCGGCACATCGTCGACGTACGGGATCCGTCGGCCGTCGGCCCATGGCTAAAGATGATCGTGCGTAACGGGTGCCGCATGCACCTTCGGGCCATGAAAGGGGAGACGCTCAGCGAGCCAGTACCGGTGGAGTACTCCGGGTCCCCCGAGAACGTCATTAATGAGCACGCCATGCGCGACTGGGTTTGGAGCGCCATCGAGCAGCTCCCCCAGACCCTGCGCCTACCGCTCATGCTCCGTCACTTCAGCAGTGTGCGTTCCTATGCCGAGATTGCCGCAGTGTGCGAGGTGCCGGTTGGGACCATTCGCAGCCGCCTGAACGCTGCCCGTGCGCAGCTCACGCGGCATCTCGCCGCCCTGGAGGACAGACCGCACGCCGACGCAACGGCACTGGTACAAGAGCGTTCGATGGAGGGCCTGGAGACGTTGAAGGCCGCCGAGCGCGGCGCGTTCGCGTCCGTGGTCGCGGACCGGTGGTCGCCCGAAGTCGAGCTGATCGCTGGGGGCCAGCGTGGAGGCCGGGACTTGTTGCTGCATGCCATGGACGCCGATCTGGAGGCCGGCGTACGCCAGAGGCTGAGGCACACGACAGCCAGTGCGGGCCTCACCATCTGGGAAATGGACCTGCTCAACTCACCGCATAATCCGGAGCGTTGCCCGCCGTCCGTCGCCTGGATCCTGTCTGAGCGGCAGGGGCGAATCCAGAGCTTGCGCTTGTTTCACCCTGCCAGGCCCTTCCTGGACGTCGACGTGTGACGCAGGTCACTCTGGCGGCGGCGAACTTATTGTCGCGCTCCCCATCGTGTGGTTGAACCAGCCCAAACATGTGGGGAGGACTTCGTGGCATCCCTCTACTGCGCACCATGCCCCTGCGGGGCCTTCACCGATGGCGTCTCTGCTCACCTTGGCGGGACAGCCGCGCGAACGATGCGCCTGAGAGCAAGGGCTCTGCGGCGAGGCGAAAGACAGCGCGAATGTGGTGACCGAGAGTGATTGGCGTGGGGTGCTCGGCCACAGCGAGTCAATTAGGCCGATGAAAGAAGCCCTCCAGACCCGCCGCAATCCCTGCGGACAGACCACGTCCTGCGCCCTCGGGAGCACAGTGAGAAGCAACGAAGAACCCCGCCGGACCTCCACTCCCCAAGTGCACCATGTCCGCCGCAATGCGACAGACAGCGCCTCCGAAGCTGACTCACGCCGAGAATCCGCCGTCGTGGCGAACGGGCCAGGCGCCGAGGCTGACCGCCTGATCGGGCGAGCCGAGGAACTGGCCCGGATCGATGCGCTCTTCACCCAGGCCGCCGTGCGAGGTGCCGCGCTGATGCTGACCGGGGCTGCCGGAGTGGGCAAGAGCGCCCTGCTCGATGCTGCGGCGCAGCGAGGGGCGGAGCGAGGCATTCGGGTGCTGCGCGTTGCCGGATCGCAATTCGATCGTAGCGTCGCCTTCGCGGGGCTGAACCAGGTTTTGCAACCCCTGTCAGGCGAGATCCGCTCCCTGCCCCGTCAGCAAGCGTACGCGCTGCAGACGATCCTGGGCCTGGCCGAAGGCAGCCCGATCGAGCTGGTGGCAGTCGCGAACGCGGTACACGCCCTGTTGACCCGGATCAGCGCCAAGAGCGGCCCTCTAGCTCTGATCATCGATGATGCGGTATGGCTGGATAGGCCCAGCGTCGTGGTCCTGGGGACGGTCGCCCGATACATCAGCACCGGGTCTATCGCCCTTCTAGCCGCATCCCGAGGCAGGGAAGAGTCCTTCCTTCCCAGAAACGCAACAGCCGTGCACGAAGTCCAACCCCTGGACGAGCGGTCGGCGATGGAACTGGTGGCCGAGCACTTCCCGGCCATGGCACCTCGGGTTCGCCGGCGGCTCCTCGCGGAAGCCCACGGGAATCCCCTGGCATTGCTGGAGCTGCCGGTCAGGCTCAACCACGCGCAACAGACCGAGCAACGGGCACTTCCACCCGTACTGCCCCTCACTGAGCGCCTTAGGGTGATTTTCGCCGAACGCGTCGGCGCTCTGCCCGATGCCACACGGGAACTGCTTTTGCTGGCCGTGCTGGACGGATCGGGTGACCTACACATTCTGCAACAGGTCCTAGGCGGACCAGACGCTTTGACGGGCCTGTGCCCCGCGGAGCGAGCCGGACTGGTGCAGGTTGATGCCCAGCATGGCCGCTTGGCCTTCCGACACCCATTGACCCGCTCCGCTGTCATGGAACTTTCGACCAGTGCCGAACGCCGCCGGGCGCATTGGGCGCTGGCCGGGCAACTCCCGGAAGGTTCCGAACGTCGTGCGTGGCACTTGGCCGATGCGGCTGTCGGGCCGGACGATCAAGTGGCAGCCCTCCTGCACGATGCTGCCTACAGCACGCTCCGCCGCGGCGATGCCGTTGGTGCCATCACCGCCCTGCTGCGAGCCTCGGAACTCAGCAACACCGGCACGGCCAGGGGACAGAGACTTGCCGAGGCTGCTTGCCTGGGCGCCAATGTCACCGGGGACCTGCGCAACGTACGGGCACTTCTTGAGCATGTCGTAGCGGCGGACCCACTGGGAGCTGCATCACTCGCTGCCGCTACAGCGGCAGCGAGCCAGCTCCTCAACGGTGATGGCGACGCGGACACCGCTCACCGGCTCCTGGTCAAGGCGATGGATAACCACGCCCTCCGGCACGGGGGAGACAACGTCATGCTTCGCGAGGCACTTCACACCCTCCTTATGGTGTGCTTCTTCAGCGGACGGCCGGAACTGTGGCACTCCTTCGACATCGCCCTCGCGCGACACCTCCCGCACACCCCAGATCCTCTGCTGCCCATCCTCCGCGGCACCCTCGGTGACCCAGCCTACGCGGCACTGCCGGCACTCAGCCGTCTCGACGAACTCATCGCCGCACTCCACCAGGAGACTGATCCCACCCGCATCATCGGCACGGCGGTCTGCGCTGCCTACGTCGACCGCCTACCCGGTTGTCGAGGCGCGCTGCGACGCGTCATCGACGACGGCCGCAGCGGCGGGGCTATAGCCTCTGCCATCGAGGCTGCATTTCTCCTGGCTAACGACGCCTACGCCACCGGCCAGTGGGACGAGGTTGCCGATCTCACCGACGAGGCCCTGGGCTGGTGCGGGACACACAATTATCGCCTGACTGCCTGGCCGGGACACTTCATCAGCGGCCTGCTGGCGGCCGCACAAGGTGACGACGACGAGGCCAGGAATATCGCGGGTCGCCTTGCCGCTTGGGGCAACCCTCGAGGCCTGGGCGCATTGCGCATCTATGCCTCGCACATCAACGCTCTGTCAGCTCTGGGCCGCTGCGACTTTGACAGCGCTTACAAGCACCTGGCATCGGTCAGCCCGGCGGGCCGACTTGCCCCACACATCCCTCACGCTTTGTGGCTGATCTGGGACGTTGCCGAAGCCGCGACCCGCACCGGTCAGCACGAAGAAGCAGCCGCATACCTTGCGTCCGTCCGTGACGCTGGAGTCCCCATCATCTCGCCACGCCTCGCGATGGTCACTGCCGCAGCAACAGCCATGGCCAACCCCCACTTCGTCGACCGCGACCTTTTCGAGAACGCCATCGCTACTCCTGACGCGGAACGCTGGCCCTTCGACCTGGCCAGGATCCAGCTGGCTTACGGCGAACGGCTCCGCAGGTCACAGGCGAACGTTGCCGCCCGCGCACACCTCGACGCTGCGCTTCGCACCTTCGAGCGACTCGGAGCCACACCGTGGCGAGCACGAGCGGCCAACGAACTGCGCGCCGGCGGGATCCCCACCGGCCTCGTCACCGAAAAGGAAGGGCGTAACCCCACCCTGACCCCCCAGGAACAGCAGATTGCACAGCTGGCCGCCACTGGTCTCACCAACAAACAGATTGCTGCCCAGCTCTTCCTTTCCCCGCGCACCGTCGCCGCGCACCTACGTAATGCGTTCCCCAAGCTGAACGTGACCTCACGCGCCGGACTGCGCGATGCCCTAACCAACCTTAACCAGCAGTTCCAGCAGTGAGATGAAAGCCGCCTCCGAGAACCATGTGACCCGCGAGAGTCTCCAGGCTGAACTTCCGGGCGGCGGCGACCGCGATGGTCAGCAGGAGGGCGGCTCGCGGAATGTCGGAAACCCGTCACTTGGTCCCAGCTGGGGATCTTCGTCGTTTTGGCTGGTCACCACCGGGTGACGGGATCCCGTCACCCGGCTTCGGCCTGCAGCGGCCGACCTGTCCTCTCCTTGATCACCCGGCGACTGCGCCGTGGTACTGCGAGGGTCGAGCCAGTCGGGCTCCACCCGCACCGCCCGCGCATCCGGCGCTTCGGCGAGCAGCCCATCGACGTCATCGCGGGTGAAGGGCAGATCAGCCACGGAGAACTCGGTGCGCCACGTTCCGCTGGCCGCCTGGATCTTCAGCTTGACGATGTAGCCGCAGGCCACCAGGTTCCGCATCGCCTTGGTCAACGCCTCACGTCCAGGTCGGCGCTTACCTGCCAGCGAGGCGACGGTGAAGTCCGCGCCGTCCGGGCAGCGTAGCGCCACGGCGAGTAGCCCGACGTCCAAGACGCTCAGCCGCACATCGTCGACGGCCCTGTTGGCCAGCGCCACGAAGCGCGGCGGCCGGCTGCGCAGCTTCTTCATCAGAGCCTACAGATCCATCCAGGAACGCCGCGCACGGTCGCCCGCCAGCGGCGTCCAGACCGGGCCGGACGCCCCGAACTGTTCGAGGTCCTCCAGCACCGCCGCACCCAGTGGGACGTGCCCGGCGAGCTGGGTCACCAGCGGGTGCCCCGCGACCATGGCCCGCAGGTCACCGATGCGCCGTTGCAGCGCATCCGGCCCGGCACCGGTGAGGACGAACAGCACGCGGGGAAACCTCGGGTAGAAGCGCTGCCAGGCCAGCATCGCGTCCTGGTCTGCGACGGTGCCCCGCCGCCCGGGCGGCTGCGGCACGTACTCGTGGAACCGCGCGTACGAGATCAGCTTCCGCGCCAGGCGCTCGCTGCTCATGGTGGCGCGGTCGACCTCGACGAAGGCCCGGTACTGCAGGCGCTGCGGTCTGGTGGCGGTGTAGTGCAGGACCGCGTCGGCGATCAGGCGGTCCTCACCGCCGGTGTCCGGCAGCCGGTGAGCGACCTCGGGCACCCAGTCCAGCGGCCCGTACTCGTCCCCGCGAGTGCGTGCATCGGTGAGGAACGCCAGATGCGTACGGAGCACGGTGAGGGTGTGGGAAGCGCGCAGCGAGGCTTCCACTGGGCTGCTCGGGGCGAGGGCGGGCTGTCCGCGCAGCTCTGGCCATCCGGCGACGGTCCGGGCGCCTTGAGCGGTCAGGAACCAGACCCGCATGCGGCTGCCGACCATCGCGTAGGAGACCAGTTCGGCTTCGCGGAGCATGTTGAGGGCGCGGCTGGTGAACTGCCGGGTGGCGTCGGGGGCGACCAGTTGCTGCAGGTGGGGGGTGGTGGCCAGGCGGTGCTGGGCGAGTAGGGCCAGGGCTCGGTGTGCTGCAGAGTCGTCGGTGGCAGGCTGCGTCCCCGCTTCACGGTCCGGGTCGGTGAGCATGTCCTGGGCGGTGTCTTCGGTGAGGTTCATCGGTACTGCCTCTCCTCTTCGGTGACATCAGCGGCGGGCTGTGACGGCTGCTGAGGCTTGGTCGTGGCTGTGGTCGACGGCTGGTCGGCGCCGCTGGTGGTCGCCTGGCCGGTGAGGAAGTCCAGGAGGGAGATTTCGTGGGTGGAGGCCACGGCGGTGAGTTCCGAGAGTGGCTTGGCCCCGGTGTTCTTGTGGGCGGCATTGAGCAGTGAGCCGTGCTTGCCGGGCCGGTGCAGGTCCCGGAACACGTCGTTGAGCTCCGGTCCGCGGATCCGCAACGGCCCGACGCGCTTGCCGCCGACGGTGAAGGACGCGAAGTGCTGGTAGCGGCCGAGCTCGGCAGCATCACCAGGAGTGACCTGCTCACCCCACTCATCGGTGATGTAGCGGACGGCCTCGACCGATCCGGCGGTGGTCGACAGCGACGACGCGTTCTGCAGCAGCGCTGTCCGCACATCCGGGCTGATGCGGTGCAGCAGCTGCGTCATCCCGTGCATCCGCACCCCGAACTTCCGCAGTTGCTCGGTGATCTCAGCCAGCGAACTCGAGGCGGCCCCGTCCAGGGAGATCAGCTCGTCCAGGTACAGCCGGAACGCCTTGCGGTCCCGCTCCGGGACGTCGCGGCGGGACAACCCGGCCCGGAGCATGTCGCGGACGATCATGGAGGTGAGCAGGCGGCCGGTGGGGCCGGTGCCGGCCGGGCAGATCCACACGACTTTCGAGCGGTCCATGGCGTGCCGCATGTCGTAGCTGCCGGTCGGGGAGCCGAGGAAGGCCTTGATGACCGGGGACGCGGCGAGCCGGTCGATCGGGTTGAGGACGGTGGGCAGGGCATCGGCGGGGATCGCCGGGAACGAGGTGGCCCACCACCGCTGTGCCTCCTTGTCGAGCCGGTTGACCGCAAAGGCCCGGAACATCTTGTCGGTGAGCAGGGCCCGGAGTTGGAAGATGGTGGCCTGGCAGTCCGCCTTCCCGGCCGCCACCGCCTGCACGTTGACGGCGACCAGCGCCTCCACGGCCTTGGTCAGGATCGTGATGGCCCGGGGCGCGTTGGCGTCCGCCCACCCGAGCGAGGTGGCGAAGGCGTCGACGACCGCGGCCGTCACCTCGTGCGGCGCGGCACCCGAGGTCATGCTGAGCGGGTTCCAGCACGCCAGGCGGTCGGTGGGCTTGCGGACGGTGAGATCGAACAGCCACGCCCGGTGCATGATGGTGCCGTGGGCGAGGTACGGGGCGACGGTCGCCCAGGAAGTCGCGGTGCGGGTCGATGAACGCGAGCCCGCCCCGGTTGTGGGCGACCGCGACAGCCTGCACCAGGGCGCGGGTGGTCTTGCCCCAGCCGGCCTTGCCGACCTGCACCTCGAAGAGGGTGTCGGCTTCCCGGGTGGCGAGCAGCCGTTCGGTGCCGTCGGCGCTGCGGTACCAGCCCTGCGGCAGCAGGTCCTTCTTCGGTTCGTAGCTGGGGATGTCGCCTGCGAGCAGGGGCAGCCGTGCGTGCATCGTGGGGGGCTTGAGCAGCCCGGCGACTTCCTCGATCCGTGCCCAGGAGTCCCGGCGCGGGTGGATGCGGCCGCTGGCCCACCGCTCATCGAACCGCGGCCGCCACGGCCACCGGTCCGGCCCGAACCGCAGCGGCCCCCAGGACCAGCCGACCGACGACAGCCGGGTGCGGGCGGCGTAGACGTCCAGCGCGGCTTCGATGTGCCGAAGTCGGCGCTCGGCTCGGCCGATCTGGTCCGATGCGCACCGCACGAGCAGTTGCACCCTGACCAGGCCGGTGTCCTCCATCAGCTTGCCCAGGGCCTTCTCCCGGTCGATGCGAGGCGGCCGCGGCGACATCATCAGCCGACGCCGGCTGGTGCGCTGATCCGGCGGCGTCAGCAGCTGCGTGAGCTGCCAGCCCCAGGAGTCCTCCAGCGTCGCGGCGTCCTGCGCCATCCACTGCGCCTCGCGGCGTGCTTCCTGCCGGGCGCGCTGCCGGGAGGCATGGACGACCTGCTGCCGGCGGCTTTTCAGGTGCCACTTGGAGGCGGGGGAGATGTCCAGGCAGACCTCGGCGAGGTCCCCGAGGTCAGCGCGCAGGTCGGCGACGGCGTCGATGCCGAGGTATTCGGCGGCATAGGCACGTAGGTCGTCGCGGACCGCATCGGCGTCCCAGCGGGCGTAGCGCAGCAGGCGCTGCATCGGCCCTGGCCGCGCAAGGCCCGCCTGCTCGGCCAGCTGCCAGCAGTTCTTCCGTTCGACGCTCGACAACAGCCCGCGCAGGTAAGCGCGGGCTGCGGCCCGGGGCTCAATCCGCCCGAACCTGCCCGCGATCCGGGCCATGACCTGGTCGAACATCGCCTGCCAGCGGGCAGGGTCAACGCTATGGCTCGCAGCCACCGCGTGATCTTCAGGAGTCCACACAACCCCTGATGATCACGCGGTGGCCGTCCCTCTTGTGGGCTGGGCCCTCAGCGTGGTTGCGAAGGCGCTCGCGTGTCAGGCGGTGAAGCCGCCGTCGACATGGATCGAGGCTCCGGTGATGTACGCGCCGTCCGCACTTGCCAGGTGGGCGACGGTGGCCGCGATCTCGGCCGCTTCCGCGTAGCGGCCCACAGCGGTGAAGCCGGCGATCATCTCGGCGTTCGGCCCGTCAGCGGGGTTGGTATCCGTGTCGGTGGGGCCGGGATGCACCAGATTGACGGTGACTCCACGCGGACCGAGTTCTCGGGCCAGGCCCTTCGTCATCCCGACCAGAGCCGTCTTGCTCATCGAGTACAGCGCCAGTCCGGGGAAGACCGCACGCTCGGCGACATTGCTGCCGATACTGATGATGCGGCCGCCCTGGCCCATGTGACGCACGGCCGCCTGGGACGCTGCGAACGGCGCCCGGACGTTCACTGCCAGGGTGCGATCGATCTCTGCCGACCCCAGGTCTTCGAGCGGGCCAACGAGGAAGATGCCGGCGTTGTTGACCAGGATGTCGAGTCTGCCGAACATCGCGACGGCCTCGTCCACCGCGGCGGTGAGTGCCTCAGGGATGGCGCTGTCGGCTTGGATGGCCAGTGCCCGGCGCCCTCTGGCCTTGATCTGCTCCACCACCTGGGTGGCGCGTTCCGCGTTGTTCTCATAGGTCAGGACGACGTCGGCGCCTTCTTCGGCCAGCCGCAACGCCACAGCGGCACCGATGCCCCGGCTGCCGCCCGTGATCAAGGCCACGTTTCCTTCAAGTCGGTTCATGACGTTGAGCATTGCTGCCACCAGTGCCGGAAGCTGGCGGGAATCCGACCTGGCGTTCGGCCTCCAGGAGGGCAACACCACCCTGATCACGAAAGCACACTGGAATATTAACCCCGCCCAAAAGCAGTCCCAGGCCAAGGCTGCACCCAAGTCCTCCTCGCACCCCAGTGCAGGCAAGGGCGGCGGCGGAGGCGGCGGCAAGTCCGGCGGCTCCTCCCGCGGCAACGGTGGCACGAGCGGCAGCGGCGGCTCGGGCAAGGCCGACTGCGACAGCTTCGTGCCCGGCGCCAAGGTGCTGATGGCCGACGGCTCCAACAAGGCCATCGAGGAGGTCAAGGTTTCTTTGGTCAATAACGCTACGACCTACTGGAACTTCAAGCCGGGAAGCCAGATCAGGACACGTGCTGGGTGGAGCCGACCGAATACGGCGTCATTCGAAGCGACTTCAAACTCGCCTGACATGGGGTCCGGAACGCCCGGCCGAGTTCTCTCGGCCGGGCGTTCCGTCGTATTCGGCGCTCGTTGAGCGGCGGGGCATCGCGATCGCCTCCGCGCCTCGCCGTCCCGCGCTTCTGCCTCCAACCGCAGCGCCTCCTCCATCACCGCCTTCGCGATCGGCGCCGCGCTGCCGCCCCGGCTGATCTCTGTAGGCCGGGCCTCCGCGTCTCGATGACCACCGCCACCGCCGGCTGGGCCGAATCCGCTGCCTGGGCTTAGGCGATGGACCAGGCGTACGGGGTGCTCGTGTTGCCGCCGGCCCACGTGTCCACGAACTGCAACACCAGTGCGAGAGCCAGCCACCTCGGTGACCAGGTAGGCCTGCCACGGGCCGGGAACGGGTCCGCGAGCTCCCGTCATGAAGCAGCGGTCCCAGCTCGTCCTGGACCCGGGTCGCGAGATTCCCTTTCGGAAGCGCGGCCCGAGTTACCCGCACCGTCTCCACCGGGACCTCACTCGGTCCGCTCGGCTGCATCACCATCCACAACCCATCCCGAACGATGACGGCTTCAGAACCCCCGACCGGGTCCTGAAGGCCGACATCACGCACACCCCCGAAAATTGACCGACAGCGTCCGATCTTCCGTACGGGGGCTTCGCGTTCGTGGCTGCGGAGGTCAGGTGGCCGACGTCTGGTCCGCCTTGGCGGCCGCCACTTGGCGGTACAGCTCCTTCTCCTTGGCGCGCCGCTCGGTGACGTCCCGGATGACGGCCCCGACGTAACCCGGTTGCCCGTCCGCGCCGTTCAGCAGCACCACGCTGAACTCGATCGACAGCTTCCGGCCGCCGGCGCCCACCGCGGGGACGGTCAGGAGGTCGTCGTCCCCGTACTTGGTGGTGCCGCTGGCCATGGACTTCTCGAAACCGTCCCAGTGACGCTGCTGGTGCCGCTCGGGGATGATCACGTCCAGACTGCGGCCGGCGACCTCGGCCGCCGGGAACCCGAAGATGCGTTCCGCCCCGTGGTTCCAGTAGCGGATGAGTCCTGCACGGTCGATGATCACTACGCCGTCTGGCGCCTGGGCCATCATGCCCAGGACTACCTCGGGGTCCAGGTCTGCCATGTCGCCTCCGAGCTCTGCGTTTTGGTATGCAGAATACAGTCGTCAGACCTGAGGCGGGAGGGCCCGGAGCCTACGGGCGACGGCGCCACCGGCAGGGCGGGCGGCCGGAGGAGGGCTGCGTGCCAGCCGGCGGCGGTCGTGTCGTACTCCGGGTCGGCGCAGGAGAGCAGCCGCCATGATGAGGGCGACCAGGCGAAGACGGCGTCATGGCCGAAGCGGTGGCCCATCGCGCGGGCCTGCGCGTCGTCCATGCCGACCACGGCCGCGCCGGGTTCGGCGTGTGCGCCGGAAGGGTCGCCGCCGACGGCGGGCCACCAGGGCAACCCGGCGACGTCGATGCGGTGCAGCAGTGCGTGGTGCGCGCGGAGGTTGGCCCGCGTCGTGGCGTCGCGTCCCCCAGGATTGAAGGCAGTGAGCCTTTTCCAACCTGATGGAGTGCGTGGGTAGTTGGGCTGGAGGGGTGGTGTCTGGACGTGAAGAAGCTCCTGGTAGACGGGTTCACGACCA
>NZ_JBEXSX010000118.1:0-13422 GCF_040613835.1 Streptomyces sp. NPDC006207 | reverse complement strand
CCACACACCACGTCTCGCTGGAGGAGGCCCCGCAGGCCTACGACATGTTCCAGAAGAAGGCCGACGGTGCCATCAAGGTCCTCATGCACCCGTGACACCCGCGCATCACCCCGGCGGCGCGTCGAGCGGCGTGGCCGCCAGGGCTCGGGCCACGCCGTGGAGGTTCGCGGCCATCGCGCGCCCCGTCTTGTCGGACCATTCGTGGCCGCGTTCGTCGTCGAGGTAGTCGGGACCGGCCCCGGGACCGAGGTGCCAGTACGTCCAGGCCTGGCCGGGAATGGTGTAGCCGAGGTCGGCGAGCGCCCCTGAAATCTCGCTGATGACGTGATGCGCGCCGTCTTCGTTGCCGGTCACCACCACGCCGGCCACCCGGTTGTAGGCGACCGGTCGGCCACGGTCGTCCGTCTCGGACACCATGGCGTCCATGCGCTCCAGAACGCGCTGGGCGACCGATGAGGGCCTGCCCAGCCATGTGGGGGAGGCCACGATGAGGATCTCCGAGGACAGCAATTTCTCGTGGATCCCGGGCCACGCGTCCCCGGCACCCTCGTCGCTTGTCACACCCGGCTTGATGTCGAGATCCACGGCGCGGACGCAGTCGATGTCCACGCCGTAGGCCGCGAGCTGGTCCGCCACCACCTTGGTCAGGGCGTAGGTGTTGGACGGTTGCGGCGACCGTTTGAGGGTGCAGTTGATGACGAGAGCTTTCATGCGGCTCTATCTACCTCCGGCACACCGGCGCGTCCCCGTAGGAGCGCCCGACTCACTCTCTCGGTCAGTGCCTATCGCACACCGAAACCGACCGTGCGGCCTACCGACCGGGCCGCCGGAGTCCGCTGGCAAGCGTTGGTCTTCTACGGGGACCTGTTGGATACGCACCGCTATCCCGACGTCTGCCGGCCGCAACGCGATCGACAGACTCCGCGCGTCCCGCGACCACGGGACGCGGCCCCCGTAGAAATCGTCCTGGCCCGGGAACCGGAATGGGGGACTGACATGGGATCCAGCGACGTGCTGCTCCTCGTCGTTCGCGAACTGTGCGCTCGCAGGCTGCTTGCCTTACGCCCCTCGGGCGCGGGCCGGCCGTCGAAGTCGGCTGCCGCGGATGTGCCCCCCGATACCCCGATATGGGAAGCACGGCCGACGATCGCCGTTGACTGAGGGCGCCGGCCCGTGCGGATCTCCGGAAGTACCTGGAAGGCGTCCGTGAGGCCAGGCCACCAGGGAGGGCGCGGCAGTGACGACCTTCGTCCGGGCAACCCGAACGACTCCGCGAGCCGCGGGGGAACCCACGGGCACCCAGGAGAACGATCTTCCAACGCTGAAGGACGCGACGAAGGTGCCCTGGGGGACGCCTGGGAGTGGTCGAAAACGTTCTGCGTGATCAAACGGGCAGTACCCGGCAAGCGGGACTATCGCCACATGGGACTGCTGTCGAGGGAGGTCAGCATGTCGCGTGGATCACGGTGCACTGCGGCGGCGCCTGCCTCCTCCAGTTCAGCGCGGCCAATGCCGCCAGATAGGAGCGCCACGCAGGGCACCCCCGCCTTCCCTGCGGCCTCAATGTCCCACACAGTGTCTCCCACGAAGACCGCTCGGTTTGCGGGTACGCCCGCTCGCTCCAGGGCCTGTGCCACCAGGTCAGGTGCCGGCTTGCTCGCATCGACGTCGTCCTTGCTGGTGGCGTCCGCAATGACGTCGTCGGCATCGAGGGCTGCCCGCATCACGTCGAGTTCCTTGCCGTCGGCCGACGTGGCCAGGACGACCCGGAAACCCCGGGCCGCCACCGCGCGCAGCAGGTCCGCGGCACCGTCCAAAGGAGCGAGCGCGGGGCCGTAGGCGCCGTACAGGGCCTTGTGGGCGCCGCTGATCGTGGCATCCTCGCTGCGGTCGCGCTCCCTGCCCAGCAGGCGCTCCAGGAGATGGTCGGACCCCATGCCGATGCAGCGGTGGATGTCCGCCATCGACACCGTGTGCCCGGCCTGCCGGAACGCCTCCCACCACGAGACGGCGTGGAGGTAGTTGGTGTCGACGAGAGTGCCGTCCATGTCGAACAGCGCCGCGCGTTCAACCTCGTCACTCATGAGGCCCCTCCTTCCGATCGACTACTGGAGTGGTTCTTGCCAAGGCGGCTACCCGCCATCTCTGAGGTGGACGCGCGCGTCTGCTCCGCGGCCAGCGGTCAGCCACCGCCTGTGAAGGATGCCCCCTGGGGCATGCACGCCGGACTCCGCTTGGCCGATCGATCACGCTGGATCACGCGGGCGGAGTAGCGCGCCGCGAGCATCTTGGCTGGCGGTTCTTCCCCTCAGCTCACGATGTCGAGAACCTCACTGTAAGTCCGGAGCTGGTCGGGATCGTTCTCTCTCTCCGGAAATACCGGTCACGATGGCGGGTAGCAGCTCGAGGACGGCCTCAGACGGATCGCCTGGGAGTGAACGAGATGCCAACAGGATCGAGCCGCAAGCGGGAGCGACAGTACGAGCACATCAAGGACAGCGCCAGGGAACACGGCGAGAGTGACAAGCGGGCCAAGGAGATCGCCGCCCGCACGGTCAACAAGGAGCGGGCTCGCGCCGGCGAGTCCAAGACCGCCAGCCGCAGTTCCATAGAGGACATGTCCTCCGGGCGGCGCGGCGGCCAGCGGTCCGGCAAGGGGCCGCAGGGCCCAACCCGCGACCAGCTCTACGCGGAGGCCAAACGTCGCAACATCGACGGGCGCTCCCACATGAACAAGTCGGAACTCGAACGCGCGCTCGGAAAGTAGCTGTCGGCACAGTCCGAGTGCAACGCGATCGCGCAGTCACAGCCATGCGGGCCGCGTACACAGAGCCGACCAACGGAGGGCATCGTGCTCATCCTGGGAATCATCCTGCTGATCATCGGCTTCCTCACCGGGATCTCGATTCTGTGGACCATCGGGATCATCCTGATGATCATCGGCCTCGTGCTCTGGGTGCTGGGAGCCGTAGGGCACAGCGTCGGCGGGCGGAAGCACTACTGGTAGGCGGCGGGGTCCGGTCGTCAGCCGATCCGAAGGCCGCGCGCGACCGCCACGGCCGCCGCAGCGGCCACTGCCGCCGCCCCCACGGCCCCGCGGTGGCGCGACGCCCAGGACTGCGCGCTCGTCGCGCGAGCCTGCCGCCCGAAACGCCCGTGCACACCGAAGTCGTGGCCGCCGGGACCGGCGTCGGCGGGGGACCGCAGGTTCACCGGTGCCGCGGGGTCGCGGTCCTCGGCCGTCTGCTGGGAACGGAAGCCGGTGCGCGCCAGGTAGCGGTCCAGAACACCCGGTGCCACCGCGTTGGCCAGCAGTGTCCCAGCGGTGCTCGCCCCCACCCAGTACTCGCGCCGACGAGGGTGATCCGCTGCGTGCACGATCGCCCGGGCCGCCACCTCGCGCCTGTAGATCGGCGGAAGGGGCTGGGCCCGGCGCGGCAACCGGCTCAGCACCCAGTCGAACTGCGGTGTGCCGAGCGCCGGCAGTTGCACCATCGTCGTACGCACCCGTGAGCCCGAATGCAGCAGTTCGCACCGCAGCGACTCGTTCCACCCCTGAATGGTGTGCTTGGCGCCGCAGTAGGCCGACTGCAGCGGGATGCCGCGATAGGCCAGCGCCGACCCCACCCGCACGATCGCACCGCGGTCACGCGGGAGCATGCGCCGTAGCGCGGCTTGCGTGCCGTACTCATCCGCGGCGATCTCAGTGAAGGGCGCGAAGATACCCGTGAAAGCGTTGTTGACCCATACATCGGGGACTTCGAACGCCGCCTCGACGCGCGCGGCGGCCTCCTCTACGGTGTCGGCGTCCGACACCTCGACCGGCACGGTGAACCCCTCACCGCCCGCCCGCACTACGTCGTCCGCAGCGGCAGCCAGTCCGGTGCGTCCACGGGCCAGCAGTGCGACGCGGTCCCCGTGGGCGGCGAACGCGCGGGCCGCTGCCCTGCCGACGCCGCCGCTGGCGCTGGTGACCACGACCGTCCTGGTGTGCCGCTGCTTCGTCATGGGACTCTCGGCTACCCGAGTCGTGGGCTTCGTATCAAGGTCGCGGGGTAGGCACCACCCATGGCGGGCTGAACTGGGGCCACGATCCACTGAAGTGGCCGGGACGCCGAGTCGGCGACACGCCTCCCTCAGCCGGCACGGAGCCGTCTGAGAGGGACGTCGCCGGGGCTGTTCGCGACCGCTCAGACCACTCCGTTCTCTGCCGGGGCCGGGAACCGGTCCCATACGCGGTGGGCCCCCAGGAGTGCGGTGACCTCGCGCAGTACGGCCTCGCCGTCGGAGCCGGTGACGACGCCGAGTGCATCGGTGGCGATGCCGGCCGCCTGCAGGGCGGGGCCCGGGTCGTCCCAGCCCCCGAGGGGCTTCGCGTGGCGGTACGCCTCCTGGAGCATCAGCACGATGCGCGGGTCCACGGGCGCGGCGGCGAGAGCCGGGACGCCGGCCTTGGCGTCGCGCCCACCCTGGGCGTCGACGGCCGGTCCGGGGGTCCCGGCGACCAGCAGGGCGTCGAATTCCACGGAGCGCGCGGTGGCGAAGGTGCGCTGCACGGTCACGGGATCAGCGCCCTCACCTTTGAGAGTGCCGCCGGTGGGCGCGACGATCAGCGGGACCATGCCGCCCGCCAGCACGGAGCGTCGCACGACGTCCACGGCGCCCAGGTCACCAGTGCCGTCGGTGACGATGCCGATGATGCGCCCGACGGTGGGCCAGGTGCGGCCGATCTGCGACAGCGCGGGACTGGGCTGTACGTCGGCGAGCGGCTCGGAGGCCTGCGGGGCGGGGAGGCCCAGGCCCAGCGCGACCTGTCGGCAGAGATAGGGATCGATGTTCGCCAGGACCATCAGGGTGCGTTCCTTGACGGCCTGCTCGTAGCACTTGCCGAGCTCGAAGGTGTAGGCGGCGACGATGTGCTCCCGTTCGGCCGGGCTCATGCTTAGCCAGAACAGGCGGGGCTGGGTGAAGTGGTCGTCGAACGAGGCCGGTGCCTCGCGTACCTTCGTGGCGGCCGCGATCGGGGTGGGGTGCTCGATGTACGCGTGGTCCTCGGCGCCGGCGAAGAACGGGCAGCCGCCGTCCAGGGAGTTGGGCTTGTACGGAGCCACACCGGTGTGCACCGCGTCCTGGTGGAACCCGTCCCGCAGCATGTCGTTGACCGGGGCGTGGGGCCGGTTGATCGGGATCTGCGGGAAGTTGGGGCCGCCCAGCCGGGTGATCTGGGTGTCAAGGTAGGAGAAGAGGCGTCCGGCCAGCAGAGCGTCGTCGGTGATGTCGATACCGGGCACCAGGTGGCCGACGTGGAAGGCGACCTGTTCGGTCTCGGCGAAGAAGTTGGTGGGGTTGGCGTTCAGGGTGAGCAGCCCGACGGGCTGCACCGGCG
This sequence comes from Streptomyces sp. NPDC006207, assembly GCF_040613835.1. Taxonomy (NCBI): domain Bacteria; kingdom Bacillati; phylum Actinomycetota; class Actinomycetes; order Kitasatosporales; family Streptomycetaceae; genus Streptomyces; species Streptomyces sp. NPDC006207. Next base: position 8,036 of record NZ_JBEXSX010000118.1, on the reverse strand, counting down.
CCAGCTCCTCGGGGACGATCTTCGTCGGGTCCAGCAGTTCGATCCCCTGGAAGGTCTGCTCCGGCGTGTCGGGGAAGGTCTGGATGCCCAGTTCCCACTGGGGGAAGGCACCCGCCTCGATGGCGTCGGCCAGGTCGCGGCGGTGGAAGTCCGGGTCCATGCCGCTGATCATCTGCGCCTCCTCCCACACCAGGGAGTGCACGCCGGCCGTCGGCTTCCAGTGGAACTTCACCAGGGTGGTGGCGCCGGTGGCGCTGACCAGCCGGAAGGTGTGGACGCCGAATCCCTCCATGGTGCGGAAGGAGCGCGGGATGCCGCGGTCGGACATGTTCCACATGGTGTGGTGCGTGGCCTCGGTGTGCAGGGACACGAAGTCCCAGAAGGTGTCGTGGGCGCTCTGCGCCTGCGGGATCTCCCGGTCCGGATGCGGTTTGCCGGCGTGGATGACGTCCGGGAACTTGATCGCGTCCTGGATGAAGAACACCGGGATGTTGTTGCCGACCAGGTCGAAGACGCCCTCGGACGTGTAGAACTTGGTGGCGAACCCACGGGTGTCGCGGACGGTGTCGGCCGAACCGCGCGAGCCCAGGACGGTGGAGAACCGCACGAAGGCCGGCGTGTCGACGTCCTTGGCGAGGAAGGCCGCCTTGCAGACCTCGGCGGCCGTGCCGTAGCCGCGGAAGACGCCGTGCGCCGCGGCGCCGCGGGCGTGCACCACGCGCTCCGGGATCCGTTCGTGGTCGAAGTGCATGATCTTCTCGCGCAGGTGGTGGTCCTGCAGCAGCACCGGCCCGCGCGGGCCTGCTTTGAGGGAGTGGTCGGTGTCGGGCAGGCGTGCGCCCTGCGCGTTGGTGAGGAAAGGGCCGTCCTGCGCCCGGACCGTCTTGGACGGGCCGTCCGTGCGGCCCGTCGCGCTGAGCGGGGTGGGAACGCCCTGGTCGGGCTTGGCCGGCAGCGGCGCGTGCGGCTCGACCGGTTCCTCCACCGTGGGGGGCATGCTCGCGGGCACGCCGGGGATGTCCGCCCGTCCCGCGGGGGTGAGCTCCGCGCCCATGTCCATGACCTTGTCGACGATCTTCTTCACCGGGCCCGGCTCGTTGCCCATGGCGCTCTCCTGCTCGTCCTCGGAAACCCTGTCGCCTCCCGGTAACCCGTGCCCCTTGCGGACAAACAGGACCCGGTGCGATGTCCGCCGTTCGCGGCGGATCTCACCCCGCGGGTGCTGGTAGGCGGAACCTGGCTGTCATGTCAGGACGGCTGGGAGGGGCGACGGCAAGACTGGAACGTACGACGTGCTTCCAGCGACGCGACGGGGCGGCCGTACAGGCCGCTCGGCCTGGGGATGAGATGTACCACGCCACCAGGGAAGGCAGGGCCCTGTGCCGAGGGGCCGAGCTGGCCTTCGAGGAAGCGGGGGAGGGGCCGCTCGCCGTGTATGCGCACGGCGGTTTCGTCAGCCGCGCCGTGGAGGACCGGATGGGCCTGTTCGATTGGGGCCCGGTCCTGCATGCGGGACGGCGACTTGTCCGTTACGACGCACGGGGGCACGGACGCTCCACCGGAGCCGCGGTCGACACCGACTACACCTATGTGTCCCTCGCCGGCGACCTGCTGGACCTGCTCGACCACCTTGCTGCCCGCGAACCGGTCGCGGCCATGGGCGCCTCGATGGGATGCGGCACCGTGCTGCACGCCGCCGTCCGGGCACCGGACCGGTTCTCGCATCTGGTCCTTCTCCTCCCACCGACCGCATGGGGCACCCGGGCGGCGTACGCACGGAACAACCGGCGGATCGCCGCGAGGATCGAACGGGAAGGGGTGCAGGCATGGCCCGCCGACAAGCGGCGGCACAACCGGCCGGCAGTCGTCGCCGATGTGCCCGAACTCCCGCCGACCCCTGTTGAGTGGCTGCTCCCCGCCGTGCTGCGCGGTCTGGCGATGTCCGACCTCCCAGCGCCCCCTGCCGTCGCCGCCCTGCGCCTGCCGGTGCTGATCCTCGCGTGGGTCGACGATCCGGGCCACCCCCTGGTGACGGCGGAAACACTGCTCCATCTGATGCCGGCGGCCGACCTCCACGTGTCCCGGACCCGCCGCGACGTCCGTGCGTGGGGCGAGCGCATCGCCGCGTTCCTGACGGACCACCCGGCGTGATCGTTGCCTGTGCCCGGTGACCACCCCGAGCGGGACGTCGACCGCGGCCCGCACATTGCGGCATCAGCGCCTTCCCGCAGCGCAGCAGGTGTGCGTGCTGCCCCTCGGGCAGCCGAGGGCCATGGACAGGTCTGATCGAGACCGGGTACCCCAGAGGAGACACGCATGAAGCGCAACGAGACGCCCGAGGGGGTGGAGCGTACGGCCCCACCCCCGAAGGACCAGCAGGATCTCCAGCAGGCCCGCGGGCGCGATCCCGACACCGCGGAAAAGGGGCGGCCGGACGCCGAGGTTCCCGACGCGCCGCGCGACCTTCCGCCACAGGAACCCCCCGACTGACGATCGGACGGACCGGGGAACACGAGGTGATCCCGGACGCCGGGAGGGGGGACCCGGCGTCCGGGGCATTCACCCACCATGCGGCTGCCTCACCGCAGAATCCGGGTGCCCCGGATTCGTCGTCCCACACGCGGGTGGGGACCGTTTTCCCCGGACCTCACCGGGCAGCCGCCCGACATGATGCAATTCGGATACACGATGATGACCGAGCAGGCCGGCCCGCGGGACCTGGTGGCCCATGTGACCAGGGCCGAGGAAGCCGGCTTCGACTTCTCCGTGACCTCCGACCACTACTTCCCCTGGCTCGACGAGCAGGGCCACGCGCCGTACGCCTGGAGCGTGCTGGGAGCGGCGGCGCAGGCCACGTCGCGGATGCCGCTGATGACGTACGTGACCTGCCCGACCGTGCGGTACCACCCGGCCGTCGTCGCGCAGAAGGCGGCAACGGTGCAACTGCTGTCCGAGGGCCGGTTCCGGCTGGGGCTGGGCTCGGGCGAGAACCTCAACGAACACGTGGTAGGCGGTGGATGGCCCGCCGTGGACGTCCGCCACGAGATGCTCGCCGAGGCCGTGGAGATCATCCGGGCTCTGTTCGACGGGGGCTACGTCAACCACCGGGGGGAGCACTTCGACGTGGAGTCGGCGAAGCTGTGGGACCTGCCCGACCTTCCGCCGCCGATCGGGGTCGCCGTGTCCGGGGAGCAGTCCTGCGAACTGGCGGGACGGCTCGCCGACCTGATGATCGCCACCGAGCCCGACGCGGAACTCGTGACCGCCTTCGACGAGCACGGGGGTGCGGGCAAGCCGCGGGTGGGGCAGCTGCCGGTGTCCTACGACCCGGACCGGGACGCGGCCGTGCGCCGGGCGCACGAGCAGTTCCGCTGGTTCGGCGGCTGGAAGGTCAACTCGGAGCTCCCCGGGACGGCCGCCTTCGCCTCGGCGAGCACCCACGTGCGCCCGGCGGACGTCGCGGAGTCCATCCCCTGCGGGGACGACCCGGAGGTCTTCGTGGAAGCGGTCCGCCCCTACGTACAGGCGGGGTTCACTGAGGTCGCCCTCGTCCAGGTCGGCGGTGACACCCAGATGGCCTTCCTGGACTGGGCGGAGAAGACCCTCCTGCCCGCGCTGCGCGAACTCTGAACCCCGTCACCGACGTGTCGGACCACGATCCTGCGTGCCGCGGCCGCCGTGCAGGTGCGGGCGGCGACAGGCCGCTGGGCTGTTCCGGCGGACATCCGCCGGAACGGCCCGTGGGGCGGGCTCGCGTCAAGAACGGCCGCGGCCGGTGACGAAGTCGCGTGCCCGGTCCACCAGCCCGGTCCCCGGCGCCAGGAGCTTGTTGCCGGGCGGGGTGTCCGGGGCGCTGGGGTGCGGGCGGGTCGGGGCGACCTTCTCTCGGAACCGTCCGCCCCCGTGATGGCCAGGAACGGGTGCCGCCAGCTCGTCGCGGGCGCGCGTGGTCGCCCCGCGCAGGGCGAACAGGCCCTCCGCGTAGTCCGGGACGATGTTGGTGGCTTTGCCGCCGTCGGTGACGATGCCCTGCACGTGGGACCCGGACGGATGCCGTCGGCCGAGCACCGCCAGAGAACCCGCATGACCTCCCACAATGAAGACCCGGTCACCCGGCATCCACAGCCGGACTTCCCCGCCCAGGGCCAGCCGCATCCGGGCTGGACGGGGCCGATGGACCCGCCCCCCCCGACCACGGCGAGACCTCGTACGAGGGCAGTGGCCTGCTGGAGGGCAAGGCCGCGGTGATCACCGGTGGCGACTCCGGGATCGGCCGGGCCGTCGCGCTCGCTTTCGCGCGCGAAGGCGCGCACGTGCTCATCACGCACCTGCCTGAGGAGAGGGCCGACGCGGAAACCACCGTGCGACTCATCGTGGACGCCGGACGCAAGGGCGTCGCCCTGTCCTGCGACCTTCGCGAGGAGGAGCAGTGCCGCGAGGCGCAGTTCGGACGGCTCGACATCCTGGTCAACAACGCCGCTTACCAGATGTCACAGCCGGCCGGGATCGGAGCGATCGACACAGAGCAGTTCGACAGGGTACTCAAGACCAACCTGTACGCGATGTTCTGGCTGTCGAAGATGGCCCTCGAGTATCTCGCCGCCGGCGGCTCGATCATCAACACCAGCTCCGTGCAGGCCTACAAGCCCAGTCCTCATCTGCTGGACTACGCCATGAGAAGGCGGCGATCGTCAACTTCACCCAGGGACTGGCCCAGATGGTCGCCTCCAAGGGGATCCGGGTGAACGCGGTCGCCCCGGGGCCGGTGTGGACCCCGCTCATTCCGGCGACCCTCCCGGATACCACCGAGTTCGGGAAGCAGTCCCCGCTCGGCCGCCCCGCCCAGCCGGCCGAGATGGCCCCGGCGTACGTCTTCCTCGCCTCCCAGCGCGCCAGCTACGTCACCGCCGAGGTCGTCACCGCCGAGGTCGTCACCGCCACGGGCGGTACGGCACTGCCCTGAGGAGCGGCACGAGCCGCCACCGACCGGGAAGTTTGAGGAGATGCCGTGCTGATGGCCCACCCGCCGCCTGACCGACCTGGTAGACCGCTACCGGACCCTCAGCCTGCTCAACACCGGGGACCCCGAGGTCCGCCGACGGCTCGACGACGTCGCATACACCCTCTGCGTGGCCACCGGTACCAGCGACATCGACGCCGCCCTGCTCGCCGCCCGCCTCCGCCTGCCGGGCGGCATCAGTCCTCCGCGGCCATGAGGTGGATATGGCAGCGCACCCTGCCGTCCGGCAGGTCCATCAGTGTGCCCGGTCCGCACCGCCACACCGCCGGGCCGGCTCCACGCCACTCGACCAGGTCGGGGTCGGTCGCGCGCACGTGTCGGCCGCCGGCTTCTGATGGCGGATAGACGATCACTCGGCATGTCATGGGTCCGACCCGCGAATCGGCGGGACCGCCCCCGCGTGCGCTCAGCTGTCGCCGAGGGCGCGTTGGAGTTCGGCCTTGTTCATGTGGGAGCGACCGTCGACGTTGCGGCGCTTGGCCTCGGCGTAGAGCTGGTCGCGAGTGGGTCCCTGGGAACCCTTGCCGGAGCGCTGTCCGCCGCGTTTGCCCGAGGACATGTCCTCGATGGAGGAGCGGCTGGCGGTCTTGGATTCACCCGCCCGGGCGCGTTCCTTGTTGACCGTACGGGCGGCGATCTCCTTGGCCCGCTTCTCGCTCTCGCCCCGGTTCTCGGCGCTCTCCTTGATGTGCTCGTACTGCCGCTCCCGCTTGCGGCTCGACCCTGCGGGCACTCGCAACGGATTGAGCGAACCGGAGGGGCTTCGCGGCACACGATTCCCGGCGGAGCCCGACCGTCTTCCATGTCAGGGGCTATGTCAGGGGCGGCAAGGGCGCGCGCCACCGCGCCTCCTTCGCGTGCCCGGCCCCTATCTCGGCAAACACAGATCGATCGACGGGGAGCGCTTCTGCGCATGCTCCGCACCGGACGTCCGCCGCGCGGCTGAACCTGCTGCGAGGTGCGAGCGCCGGGAGCGTGCCAAGGCCGCAGGTGGGTACGCGCCCGAAGGAGCACGCGCATGCCCCGCCCGACACCGGAGGCAGATGGAGCGGGGTTAGCCAGGACGGAGACCCGGGTCATGAACGATGCCGACGCCGCCCACACGCAGGCCCGGCTGCGCCTGGCCGCCGAAGAGGGCGCGCCCGAAAAGGGCGCCGCGCACGTGGAGTCCACGGGAGGAGCCTCCCTGCCGGCGGACCACACCCAGGCCATCCTGGAGACCACCAAGCGCGTGGCGACCGTGCTGAAGGCAGCGGGCCTGCCCTTCGCGCTGACCGGTAGCGTCGCGGCCTACGCGCACGGAGTGCCCGGCAGCCTGCAGCACGACACAGACTTCTGCGTGCGCCGTGAGGACGGCGAGGCGGTACTGGCGGCACTGGCTGACGACGGCGTGCAGGCCGTCCCCGCTCCGGAGGACTGGCTGGTCAAGGCACGTGCGGGCGGCGAGGACATCGACCTGATCTTCGAGCTCGGACGCCGGCCGGTGACCACCGAACTCCTGCAGAGCGCCCCGGTGCTGCCGGTGGATTCCGTACGCATGCCCGTCCTGCCGCCCACCGAGCTGCTGAGCACCCTCCTCAGCGCTCTGACCGAGCAGCACTGCGACCTCGGCGCGCTGCTGCCCCTGGCGAGAACTCTGCGCGAGCGCATCGACTGGGACCGGATACGCGCGCACTACCATGCGGAGCCCCTGCCCGACGCCTTCCTCTACCTCCTCGAACGCCTGGGCGTCATCGCACCCAGGGAGGTGGCGTCATGACCGCCGCGGACGACTACCTCATCGAGCGACTGCGCCGCCGCCTGGCCGGTGACGAGGTGGCCGAGCTCGGCGTCCGCGTCGAGGAGCGCGGCGGCGCTGTGGTGCTGTCCGGCACCGTGTCCGACGCTATGTCCCGCGACGCGATCATGCGGATCGCCGGGGAGGTGTCCGGAGGCTCGCCCGTCGTCTGCGATCTGCGGATCACGAGCTCCGCGGCTCCCGACCACGCCGAGGACCTCCCGTGATCCGCGTGGCCGCCGTCGGAGACATCCACTTGGGCGAGGACAGCCGCGGCACCCTCCGGCCGGCCTTCGACACGCTGCCCGAGTGTGCCGACGTCCTGCTGCTCGCCGGCGATCTCACCCGGCACGGGACCGTGGAGGAGGCCGCGGTCGTCGCCGGCGAGGTCGCCGGGCTGCAGGTGCCCGTCGTGGCCGTCCTGGGCAACCACGACTACCACAGCGGACAGGAGGCGGAGGTGACAGACGTGCTCACCGCGGCGGGGGTCACCGTCCTGGAGGGAGAGGGCACGGTCGTCGACCTCGGCGGCACGCGGCTGGCCGTCGCCGGCACCAAGGGCTTCGGCGGCGGCTTCGCCGGACGGAGCGCCGGCGAGTTCGGAGAACCGGAGATGAAGGCCTTCGTCGCCCTGACGCGCCGCTGCGCGACGGGTCTGCGCACATCGCTCGAGCAACTGCCGCGGGACGAGGGCACGGTACGGGTGGCGCTCACGCACTTCTCCCCGGTGGCGGACACGCTGGCCGGGGAACCCCCGGAGATCCATCCCTTCCTCGGCAGTTACCTCCTGGCGGAGGCGATCGACGAGGGTGGCGCCGACCTGGCCGTGCACGGCCACGCGCACCGTGGTGTCGAGCGGGGCATGACGGCGGGGGGCGTACGTGTCCGCAACGTGGCGCAGCCCGTGATCGACCGGGCCTTCGCCGTCTACCGGCTGCACCCCTCGGGTGAGTCGGCGGCGGGCGATGAAGGGCGGGGGCGCTACGCCGTGTAGGGCGCGGGTGGCCGGGTAGCAGCGGGGCCTGAGGCGATGCTTCGCTTCCCGAGAAGGTGATGTGTGATGGCCGGGACCACCGGACCCCGGGACCGTGCGAAGGACAAGGCGACGGTCGAGGCCTTGCTGGACAGCGAGGGCCACACCTATGCCGAGGACGCCGGCATCAAGCTGAAGAACACCCCGCAGCCGCTCTACCAGGCGCTGGTGGCAGCCTGCCTGCTCAGTGCCCGGATCAAGGCGTC
>NZ_JBEXSX010000117.1:0-14034 GCF_040613835.1 Streptomyces sp. NPDC006207 | reverse complement strand
CCGCCGCACCGCCACCCCAGGGCCGCGCGCGGTCCGTGACGCCGAGCTGACCGAACAGATCACCAAGGTCCACACGCGATCGCGCGGAACCTACGGAGCCCCGCGCGTCCATGCGGTGCTCCAGCGGGAAGGCTCCCAGTGCGGCCGCCGCCGTGTCGCCCGCCTCATGCGGGCCGCCGGTCTGCAGGGCCGCCATCGCAGAAGGCGGCACCCGACCACGGTCTCCGACCCCACGGCTGCCGCCCGGCCCGATCTCATCGTCCGCGACTTCCAGCCCGACCCCACCGGACTCGACGTCCGCTGGTGCGGCGACATCACCTACATCCCGACCGACGAGGGCTGGCTCTACCTCGCCACCGTCATCGACATCGCCTCCCGCCGCGTCGTCGGCTGAGCCACCGCCGACCACCTGCGAACCGACCTGGTCGCCGAAGCCCTCACGGCAGCCTGCCAGCAGCGTCGCCCCACCCGACCGGTGATCTTCCACTCGGATCGCGGCTGTCAGTACACCAGCCAGCAATTCGCCGCCCTGGCCAGCCAGTTCGGCATCCGGCTATCGGTCGGCCGCACGGGGCAGTGCTGGGACAACGCGCTTGCCGAGTCGTTCTTCGCCACCATCAAGCGTGAGCTGCTGGGCACGACGGCCTGGCCCAGCCGGGCCGCCGCCCGCACCGCGATCTTCGACTTCATCGAAAGCTGGTACAACCTGCACCGCCTGCACAGCAGCCTCGGCTACCGCAGCCCCGCCGAATATGAGACAGCACACGCAGCCTGACCACCACACCATTGGTGTCCGTCAAAGCGGAACAAGCTCAGTTCCGGGTGGTGGCGTGAGGATGTCCGATCAGCGGATGGGCTGAGGTTTCGGTGGCATCAGTCTCTTGAGCCTTCTCCAGCAGATGAGGGAGCAGGCCAGTGAGATGAAGGCATCGTGGAGGTCGAGGCGACGTTCCCAGCGGACGGCGAGGCGCTTGAACTGGTGCAGCAGGGCGAAGGTCTGCTCAACGACGTAGCGGAGCTTTCCCAGGCCGTGGATGTCCGGCTGACACCTGCGGGAGATGACTGGCAGGATCCCGTGCCTTCGCAGTTCCTTGCGGTTGGGGTTGCTGTCGTAGCCCTTGTCGCCGAGCAGAGCTTCTGGGCGTTTGCGGGGGTGGCCGACCCGGCCTGCGACCGGTGGGATGCCGTCGACCAGGGCGAGGGTCTGGGTGACGTCGTTGATGTTGGCTGCGGTGGTGATGACGTTGAGCGGGATGCCGCCGCCGTCGGTGATCAGGTGGTGCTTGCTGCCGGTCTTGCGGCGGTCGACCGGCGAGGGAGCCGTCGCGGCACCCCCGTTACCTTCTTCCTGGCCTCGCAACGAGGCTCCCGGCCTTCGGGCCCGGCATGACTGAGCCCCCTTGTCGATCAGGATCGAAAAAGTGGTGTCACCGGGACCGAAGGCATTGGCAGACCGCTGATTAGGGGCACGGGCACCGATCCCGGACCGGGTGAGGCAGTCTCTTCGTAACGTGGATGCCGGCACGCTGATGCCGCAGGTGAGGCCGGGAAGAACGCGCATACGGGAGCAAGCACGTGGTGGCTGGTGAAGGTGGCATCGACGTCTATTTGGGTCTGGACGTCGGCAAGGGCGAACACCATGCGACGGCACTCACCCCCGAGGGCAAGAAGGCCTTCGACAAGCGGCTGCCTAACACCGAGCCGAAGCTCCGTGAGGTCTTTGCCAAGCTCCAGGCCAAGCACGGCACCGTCCTGGTGGTGGTCGACCAGCCCGCTTCCGTTGGTGCGCTGCCTCTGGCGGTGGCTCGTGACGCGGGCTGTCGTGTCGCCTATCTGCCGGGCCTGACGATGCGGCGGATCGCCGATCTTTACCCTGGCGAGGCCAAAACCGACGCCCGCGACGCGTATGTCATCGCGGACGCGGCCCGTTCGATGCCGCACACGCTGCGGGCCATCGAGGCGGCCGACGAGACCGTGGCCGAGCTGGAGATGCTGACCGGATTCGACGATGACCTGGCCACCGAGGTGACACGGACCAAGAACCGACTGCGGGGCCTGCTGACACAAATCCATCCGCCGCTCGAGAAGATCCTCGGCCCCCGACTTGACCACCCTGCCGTGCTCACCCTGCTCGAACGCTTCGGCTCTCCAGCCCAGCTGCGGAAGGCAGGACGGCGCAGACTCATCACACTGCTGCGGCCGAAGGCCCCGCGGATGGCCGAGCGCCTGGTCGAGGACATCTTCACCGCGCTCGACGAACAGACCGTGATCGTCCCCGGCACCGACGCCGCCGCACTGATCATCCCCAATCTCGTCTCCAGACTCGGCTCCGTACTGGACCAGCGCAGACTCCTCGCAGCCCGGATCGAGGAACTGCTGGAGGCCCACCCTCTTTCCCCGGTCCTGACCTCGATGCCCGGCATCGGGGTCAGGACCGCCGCCCGGATCCTCATCGACGTCGGCGACGGCAGTGCCTTCGCTTCCGCAGGACACCTGGCCGCCTACGCCGGCCTGGCTCCGGTCACGCGCGCCTCCGGCTCCTCCATCCGCAGCGAACACCCCGCTAGGCGAGGTAACAAGCAGCTCAAACGCGCCTTCTACCTCGCAGCGTTCGCCTCGCTCTCGCAACCGGAGTCACGTGCCTACTACGACAGGAAACGCCGCGAGGGGAAACACCACGTCGCCGCCCTGATCGCCCTCGCCAGACGCCGCATCGACGTGCTCTTCGCAATGCTCCGCGACGGCACCTTCTACGAGCCCCCGACCCCCGTCACAGCTTGACGAAGACCATAGGGGCACTTTTTCGCGCGCACGTGAGAGGCATCCACGCACGCGCGACTCCAGTCCAGTTCGCCGGCCGCGTTCAGCTCCGACAGCAGTCTCCGGTGCAGCCGGTCGAAGACCCCAGCTTCCCGCCATCGCTCCAGACGCCTCCAGCAGGTCTGCCCGGAGCCAAAGCCGAGCTCCAACGGCAGCTGCTGCCACGGGATCCCGGTGTAGAGCACGAAGAGGATGCCCTGTAGGCACAGCCGGTCGGGTACTGGCTTGGGGCCGGGCGAACCCTCGGGCCAGGGCGGCAGCATCGGCCCGATCAGCGCCCACAACTCGTCGTCCACGACCCACCGCTTGACGCTCACGCCCTCACGAACGGCTCAATCGTCAGACCGGTCACGGCTGACCTGCACCAGCCCGCAAGATCGTGTTACGAGCTCTCAACGCGGCGTTCAGCCAACCGACGTGCTACGCAACCAGGTTGGAAAAGCCTCAAGGGCGTCGGATTCCTCTCTCGCGCAGCGATGACCCTCGCAGGCGGCCCTGCGATCGCCGGCCCGATAGCCGGCACTGGTTCCTGCAGTGCTTACATCGTGTCTTTGCGGGATGTTCCATTCGTATCGTCTGCTCGGCGAAGACGCTAAAGCGACGTCTCACGTCTGCCGCGACGATCTGCAATACGTGCCCGTGAGTCTGTGACGGGGCATCCTGTTGGAGCGCTTTGGAAGGCGAGCAGGTACACGCCGCTTCGCCCGGGTCATCATGCAGCGCGTTGCTGGACTTTTCCCAGAAACCGCAACGCGGCTTGGCAGCATCTGCGGGGTTCGTGCACGCTGCCCGTGGATGACCGGCGCATATCGCGTGTGCCAGTGGATCGTGAAGTCGTATTTGGCTGCTTCGGGATCATCCGGAGTGGTAGGGCAGGAGGAGGAGTCAGTGGGTATCTGGGGAGAAGACGGCTGGAGCGTCGGGCCGGGGGAGGGCACACGCGTCGAGACTGGTGGGAAGCACTGGCTGGAGGTGCTGGTTCGCGGCAAGGATGTCGAAGATGCTCTGGGGGTGTTCGTCTTCACCCACGATGTGATCACCGAGAATCCTCCGCACGCCCACCACGATTTCATGAAGATAATCTACGTGCTGGAGGGTCAGTACGATTTTCGCGTGGGTGAAGCGACATTCTCTGGTGGGCCAGGGACCGTGATCGTTGTGCCGAAGGGGAGTCAGCACACGTTCACCACTGCGACGGGCGGGCGGGCTTTGTTCGTATCGTCACCTGCGGGGAACGAGGAAATGTTCGTCGAGATGGGAAAGCTGGGAAGCCGGCCCACTCCGGAACAGCTGGATGAACTACACGCCCGCTTCAGCACAACCGGCCTGGAAGGTGAGACGGCCTCCTGGAAGCCGATGTACAGCGACAACCACTCCACCGAATAGGCGCCTGTGCGTTCTGTGGCGGGCGTGACTGACCTCCGTTGATAAATTCCATCTCCATAGGCATCTGCCCACCTTTGCCGGCCCCTCGCTCGGATACAACCATCAGGCCGAGTTCATGCCACGGGCGATGGGGCGCCGTACCAGGGCATGCAGGACATGGCCGTCCGCTGGGCTCACCCCGGCAGGGAGCCCTTCGCGGTTTTCGAGGACGGCGCCATCGGCGCCACCGTCCCCATGCGGGCGGAAGGCGAAGCCGCCGGCCCGTTCGCAGGTTGCATCCTGCGCGAAGTCCGTGGACGCGGCGCCCGGTCCGTACTGATCACCGCCCGCATCCCGCGCCGCAGGATGCGGGCGGCTCGTCGTCGGGGCTCTGGACGGATATCGCCGTCGCTCAAACCCTTATAGAGCTTCACATCAGCAACAAGGAACGGAACATGAACGCACTGTCCCCAGGCCACCACGTCATTGACGTCGACGGCGTACCCCAGAAGTACGAGGTGCGCGGAGTGGCCGGCCCTGTGTGCTTGGCGCTCACCGGCGGGCCGGGCATCGACGGCGGCTATTTCCGGCTTCCTTCCCTGGAGGAACGGATGACGATGGTGTACCCGACCCAGGTGGGGACCACCGGTCACAGCAGGTTGCCCAGCCACCCGGACGGCTACACCATGGAGGTGTACGTCCGCTTCGTGCACGCGGTCGTGGAGCACTTGGGCGTCCCCCAGGTCTACGTGCTCGGTCACTCCGCGGGTGGCTTCTTCGCGCAGGGGTATGCGCTGACGCATCGTGACCGGCTGGCCGGAGTCATCCTTCACAGTTCCATGGCACACAACACCATGGAACTGCTGGCGGAGGCGACCGCCAGGCTCGAAAACCTATCTGTCCGCTTCCCGGGCCACCCCGGCCTTGCGATGGTGCGTGCGGCCTGGGACGAGCCATTGCCGGAAAATCCCACGGACGAGCTGCGGACCGCACGGTTTCGCAAGCTGTTGCCTGCGTATTTCAAGGACTACTGGGGTCGCGAAGAGGAGTTCGCGGCGATGACCGAGACCGTGCTGGTCCACAACGTAAATGGCTTGTCGTTCGATCACCGGGGCCGACTGGGCGAAATGCGTACCCCCACATTGGTGATCGTTGGTACGCATGACTTCATCTGCTCGCCGCGCTGGGCTGAGGAGATGATCGCCGAACTCCCTGATGCCACCCTGGTCGAGCTGCTGGACAGCGGTCACTACGGACACCTTGAGCAACCTTCCGAGTTCACAGCCGCGGTGGCTGAATTCGTTACCGTGACGGAAAAGTACCGAGCGGAGAGCACGACCGAGACAGCCTGACACCTAACCTGCACGGCCGTGGCATCGCTGCCTGCACGACGGGAACGGCACGTCGACCCCGGAAGTTTGACACGGGGTCACACGACTTACAATGCTTCGTCGCGTCAAACGTACGACTGGTCGCCGAGTGGGAATCGACAACGGTGCCGACAACACCCCAGATCAAGCCCGCCCGCATCACGCGATAAAACAACGGGAGAAAACGCATCGCTCCCGGCTTGCCTCTGTAGCGGGGGTACTATGACGTACATGTCCCGTGCGTAAAACGTCTTCGAAGATCCCTTTAACGGCGGCAGTCAGAACCAGTGACTCGGCCAAGGGACCGGAACGGGCCTCACGGTGAGGGCGCGTTCACACAGTCGGCAACGGATATTGAAAAAGCTTTTGGTCGAGCGGAAGCGAAGGCAGATGGCGCAAAAAGTGAGGGTCTTTTCAAATAGTGCCGATCGCAACGAGTTCGATCCTGTAGTCATCAGGAGTGACTATAGCGACGAACAAGCATGGCTGCTCATCAAGGCGACTCTGGCTGAACATTCTGAGTCAGGATCGCCTACTTGGATTGTAGACGATCCTGCTTGGCAGGGTGTGGGTGTAGATGAGGTACTGGCCGCAGTTTCGGCAGACGAATCACTTAAAGGGTGCCTGCCGGTATTCTTTTTGGCCGACTCCCTGGCGATGCATGCCAGTCACCACGCATTGCTGGCGGTAAGTACAGTCACTCGAGAAGATTTTGCCGACGACAAAGAATATGCGGAAGCGATGGCGTTCGGTCGGGAGTGTAGGGTTGTTCCGCATATAGTCCATTCCATGCATGGAAACCTGAACATTGCAAGTATGGATTTCGAGGAATTTGCATCAGTGGCCCGTCGTGACCATGAAGGTATCTACCGATGCTGCTGTCGGTCGTTTTGACCCGACTTCTCATTTTCGTCGGCAAGTGCCCTTCTTCTTCAGTGGTGGAAAGTCCCGGGCCTCCACCATGGGTCGCGCGTGGGTCCATCCTGTTTCTGCCCTGCGGCAGTATCACCCTCGAGCAGCGCCGTTGAGACGCTCAGTAACCGACTCGTGTGCTCGACTACGCTTCTAAGCCGTCCGTGGCACGAGGCATCTACGGGGAGGCATCGCCAGCCGGCTCGGTTGGGATCGCTGCGGCCACGGCAACCGCCGGGTGACGTCCAGAGCCGGCGGTGGGTATCACACGGGGCCGTACCTGCTCGCCCTGGCGCCCGAACATGCAGATGACTTCGGCTGGCTCCGGCTCACTGTTGCCGAACCAGTGCGGCAGCCGTGTGCAGAACTCGGCTGACTCACCGACTCTGATCTGCAGATCCTTGTCTCCGAGGACGAGACGCATGCGGCCGGACAGCACGTACATCCACATGTGCCCCTCGTGACTCTGCGGATCTGGCTCGGTCCGGCCTGCCGGTATCACGAGCTTCCACGCCTGGATCGGGCCGATCTCCCGGGTGAGCGGCATACGTACCATCCCGTTCCAGGAGTGCGGTTTCAAGCGGTTGAACGCTCCCTCGGGAGGGACCACTTGGACCACGTCGTCCATGCTGATCCGGAGTGCATGGATGATGGGTAGCAACAGTTCTAGACCGGGGCGCCGCTGGCCCGACTCTAGGCGGGAGAGGGTGCTCTTGGAGATGCCGGTTGCCTCGGCGAGTGCCGTGAGAGTCACGCCGCAGCGGACACGGTGCCGCCGCAACTGAGGGCCCACTTCTGCCAGCGCCTGGCCCATTGCGTCTGAATTCTCCATGACGTCACAACGTAGTCGCCGACTGGCCTATTCCCGGAAACGGCAACGAGGCTTGGCAGAGCCCGGGGACTTTTGCAAGACGTTCCACACCTTGAACGCGGGCCGTGCAGGCCTGGGGCAGGCTGGATCCTTCGTCTTTCTTACAGTGGTGACTTCGTATCCAACAACCCCGGAAAGAGAAGGCGTAGAATTTCCGTGCCCCGGTCTCCGGAATCCATTGGCGCGCACATTCCATGCTCCGTGCGGAGTCCTCCTGTACTAATTTCTTGCGAGACGTAATCATGTGAGGAGCCCGAGAAGTGGTCAAGGCCAGCCCGTGCATCGCTCCCAGAGGGCGGATCTACTCGCTGGCCGTCACCGACGACACGGGGGCCGCGACGGCGTATGGCATCGTCCGGGGCATCGATTCGGCCGTCAGGGCCCACGCCCAGACCATCGACGTGCCCGTGACCACTTCGACGCCCAGGAAGGCTTTGGCAAAAATCGTCCACAAGGCCACGGGGGCGCCGTTGATCGTGGCGCGACCCGCCGCCGATGGGCAAGCACAGGCTGCCGATGGCTACCCGGCGGCGTATTCGGGCGTCCTGTCCGTTGCCGCCGACTGGCCGGACGAGGTCCATCCCGACTCCGAGGCGATCGACGCTCTGGTCGACCTGACCGCCCTGGGGAAGTCGGTGCTAGGCATCGGACCGGGTGGCGGCGTCTGCACCGGATCCGGTCCGACTTCGCGGCCGGGCCGGCTGCACTCGTCGCGTGGTACCAGGGGCCCCTGGTATCTGCCGAACGCCTGCAGCGTCCTGGAAGCCACCGCGGTGCACCCCGGTATCGCATTGCCGACCACCGGCGCCTCGCCCCACTGGTACCGGATGAGTTCGGGACCGCGACTGCCACTGCGCCAGCGACGCCGAGCCGGATCGCCATCTGCCGGCCGCTTGCGTCCGCGACCAGGAACGCGGCCTCCGATGTGGCCGCAGTCGGCTTCGGTCTCGTTGCCGTCGTTACGCGCGGCCGCCAGCGGTCGTGCGCCCCGGACATTCCTTGCCGGTCGCAAGACCGGGCGTGACGCCGGCGTCGACAGATCGCCCACAGGGGATGATCAGCAGGGTCTACGGTGGCCAACGGCTTGGCGGATGCGCTCCGGTCGGGGCTGATCGGCACACGGCGTCTGCCGCCTGCCCCCAACAGACAGTCGGCGCGTCTGCGCCCTGAACAGGGAGACCTCCTACGGGTAGGACGTCGCGTTAACCATCGTCTGATAGCGGAGTGCCGGCCCCTAGCGCGGAGATTTTGTCTGCCATGCGTCATGTTTTGTTAGTCCTGACGAGTCACACCGAACTGGGAGGAACCGGACGGTTGACTGGTTTCCATGTCGCCGATGCGGCTCATCCATGGAGAATTTTCACCGCTGCTGGATTCGGGGTGAACCTCGTATCACCGCAAGGGGGCCGCCCTTATCCGGACTGCACTGACG
Organism: Streptomyces sp. NPDC006207; assembly: GCF_040613835.1. Classification (NCBI taxonomy): domain Bacteria; kingdom Bacillati; phylum Actinomycetota; class Actinomycetes; order Kitasatosporales; family Streptomycetaceae; genus Streptomyces; species Streptomyces sp. NPDC006207. Next base: position 5,264 of record NZ_JBEXSX010000117.1, on the reverse strand, counting down.
TCACCGATCCCGTCCAAATGAAATTCTTGAATGACGCGTCAATCACCCAGCAGTTGGCGAACGCGATGACTCCGGATGACGTGATTCCTGGCAACTACGACGCGATTCTCTATGCAGGGGGCTATGGCGGCATGTGGGACTTCCCCCAAAACCCGGTTCTGATGGATGTGGCTCGGCGTATTTACGAGGCAGGTGGCGTTGTGGGAGCAGTGGGCCACGGTGTGGCAGGGCTGGTGAACATCGCTCTGTCCGACGGATCGTACCTGGTCGCCGGCAGGCAGGTGGCTGCCTTCAGCAACGAGGAGGAACTCTCCATCGGCCTGGGGAACGTGATCCCCTTCCTGTTGCAAAGCCGGCTGGAAGAGCGTGGCGCGAGGTACAGCGCAGCACCTGAATTCCGCCCCCACGTAGTGGTGGACGGGCGCCTGGTCACGGGGCAGAATCCGGCATCGGCCGCTGGTGTCGGCCAAGCCATCGTCTCCGTTCTCTGTGGACTGACGCAGTCGGCCGACCATGACTGGTGGTAGAGATTGAAGCCCGAACTTGCCAAGCATCGGGAGCGGTTGGGCGTGGTCATGTTGTCCGATGCTGCTTCGGAACCGCAGGTCGGCAACCGTTCCTTGCGTCTTCAGATCTTGGGTCCGTTGCGACTGTGGCGAGGGGAAGTCGAGCTGGATCCGGGTCCTAGACAGCAAGGAGTTCTCCTGGCGGTGCTCCTGGCCAGGGCGGACCAGCCGGTCAGTCGAACCCAACTGATCGATCTGATCTGGGACGACCGACCCCCAGTCAGTGCACTGAATGTGATTCACAAGTATGTAGGTGCGCTGCGCCGGGTATTGGAGCCGGATCTGCCGGCCCGCGCAACGGGTTCGTACCTGTTGCGGCGCGGCGACGGCTACCTGTTCGAGAGTCGGAACAGCGGGCTTGATCTGATTGATTTCCGCGAGCATGTCAAAACTGCTCGTCTGGCCGTCTCGGGGCGGCAGTATCAGGCAGCGCTGAACAGTCTGGTCGAGGCACTGGTGTTGTGGCGTGGCTCGGCTGGGGACGGGGTGGGTCTCGGATCGCTACCGCTTTTCATCGCGTTGCAGGGTGAGTTCCTCCAGGCGTGCGTGGCGGCAGGTGATCTTGCAGTGCGGATGGGACAGCCGCAGCGGGTCTTGTCGGCGTTGCGTATGGCAGCGTCAATGGCACCGTTGGATGAGGATGTGCACGCCGCCCTCGTCAACAATCTGGGTGCAGCCGGGCATCGAGCTGAGGCGCTTGAGAGAGTGCGGACGGTTTGCGCCCGGCTCGGTGACGAGCTCGGCGTAGATCCTGGGCCGGCGTTGCGCACCGCGCAACAACGAGTCTTGATCGAGAGCCCGGCACCGGATGTCACGGCGAATGGGATCGGCGAACCCTCCGGTGCACCCGACAAGGTTGCCGCAGGATTCGTAGGCCGTGCAGAAGAGCTCAGCGTGCTGGCGAACGTCGTGCGCTCCGCCCTTGCCGGTGAGACGAGCGTGGTGGTTGTCGACGGGGAGCCAGGCGTGGGAAAGACTCGCCTGCTGAAGGAGATGACTGCCGAGTCGGAGCGTTGGGGCGCGCTCGTGGTGTGGGGCATGTGTCTTGAAGGCGACGGGACACCGTCCATGTGGCCATGGGTGAACATGGTCCGCGCGATCTTTGACAGCCTGCCTGCCGAAGAGCGAGCAGCATGGCTCACTGGCGAACTTGGTCAGCTCGTGGAAACTGCACGGGATTATGGCGGATTGACGGTCCCGCCTGACGGCGGCGCACGCTTCCGTTTGTTCGAGCAGGTTGTCGCCCTGGTCAGCCGAACCCTGGCCCGGAGGCCTGTGGTCCTCGTTGTCGATGATCTCCAGTGGGCCGACGTGGCTTCCCTGCAATTGCTCGGCCACTTGTCGATGCGATTGCCCCGCGGTGCCGTGGTGGTCGGTGCCCTTCGGGACCGCGCGCCCGCACCGGGAACAGAGTTGTCCCAGTTCCTCGCCACGGTGAGCCGTGCCCCCGGCCACCACCGGATCCGTCTTGGCCCGCTGGGCGAGGACGAAGTGGCCGAGCTTGTCCGGCAGGAGACAGGCAAGGAACCCGAGTTCGGCGCCCTTCACAGCATCTATGCGCGAACTGCCGGCAATCCGTTCTTCGTCCGGGAGCTTTCGCGGCTACTGGCGTCGGCTGGTGGCATAACTGCCGCGTCGGCCGGCGGGGCCGGTGTGCCGTGCAGCATTCGAGACATCGTGCGTAGCCGGACCGCCGACCTCAGCAACGAGGTGCGATGGTTGTTGCAGACCGCCGCGCTCGTGGGGCGCGACGTCAGCGTCAGGTTGCTCGCGCACGTCGCGGCTGTCGACGCCCCGACCTGCCTCGCCCGACTTGAGCCCTTGACGGCGCTCGGTGTGCTGGAGCCCGTGCCGGGAGACCCGTTTTCGGTCCGTTTCCCGCACGACCTGGTCCGCGAAGCGGTGGCCGCTGTCATACCGCCCAGACTGGCTGGCGCGTCGCACCTTCGTATCGCGGACGCGCTCGACGCCGGAATCATTGCTGACGACTCGGTTACAGAGCGCCTCGCCTACCATTTGTGGGCTGCCGGGCCCCTTGCTGAGCCTTCCCGAACCGCTAGCGCACTGCTGCGTGCGGGCCGCCGTGCAGCAACCAAGTCCGCGTTCGAGGCCGCCGAGCGTCAGTTGCAGTCCGCCGTCCGAATGGCCAGAGCGGCCGGTTCGGCAGAGGTGGAACTGGCAGCTGTAGCGCTACTGGCCACCGTCTTCTGGAGGCAATCAGGGTTCAGCGGGTCCTACGCGGATCTTCTGGCGCGCGCCGAGCATTTGGCGCGCAGTCTTGGCCGGGAGGGCGAGGCCGCTGACTTCCTGTTCATGCGGGTCGTTGCCGCGTTCAGCCACCATCAGCCCGAGACGAACGCCCTCGCGCGACGACTGGTCGAGGAGGGCGAGGGATCCGCCGATCGAACGGCGCGCGCATACGCCCGGCAGCTCAATGGCCTGTATGCGTTCGAGCAGGGTGACGCCGGCGCGGGACTGCGGTACATGAATGATGACGACTGGACCGTACTCGAAGACGCTCAATGGCGACAGGAAAACCCATTGCGGCGCGATCTGCGGATGTTCGCACCGATGTTCCGGGCGCTGATGATCACGGTGCACGGAGACGTCGACGCCGCGAGAGCTCTGCTGAGCGCAGTGGAGGACGCTGCGGGCGACGACCCGTACGCGATTTCGGTCTGGGCCCACTGGGCTGCCGATGCCGCTCAGTGGGCCGGCGACGCGGCTTGGGGGATGCGTATCACGGAGCGATGGCGAACGGCGGACCCCGACCACTTCTTCGTCAACGTCGACTCCTATCTGCGGGTGAGCCGGTGCTGGGCGCGCGCAATGACCGGTGACGATCCGGCCGGCGCCGCAGCCGAGGCCGAACATGTCATCGTCACGACAATGCTTGATCCACCGCTGTACGGCGTCACCCAGTACCTCGCCCTACTCGCCGAGATGTTCCTGGCAGCCGACATGCCGGACGAGGCCGACGCCGCCCTCGACCGTTCCGAATGCCTGTCCGATGTCCATGACGAGCGGTTCACCGAAGGCTTGCGTCTCCTGCTCCGGGCAAAGGTGCTGCACGCGCGAGGCGCGCCTTCAGATGTCGTCAGGGCCGCGGCTGCAAAGGCTGAGGCCGTTTCGAATGAACGCGGGGCATACATCATCGCCCGTCGTGCCGCGGAGTTGATGGTGCCCTTGGGGTGACGCCCGGGTGTGATCGGGTGTCGTCAAGCAGCACAGGACAAGCATGTGCATTCTGCGCCCCCCAACAGAATCTATCGGAATTGTTCACAGATTTCTCAAGTAGGCCGCAGGCGTGGTGCCGTACAGGTCCTTGAACTGGCGAATGAAGTGACTTGAGTCCGAGAAATTCCATTTCGCGGCAAGGTCTGCGACCGTCACTGCTCCGCGAGTCCTGAGTAGCTCGGCATGAGCCTCGTGCATTCTACGTCGCCGAAGATATCCCATAACAGTATCGTCGGCGGCAGCGAAGGAGCGGTGCAGGGTCCTCACTGATACGCCGATGCCATGCGCGATAGAGGCGGGGGTAAGATCATGATCCGCCACTTTCAGATCGATGAACCTTCGAGCCGCTCCCAGGGTTGCACTTCGAAATTCCTGTGATTCATGCGGCGAAATGCCCGCGACGAGTCCTGACAGCAGCGTTACGGCAGCCTGTTCGATCGCGCGCGTGCCGGCGGGTGACAGGAGTTTGTGGTCCTGGGCCTTGACTGCCTCCAAATACGAGATCAGAAATTTTGCCTCGGGGGACGAGTTGCAGACCACCGCGGGATTCGGCATTTTGTCATCGCGTAGATGATTGACGACCATGGGCCGTGGCACCGTCATCCATCGCGTCACCGTTCCCGGCTCTACCCAGAAGCGCTGGTGCCTGATGTCCCGTACGCACATCTGCCCAGGTCGGACACTGACCGCGTGGCCGCCACTCTCGAATCCGATCGAGCCGGAAAGCACGAAGTGAGCGATCACGGCATCCGGTTCGCACTCTTTATCAGTGAGGCCGGTTACCGCATCACAGTACTGATTCACATAGAGCATGTCGCCCAGTTTGTATCCGTACGCGTCGAAGCGGAAGCTGCGTTCTCCGCCATATGGGGACAGATTGAGATTCGTTACGTACGGGAATAGGTTTGCGCGACTCCACCGGTGAAGAATCTGCTGGGCCTGAGGCATGGGCCGGGGTGGGATGCGCAGTGACATGAGCATCTTTGCATAGTCAGTGGCGTTTCGGGTGATCTGAGATCCGCTCCGGTCGCAGATGTCGCGACTGGCTGTCGCGAGAAAAAGATCGGACATGTGGCTTGCATCCTTCTGTTCGGCGCCCACAGATTTCAAAAACTTCCTCCAACCGCTGGTAAAGCCAGGGTCGTAGGTAGTCAGGAAAATCCGGATCTCATCCTGGGAGAGATTCACTACCCCATGGATAGTGGTGATACGGCTACTTCGAGTTCTAGCCGGTTGGCCCTGTTGTTGTCAGGGCCAACCGGTGTCACGGGCGTTTGCGCTGTTTTCGTGTGGCGAAGCGTCCGTGTGGGGTGTTTTTGATGTTGAGCGGTGGTGTGGGTGGTGTCAGGACTGGATGAAGGCGAGGAGGTCGGCGTTGAGGACGTCCGCGTGGGTGGTGAGCATTCCGTGGGGGTAGCCCGGGTAGGTCTTCTGGGTGCCGTTCTTGAGCAGTTCGACTGC
>NZ_JBEXSX010000116.1:0-14443 GCF_040613835.1 Streptomyces sp. NPDC006207 | reverse complement strand
CCGGGCCGCGGTTCCTTGCGACTCGCACGACGTCTTGGCGGAACTCTTCCGGATAGGGCTTGGGCACAGCGACATCCTTCCCACCCGCCCCACAGAGCAAGCCAGTTCAGATGTCACCCGATCGTGCAGCAGACCCATTCGTTCCAGGCCGTACAGCTAGTGTCAGAACAGCTGTCGCCCGGGGGCGAAGCCGAACCGTACACGGCCTACCGCCTCGAAGAGGTCCGCGGAGTGGTTGGCGTGTTGAAGCGCGACCATGCCGTCCCGGAAGAGCCGCTCGACGGGATTGCCTCGGTAGAGGGAAGAAGAACTGCCGAGCTCGTACATGTCCAGCAAGACCTTCCTGCTGACCTGTGCAGCGTGACTCATCGCGGCACGAAGGGACGCGCGCTGCCCGAGGGTGACAGGCTCAGAGCTCTCACGATCGGTGTACATCGCTGCAGCTGCCGAGTGCAGCAAGAGCCGCGCTGCCTGAAGAGCGGCCTCCGACTGGGCGATCACCGCCTGGACGCGTGCGGATTCGGCAAGTGTCCCGCCGCTGGGCGTCTTCTTGGACACAGCCAGGGCGACCGTCTCCTCGATGGCCGCCTGCGCCATGCCCAAGACGACGGCGGTACACCCGGGAAGGACGAGCGCGGGGATGAACCCCTGGTACAGGGGACGGTTGATGCGAGCCGGCTCGTCGAAGCCGGCGGCCAGTTCGTCCGGGACGAAAGCGTCGTGAACGGCAACGTCATTACTTCCCGAACCGAGCATGCCGCTGACGTTCCAGGTGTCCTGCATCTCCCACTGCCCTCGGCGGAGTGCAAAGAGTCGGACGTCCGGCGTTCCTCGATCCGTCATACGCTGGTTGCCGTCCTCGACGACCGCGCCGACCACGGCGAGCCAGGTGGCCTGACCGATACCACTGACGATCTTCCATGTGCCGGACACGCGATAGCCACCGTCGGTGGGTACTGCGACTCCGGGTGAGCCCGAGTTGGCGAAGATGGGCTCATCTCCACTTGCCCAGATTTGGTCGCTGCCCGCCTGGTCGAGCAGTGCACCGAGGAATCCCCAGTTGGCATTCCATACCGTCCAGGCTACCGACGCATCGAGGCGACCGAGCCCCTCGTACACCTTGAGCACCGTCTCCAAGGTGGCTTCGAACCCGCCGTACTCGCGCGGGGTGAGCATGCGGAGTGCTCCGTGATCGCGCAACTCGTGAAGCAGCTTCTCGGGCAGGGCCCGGCTTGCCTCCATGTGGCTGGCAGCTGCGCTGATGGAGGGTGCCAGTCGTGCGGGCAGTTCCAACAGGCTGTACTCGTTCGTACTCATCTCTTCTCCTGGTGTTGCCATGTGCAGCGTGGTTGGCGTCGGGCACAGCGTTCTGTGGCCCGCAAGCCGATGCCGAGGTTCGAGCGGTTCGGCGTGACCGCCTATCCCCGGAGCAGGGTCACTTGCGCCACAGCCAGGTGATTCGGTCGTACATCGGCTCAAATCCTGCTCGCCGCATGTTGTGAAGCGAGGAGTTGTGTTCGCCAGGACCTTCCGCTCCGGTCTCGGCCACCAGCCACCGACAGCCTGCGGCCAGAGCTGCCTGCGCGCGGATGGCGAGTAGCGCGGACTGAGCTCCGCGGCCCCGGCTCTCCGGGAGTGTGGCTCCGCCGAACATATCGGCACAATCTCCGTTGACGAACAGGCTTCCGACGGCGGTGATCCGCTCGCCTTCCCACACGGCATATTGCTGCCAATCGGGATTGCCCACACACGACGCGGCCACGTCGATCAGGCCGGTCCCGCTCATACCGAAGGCCGCGATCATGACGGTGGCCCACTCATGGGCATGGCGAGGCTCCACTTTGGCAACGCGCAGACGCGGGTCGAGTCCCGCGATGCCGTCGTGGGCGGACTGCATGCTCTTCGTCTCGCAGCCAAGCTTGACGATCCGACCTCCGGGAGTCAGCTTCAGTTCGCCGACGATCGTTTCCCAGTCCGCCGGCAGTAGCTGCGGCGCGATCACGAACCTGCCCTGAGACACGCCTTGACTGCGGTAGAAGTCACGGACCTGCGCCAGGACGTTCACGTCGACCGGCGCGTCCGTACCGAAGCCACCGGCCCGATTGAAGAATCCACTCGGATCCTCGCGCATCGCCATCGCTTGCACGGACCCGACGCTGAACGAACCGACGCCCAGTGCCTCCCGTACCGACGCAGGCGCCCCCGTGACGAAGTCCACGTACGCCTTGATCTCGGTCTGCTCGGCCTCGCGGACCGGCACGGTGCTGCTCATGCCTGTTTCTCTTCTCATAGTTGTCTGTACAGCCAGTACGGTGAATGCGAACTCCGACGCTCTCTGTCGCGCCGGCCCACGACTGCTTCCGCGCAGCTTGCCCAGCTGTGCGTCAAGCGTTTTCGGGGCGCGCCCCTGGTTCGAGGCGCCCCTGTGAAGACGGCCCTTGGAAGTGGCCCGTGTGGGGTTCTTCGGTGCGATCCGCTGACAGTGCCTGACGCACACTGCTCACAGGGCAGTCCGCCGCAATGCACGCAGCTCCCGGACGTCGGAGGTTCGGGAGCTGTCGTTGTTCGCAGGCACACCCGCATGATGCGGTGGGGGGCGGAAAAGTTTGCTCCAGGAGCGAAGATCTTTTCAGGGAGCGCGTGGGCGGTGCAGACGCAGCTCGGGCTGCCCCTGGTTCGGGACGCCCCTGTGAAGACGGCCCTTGGAAATGGCCCGTGTGGGGTTCTTCGGTGCGATCCGCTGACAGTGCCTGACGCACACTGCTCACAGGGCAGTCCGCCGCAATGCACGCAGCTCCCGGACGTCGGAGGTTCGGGAGCTGTCGTTGTTCGCAGTCACACCCGCATGATGCGGTGGGGGTAAGTTCACTCCGGGAGCGAAGATCTTTTCAGAGTGCGCGTGTGTGGTACAAGCGCAGCTTCGTCACGCGTCCCCCAGCCAGGGACATCACCCATACGATCCCGGGCGGACAGTGGAAAGGATCCTCCGGGGGGTTGATCAGAGCGGCTTCGTAGATGGCTACTTGCCTGCTGGCCACCACGTTCCGGAGGTGCTGCTGCACGCCGATGGCCTCGTTGTTGTCCCAAGCGACCTGCAGGTAGTCGATGCCCGTCCGTTTGCTGGTTGGCCATATCACGTCCGCTTCCGATGACCAGTGGTCGGACAGCACGCAGGCGAGCTTGCCTTGTCGCGCGGACGCCAACGTGTCTTCCGCCAACTTGTGGTGCGCCGCTGTCAGAGCAGTGGCATCGTGGTGGACTTGGTCGGCAGAGCCGAGCAGCCCATCGAGCAGCTTGGAGCGCGCTTTGTGGAGCCGACTGCGAACCGTACTGACCGGCGTGCCACACACCGCCGCGATGTCGTCATAGGCGCGCACGTCGGTGAAGTAGCGCAGCATGGTCACAAGCCGCAGGTTCGGGGGGAGGTCCTCCAAGGCACTCCAAACCCAGTCCCTCATTGCATGCTCTTCGAGTATCTCCGCCGGATCGGAGGGATCGCACAACCGTTCTCGGGTGACGGCCTTCACAGGTTCGGCCATGGGTGTGGCCGACATTTTCCGCAGCTGAGCGCGACAGGTGTTGCGGACCACCATTCGCAGCCATGGGCCGATGGCGTTGGGGTCTCTGACGTCGCCAATGCGGCGCAGGGCGATGATCGCCGCCTCCTGCACGGCATCTTCGGCGTCCTGGCTATGGCCAAGCACGGCCAGAGCGACGGCACGCATACATGCCTGATGCCTGGCGAGAAGCAGGCCAAGGGAGCCGGCGTCGCCTGCTTGGGCGGCGCGTACCAGCTCGGAGTCCTGGGGCGCTCCACCCACCAATTGATCAGTCATTCGCAGAGTATACCGGAGAGCTTTACGCGGACCTTCTGGACAATTAAGCGGACGATCACCTGGGTATGGTATGCGATGTGTGGGTGATCCGTGTTGTGTCGTGTTCGCGATGTGATCGTTATACTCACACCCCTGCCCCGTCACCGCACCCAGCTTTGAAATCCGGGCCTGTCACGGCTGATCGGTAGCCCTTTCCAGCCTTCGCCGGATCATGGCGGTGTTGCTACCCTCCGACGTTTATGGGAAACCGATTCCGAGCGGCGCCGCCCTATTTCACCTTGCCCTCGTGTGCTGCGTGCAGAACACGAGGGCACTGAGGTCTCTCGGCGACCGCACAGCCGCCCGCGACCCACGCCAAAGGCGGCAAACCGTCGACGTCAGGCGACGAAGATGTCGAGCGACGGGCGCATCTTGGCGCAAACGCTCAGGATGTCGTGTACGACGTGGCCTTCGAATGAGTCGAACGCAGTCGGGTCGACCTCCTTGCTGTCTACCGCAGGGTAGGCCGTCTGAGTCAGCAGGTAGTCGAATCGAGGCGCCCACTTCCGTGCTCCCAGGCGGGCCGTGGTCGAGCAGTTGTCGACCATGTACGCAATGCCCCGTGCGTGCATGTAGGGGTTGAGGGAATCGACGGCCTCGATAACCGACTCGTTGGCGATCTCGGAGTACGGGTGGTCCTGCTCCATGAGGAAGTCGACCTGGGCCATCATGACGCCGCAGAAAACGCCGGCGGTGAAGGGGTTCAGGGGTGCATCATGGTCGCCTCGTTCGGCCCGCACCTGCTGACCTACCCGCCACATGTCGGCCCGGTCGATCCGGCCCATGGGGAACCGGGACAGGCGCTGCCCTGCGAGGATGACGCTGCGGATCTCGTTCCCCAGGCTCACCTCGTCGTAGATCTCGGCGATGAGTTCCATGCCTACCGGGTAGGCCGCGGCGTAGGCGTCCGCGAACTCGGCCTTGCCCTCGGAGTCGAGGTGCTCGTAGACACCGATGAGGCCCTTGGTGGAGATGATCGTGGAGATCGGTCCGGTGACGCTCTCCACGGAGTGGCGGTAGGCGTCGGCGCCGGTCATCCCCTGGCTGATGTAGCGGCGGTACAGGCTCTCCACGATGCCGTGCACGCCGGCGAGCAGGATCGCGCGCTCACCGGTGAGGTCGGACAGGTACTCCGACTCCAGCGTTGTGCGGAAGGTGAAGGGGGCGCCCAGTGCGACCGACCAGCCCAGCGCCCGCTCTACGGCCCGGCCGCTGACGTCCTGGTGCACAGCAAAACTGGCGTTGATCCCAGCCCCGTTGACGGTCGCGCCCTGCACGTACAGCGCGCGCACCGAGGGGCCCATGCCCTTGGGACACACCGCGATGACGTCCACGCCGGGAGGGAACTCCTCTCCGACGGCGGAGAGATGGCCCAGCAGGAAACCGTGCGAGAGCCCGAGGGTGGCACCTGGACGCAGCGCTTGGAACACCCCGCGGAAGAGCTCGGCCTGGGCGGCGTCGGAGATCAGCAACAACACCATATCCGATGCGGCGATGACCTCGAACATTTCGCCAAGAGTGCCGTCTTCCTCGGTGAACCCTGCTTCGCGAGCCGCAGCCGCGGAGGACGAACCGGTTCGTAGACCAACCACGACCTTCACCGCGCCGTCGAGGGAGTCACGCAGGTTCTGCGCCTGGGCCGGGCCCTGGGAACCCCAGCCGATGACGGCTATCTGGTTGACCCCTTCGAAAGCGGCGGGCAGCCGTCCGAACAGGTGCCGACCACCTCGGACGATCGTTTCCTGCTGACCGCCAAGGGTGATGTGCTCGGTGTCAAAGACAGCGCTGGTGAAGGCGAGTTCCGCCGATGGCATGGCTCTGTTCCTCTGTGCGGTGGTGTGAAAGCGGGAATGCACCTCTGCCCGAGCGTTGGCTGGCTGCCGGAGGGCTCGATGCTCTTGATCACCGGGCGGTCAATGGACCGCCGGGACCTGTGTTTCGACCACTGTAAGAAGCCGTCGCCGGAAGCACGTAGAACACGAGCGCCACAACCGGTGCCGAGTCAAGGGCCCAGCATGGCGCGCGCCCGCCACCCCGAACGGTTCTTGGGCCCGGACCGCCACTCCATGCCCCAGTACGACGCCGCGCGTCGGCCCCACCCAGGCTGGGCTCAACCCGAATACCCATCAGGAGACGCATCGCAAGACGCCGCGGCAGGAGCGGATGGCCTTCTCACGGCACCCGGGAACTGCGTACCAAACGACATATCCCCTCGAGGCGCAGAAACGACTTGGTGCGCGCCGCGTCGCGACGACGGCTCTCTGCCAGCGCGTTCACCCGTAGGCCGGCCTCGCCATATCCGGGCCTGCTGGCGCCCACGTTCTATCCGCACCCAGGCACGACGTGATGGGTTGGAGCAGTTCCGCGCCGAGACTCGGACGGCAGCTCCCACGGGGACCGCCGTCCCTCTTCCTCGTGCTCCGACGGACGCATTCGTCCTGCCGCAAGGCGGCTCTCCCGCACGAGTCCTGGCCGGCAGGCGCGGCGCTCCGACCGACGCTCAACTCCCTGAAAGTGGACATGACACCGATGAACGACCCTCTCCGGCCGGTCGTGTATGCCTACACGACCGTCTTCGAGGTGCTGTCGGCCGTTGCAACCGCCTGCAACAGACGACACCCCGATGGCACTGTCCTGGCCGTCTCGGGTGCGCCGGTAGCCTCGCTCAACTCGGTCATCAGCCCCAACCTCGAACCGAGCCCGGAGACCATCGAGGAGATGGCCGCCGGCGCCGGGCTGGCGGACCTTCCCTGGAGCATCAAGGTGCGCGGCATACCGGGACCGCGCGTCACGGAGATGGCGGCTCGGCACGGCCTGACCTCCAGCACCGCGCAACCGCTCATGATCAGGCGGCCTGACGCCGGAGCACCGTTGCCGACGATGAACGACTCCCTGCGGATGCTTCGCGTACGCGACGACGAGCTCGACCTCTACGTGACCGCGCTCGCGGAAGGCTTCGGCGTACCGCGCGAGGCGTTCGCCATGTTCGCTGCCCCAGAGCTGTCGAAGGTGGAGGGGATCACCCACTACCTGGCATGGGTCGACGGCGTTCCGGTGGGGACGGGAATGGCCGCGGTCTCGGGCGATCTACTGGGTGTCTTCAACATCGCCGTACTGCCGGGCCACCGGCGACGAGGCAACGGGCAGGCCATCACGACCGAGATCGTCCGCGCGGGGCACGAGGTCGGCGCCGCCACCGCGTACCTGTACTCAAGCATGATGGGTGAGCACGTCTACTCGTCGGCGGGCTTCCGTGTTGCGGAGATGCTCACTACCTTCACCGCACCTACGTAGGAGGCACCCGGCCGGGGGCCACCCCGGACCGCCGGAACATGTCAGGGAGACCTTCATTGGGGAGCCTGCCTCAGGCCGACCTCACTCTGGTAGTCCGCACCGACTTCTCCGACCAGGCGGCCTGGCAGAACATCGCGCTCGCCGTACCCGAGCGTGCCGCGCTGCTGCTCGGCCCGCCGCTGGTGAACGTCACCCGCGCGCTGCGCCCGGTGGCCTTCGGCATCAACGCCTTCGCCAACACCCTGCTGCGGCTGCTGCGCGTCGAGCCGAAGAACGAGGTCGCGGCCGTCTTCACCGACGACGGACTCGCCCGCCTGGTCCAGGACTCCAGCGCCGCCGGCCTGCTCGACGTCACCGGCGGCGAGCGCCTGCGCGACGCCCTGGAACTCGGCAGCCGTCCGGTGGGCGAGATCCTCGTACCGGCCGGCCGCATGGTCACCGTCGGCGAGCGGGTCACGCCAGACGAGCTGGAGCGGACCACCGCCGCGTCCGGCTACTCCCGCCTGCCGGTCACCGGCGCCGACGGCGGCGTCCTGGGCTACCTCCACATCAAGGACACCCTCGGCGCCGCCGAGCGCGACCGTCCCTACCCCCGGAGCGCCTTCCACCCCCTCATCCGGCTCCGCCCCACCACCCCGCTGGACGACACGCTCACCGCCCTGCGGGCCGCGGGCACCCACCTCGCCGCGGTCACCGGGAGCGACGGCACGCTCCTCGGCTACGTCACGATGGAGGACGTCCTCGAGGAACTCCTCGGCCCGGCCACGATGGCCGAAAAGGCGGCCTGACCGCGTAGCCAATCCACCGAGCTTGCCCGCTTGCAACCGCAGACCAGCAGCTATGTGGGGGACAGCCCTTGGTGCAGCGTCAGAAGTGCCGCCGGGCCGGCATCGACGACAGAATTCGGCATACCGTCTGTGCGGTACGACTACAGCACGCGTCCTGCCGGCCGATCCACGCCCCGTTCCGGCGCGGGACCGGCTGCAGGTGGCGCAGAAGTACTATTTACGGGCCAGTCGGGCTGGCTAGTGTCTAATGACGTGTTGTTGAATTTCGGCGCTTGTCGAACTCTCGATGGCGGCGCAAAGAAGGCGGATGACGCGTATCCGGAGGCTGCACCCTTCAGAACGCCGGACAACTCTCGCGCGTGACACAAGATGAATGCAGGAAGAGCACGATCCGCGGCACTTCTCGCGGTGAGTGCCGGCGGCAGGGGCATATGACGACGGAAAGCTTTGCTGGCGAGGCTCCCCGCCCTGGAGCCTCGGATCCTCCGTGCCACCCTGCTGACGCTGACCACCGGCTGGTCCGGCGGCCACGGTCCTGCCCTCCGGAGGCAAGGAGCCGCGGGTGTTCGTCGACCCCATAGCCGACACCGTCGCGTCGACAGTTTCAGCCTCGCGGACCGGACTCGCCCCATCCGGCAGATTCAGGCTGGTCATGGATCCGGATGCCTCGCCCCACGAGGAGCGTTGCAAAGCCACCTCTTGCATGGCTGAAGCCTTGGGTCGCGGAGGATTCAGTGACGTACGGGTTCTTGACATGCCCGAAGCTCTCCAGCCTGCTCAGGGTCACCTCGCAGGTCCGCCACCGGCTCTCACCGTCCTGCTGTATGCGCAGTACGAATCGGCGCTGGACGAGCAGACGCGAGAGGCACCGCCCCTCCCGCAAGCTGAGTGGGATCGCAGGTGGCACGGTCAATGCACCGCAAAGTGCAAGGCGCCCGTGCCCACGCATCTGCTGGCGCTGCGCAAGGCGCACGGAGTTGTGCCACTGGACGTCGTCCTCCGGAACGATCTCGAGGCCGGCCACTTCGGCAGGGCGGAACCCGACGTGCTCACCGCCCTCCTCAAGAAGCTGGGGTTGCTCTTGGCCTGCGACGGATCCCTTCAGCTCGAGACCCTGCGGGCTGACGCTGGAGGGGTCGGCCTGGCTCAACCCGAGCGAATCCTGGGCGAGGACGGCAGCGTGCCGTATGAGGTGGTAGGCCCTGTTGTCGCCGGCGAGGTCGTAAAGCGGCTCTGGGCGCGACCGCTCCTGAGGCCGGCCGGAGGTGCAGGTTGTCGCCGTTTCATGATCCCCGCCGACCGGCGAAATTTTTCCACGGATGACCAAGGAGTATCGCGCAATGTCCGACCTCGGACGCCTGGTGGCTGGGCGGTATCGGCTCGTCGAGCTACTGGGCCGCGGCGGCATGGGTACCGTCTGGCGGGCCGATGACGAAATGCTCGGACGCCTGGTGGCTGTGAAGCGACTGCACCCGCCCCATCTGCAATCCGAAGATGAGGATGTGGAAATGCTTTTCGAGCGAACGCGGCGAGAAGCTCGCAGCGCTGCTCGAATCAGTCATCCCAATGTGGTGGTGGTGCACGATGTGGTGGAGGACGAAGGTCTGCCATCCATCGTGTTGGAGTACGTTCCGGCGATCACATTGGGTGATCTGCTGAAGGAGCGCGGGTCATTGACGCCGGTGGAGGCGGCGCGAATCGGCCGGGAAATGATCGCGGCATTGCGGGCGGCCCATGCGGCTGGGGTGCTGCACCGGGATGTAAAACCGGGAAATGTGCTGTTGTCGGATACCGGCCGCGTGGTGCTGACGGATTTCGGTATCGCACAAGCGTCGGGCATGTCGAATCTGACGCGTACCGGTGAGCTGATCGGGTCGATCGACTTTCTGGCACCAGAGCGATTGACGGGGGGTGCGCCCGGTCCTGCGGCAGACCTCTGGTCACTGGGGGTGACGTTGTTCCAGGCGGTAGAGGGGCGCTCGCCGTTCCGGCGGAACACGGCCATCGAGACGGCGTACGCAATCGCCACCGATGAGATACCTGTAGCGGGCCGTGCGGGCCCTTTGGGATCTGTGATCGCAGGGCTGCTGGTACGGGAACCGGAAAGACGGCTGTCGGCGGATGAGACAGAGCGGATGCTGCACGCCCCCACCCTCAAGGCCGAGAGCGGGGCGGAGACGGTGATCGGGTCGCGGGGCGCCCTGACGTCGCAGGTCACCGGACCGTTGCCTGCATCGCTGCCTAGGTGGCGCGTGGTCCGTCGCCCCGTGAACCGTCGGGGTGCCCCGCTGTGGATCACCATCAGCGTAGTGGTGGCGGCCCTCGCCGGGGGTGGGCTGTACGTCGCCCTGCACTTCCGCGGCGTGCCTCAAGGCGGCGCCGGCTCACTCGCGGCCACACCCGCTCCCGGGTCTCCCGGCAATCGGCCCGTCACTCCAGCTACCGCTTCTTCTTCCGGCTCGTACAGCCCGCCTCCACTCCCTGCGCGCTACCACCTGGCCGAGGAGCCGGATCTCGGCTTGGCCATTCCCGTGCCCAACGGGTGGAAGCGTAAGGTGATGAGCAATGACGGCCGGCAGCTTGTCTACGTCGATCCGTCGGGACTGGTCGGGCTGCGCGTCGCCTCGCTCGACTTCGCGGGCCCCGATCCGCTCCTGCATCTCAAGGACGTCGAGACGCAGATGACCCCGGACACGGATGCCTACAAGCGCTTGCGCATGCAAAACACCCAATGGCGAGGGCGGCCGGCAGCAATATGGGAGTTCACCTTCCAAGGTAAGACCCAGGAATTCCACGCGATCGATATCGGCTTCGGGCAACCCGGAGAGCGCGAGATCACAGTCTATCTGTCCGCGCCGTCCGACCAGTGGGCCGACGACCAGGCGATCTTCGACACTGCAGTGGCTGGACTCCGCCTCGACGAGTAGTGCTGGCGTGGCCGGCAACCTCCGTAGCGGGGTACGCATGCCGCTGGCCGGCCACGTCTGCCCGATATTTCGGGTGGAGGCGGATCCTCTGGTCCGAGGGGTGCGGGGGTCTCCGAGGTCAATGCCGAGGGCGACGGCGGACTGGACGAGTTATCTGCGGTGGCCGCCCCCGGACCTTGCGCATCCACGGATGCCGGGCGCCCGCCGACCTCATGTCCGGTCAGTGACCTGGTCATTTGCAGGGAGTAGCGCCAGTTCCGCGACGACCGCCCGATGGTCCGTACCCGGCACGGTGCGTTCGCCGGCGGATACGCCCACCAGGCCCGAGCCGTGCAGCACGTGGTCCAGTTGGATCAAGGGCGGGACAAGAGCACGGCCGACGGGCCACGTGCGGGCCAACCCTTGACCGAGTTCGGCTTGGGTGTCCGTGAGCCCGGCCGCGAGCAACTTCCGCATCGGGCTGTGATCGAGAGAAGCGTTGAAGTCGCCTAGAAAATACGCTGTCCGGGTCGGCATGCCGGGCCAGGGTGGCAAGGGCGGTCATGTCCCGTGTCCAGCGCTGTGTGTCTCCGAGCGGGTAATAGGTATGAACAGCCACGAAATTCACCCTGCGTCCGCCAACCGAGACCTCGGCAGTGGTCTGGGGCCAAGCGGTATCCACATGCGTAACGCCGCCGTGAGACAGCGGGTGTCGTGAGTAGATCGAGGAGTCGTACTCCGCGTGGAGTTCTTGGTAGGGCATCACTCCACCAAGGCCTGCCTTGTCGAGTGCGCTCTCACCTCCCGACGACATCTGCTCCACAACCAGCACATCGATCCGCTCAGTGCGGACCAACGCCACCAGCGCGTACGCATCGACGCGGCCGCCATTGGCGTTGATGGTTACCACGCGCAAGTCAAGGGATTTCGGCGGCACATGCCTGCGCTCAGGTATGAACCGTGGTGCAAGCAGCACTACGTGGACGATCACCAGCGCCGCAACGACCGCCACGACCCATCGGGACCGCAGAGCAGGGACGGCGGCCGTCGCGGCCAGCACCAGCACACAGAGGACGGTCGAGTAGGGAAAGAGCACCATGGGTATCGCGAGCGGCGTTCCCGCGTCGCGTCCCGTCAGCCGAACGACGAGCAGAGCGGCGGGTGCGGCAATCGAGATGCCCCAGCCCAGCGACCCCCACGTTCGTCCGCGCCGACCGGATGACCGCCGATCCGAATCACGGGGGACGTCAGAGACCGTGCTTTCCATGGATTCCTACTCCTGGGTCTGCCCGGCGAGATGGTTCGTGATCACCGGTTCCCACCACGGCCGGCACTTCATCCATCCTCACCGGGTCCTCGACGGCTCCCCGGACCCGCGGGCGAGCCGGCAGTCCGGCCGCCCACGTCCTTGACACCGCTACGAGCCTGCGCCGTCCAGGTTGCGCACGACGGCTCACTTGTTACGGCTGGTAGACCTCCTCCATCGCGATGACCTGGTGCTTCGCGTTGACATCGAGGTAGAACTCGTGAGTTGCGAGCGCCTCCTTGTTCTCCACCAGCCAGCTCGAACTCACCGTTTCCGGGGTCGAGCTGGTCGAGGTCTCCTTGAAAACCCTGATGGACGCGTTGGAGTCGAGGGTGTACGACTCGGCCGGGCCGGGGGTGTACTCAATGTCCTCGATGACGCTCTCGTCCACCTTGCAGGTGTCCTGGGTTACGTGCACGGTGACGACGCCCTGGGTGGCCTCGACCGACTGCAGCCCGAAGAAGTTGTCGTAACCCGTCTTCACGGTGCACGCCTTCAAGATGTCGTCGGAGTCGCCGGGAACGCTCGTCGAGGCCGAGGGGGTGACGCCGGACGCGGCATCGGCCGAGGACGAACCATTCGCTGCCGCACTAGAGGTGGTACCGGACGATCCGCACGCGGTCGTGAGGAACGCGACGGCGAGGCCGATAACGACGGCGGTGGCTTGACGACGGTTGCTGGGCATACTACACCTTCTCAGTTTTCTATCTTTTCAGTGGCTGTGCCGGCGCCGCAGGAGAAATTGAACCAGAGCCAGGAATTGCTGCGTCGAATTCACGCGTGCACATAAACCGCGTGGCGCCAATCAGGCTTCAAGCGCCGGGCACTGCGCAAACAGTAGGTCAGCGCTGACGTCAGGGGCAAATGGAATTTGAGCGTCAAGCACATGCCGAGCATCCGACCAGACTTCCGCCAATTCCTTGAGATGACAGCCTCGTTCATGCTGCTGGGCGACGTCCAACCAGCGGATGCGGTGGCTCCACATGGACCCAGGAAAGAATATGCCTGCCAAAATGCCGACGGACTGACGGTCATAGTGACCTGCCGAGGACTCATCTGTTACCAAACGAGGACGGCTGCGCCTTCGTGTGTGGGACACCAGGGCCGGCACTGTCGAACTGGCCATCCCCGAGCTACGGCGGGGTAGTTACCTCCCGTACGGGCTGCTGGAACGCCACCGTCGGGCCGAACAGACTCTGATCTCGGTTGTGGCCACTGCCTACCTGCTGGGCGTGTCCACTCGCCGGGTGGGCTGGCTCGCCGAGCCCCTCGGCGTGACACAGCTGAACAAATCTCATGTCAGTGTGTCGCGGCATCTGGACGAGCAATTGGCCACGTTCCGCCGGCCGCTGGAGCCCACGGCCTGTCCGAGGTCCAGTCCGTCGTCTCCGAAGCCGACGCCCCGCAGCCGGCGTCTGAACGGCAAGTTCGAACGCTCCCACCGCATCGACGCTGAGGACTTCCACCGACTATTCGACGGCGTCATCATCGACGACGCCGAGGTCTTCAACGACAAACTGCGCGAGTGGGAGGACTCCTACGCCTCGTGCAGAATGCCACGACTCAGGTCTGATCGATCAACATCAGTGACGCACCGACAATGCCCGATAAAAGCGAATCAAATCCAGGCCCCTATTTCTGCGGATTCATACGCCGGTTGCACGACGGAGCTTTGCTCCATCGAGGTGAACATTCTCGCGGGCTAGCAGATCCGCGTCGGCCGACTCGACAACTTGCCGTAGCTTAGAATGCCAGGTGCGCGTTAGGGGCTTTCGTGGCTTCGTCGCCACGTGAGCAACCGCTACAGGAGAGGTTGCGTCTACCGTCTACGTCCGGGTCTCGATGGCGGTCAACGGTGAACACCAGCAAAAGCGTTTCCAGAAGCGTCAGTAGTCGTGGAATCACGAAACCCTGTGGAGCTGCCATCTCCCGGCGGGGCGAGCATTCGATGCTGCTCACCTTGCGTCGCACTTCCCTGCGTTGGCGATCCCACACCCTCGCGCAACAGGGCTTCGAGATACGACGAGCGTCGCGTCATGTCCGTCGCTGGCGGTAGTAGGCCGTCATGACTAGAAAATGGCCGCCAAGGAGGTGGCGCGCTCCTTCTGTTCTCTTGATCACGTATCAAACTAGCCTGACTGCGTCGGCGTTTTTGCCGGCGTAAGTTCAACCAAGAGAAAGGAACAAGTCGATGCCTACCATCACTACCTCGGATGGCGTTGAGATCTTCTACAAGGACTGGGGTACTGGTCAGCCGATCGTCTTCAGCCACGG
>NZ_JBEXSX010000115.1:0-14474 GCF_040613835.1 Streptomyces sp. NPDC006207 | reverse complement strand
CCCGCAGCGGCCGGGGACGGCCGGGGAGGGCGCGTGGCCGAGGACGAGGTCGGCGCACCCGTACCGGGTGCCGCGCCCCTCGGCGCTGTGGACGTGCCGGTCACACCGGGCCGGCGACCACCGAGACCCGCTTGGTGAGGGCCACGCCCGAGCCGTCCCGGCGCGGGTCCTTGGGCGGGAGGTCGGCCGGCGCGCCCGTGGAGGTGGCGGCACGGGCCGGGGTGCAGCCGGCCCAGGCGAGGAGCAGCATGTCCTCGCCCTTCAGGAAGCGCTGGCAGCGCACGCCGCCGGTCGCCCTTCCCTTGCGCGGGAACTGGTCGAACGGCGTGAGCTTGGCCGTGCCCTCCTCGGCGCCTGCGAGCGTCTCCCGGGCCCCGGCGAGGGTGAAGACCACGGCGTCGGCCGAGGGGTCGACGGCGGTGAAGGAGATCACCTTCGCGCCGTCCGTCAGCTTGATGCCGGCCATGCCGCCCGCCGGGCGGCCCTGCGGACGGACCTGGCCCGCCGGGTAGCGCAGCAACTGTGCGTCGTCGGTGATGAAGACCAGGTCCTCCTCGCCGGTGCGCAGTTCGACCGCACCCACGATGCGGTCGCCCTCCTTGAGCGCGATGACCTCCAGGTCGTCCTTGTTCGCCGGGTAGTCCGGCACGACGCGTTTGACCACGCCCTGCTCGGTGCCGAGCGCCAGACCCGGCGAGGACTCGTCGAGCGTGGTGAGGCAGAGCACCTGCTCGTCCGGTTCCAGCGACAGGAACTCCGCGAGCGGCGCCCCGCCCGCCAGGTTCGGCGCACCGGAGGTCTCCGGCAGGATCGGCAGGTCGATCACGGCGATCCGCAGCAGGCGCCCGGTGGAGGTGACCATCCCGATGTCGGCCCGCGCCGTCGTCGGGATCGCCGAGACGATCACGTCGTGCTTGACGCGCTTGCCGTCGCCCGGGGCCAGGGCCTCGCCGTTCGCCGTACGGGCCAGCAGCCCGGTGGAGGAGAGCAGCACGCGGCACGGGTCGTCGGCGACCTCCAGCGGCACGGCCGCGACGGGGGCCGCGCCCGGCTCCATCAGCAGGGTGCGGCGCTCGGTGGCGTACTTCTTGGCGACCGCCGCCAGCTCGGCGCCGACCAGCTTGCGCAGCTCGGCGTCGGACTCCAGGATCCGGGTGAGCTCCTCGATCTCGGCGGTCAGCCTGTCCCGCTCGGACTCCAGTTCAATCCGGTCGAAGCGGGTCAGCCGGCGCAGCGGGGTGTCGAGGATGTACTGGGTCTGGATCTCCGACAGCGCGAAGCGCTCGATGAGGCGCTCCTTGGCCTGGGCGGCGTTGTCGCTGGAGCGGATGATCGAGATGACCTCGTCGATGTCGACCAGGGCGACCAGCAGGCCCTCCACCAGGTGGAGGCGGTCCCGGCGCTTGCCGCGGCGGAACTCGCTGCGCCGCCGGACGACCTCGAAGCGGTGGTCGAGGTAGACCTCCAGCAGTTCCTTCAGGCCCAGCGTGAGCGGCTGGCCGTCGACCAGCGCCACGTTGTTGATGCCGAAGGACTCCTCCATGGGGGTCAGCTTGTACAGCTGCTCCAGGACGGCCTCGGGGTGGAAGCCGTTCTTCACCTCGATGACCAGCCGCAGTCCGTGCTCGCGGTCGGTGAGGTCCTTGACGTCCGCGACGCCCTGCAGCTTCTTCGAGCCGACCAGGTCCTTGATCTTGGAGATGACCTTCTCCGGGCCGACCGCGAACGGCAGCTCGGTCACCACCAGGCCCTTGCGGCGGGCCGTCACGTCCTCGACGGCCACCGTGGCGCGGATCTTGAACGTGCCGCGGCCGGTCTCGTACGCGTCCCGGACGCCGTCCAGGCCCACGATCCGGCCGCCGGTCGGCAGGTCCGGGCCGGGGACGTACCGCATCAGCGTCTCGAGGTCCGCGTTCGGGTAGCGGATCAGGTGGCGGGCGGCCGCGATGACCTCGCCCAGGTTGTGCGGCGGCATGTTGGTCGCCATGCCGACCGCGATGCCCGAGGCGCCGTTGACCAGCAGGTTCGGGTAGGCGGCGGGCAGGGCCACCGGCTCCTGCTCCTGGCCGTCGTAGTTCGGCGTGAAGTCGACGGTGTCCTCGTCGATCGACTCGACCATCAGCATCGCGGCGGGCGTCGTGCGGCACTCCGTGTACCGCATCGCGGCCGGCGGGTCGTCGTTGCCGAGCGAGCCGAAGTTGCCGTGGCCGTCGACCAGCGGCACGCGCATCGAGAACGGCTGGGCCATGCGCACCAGCGCGTCGTAGATCGAGGAGTCGCCGTGCGGGTGGAGCTTGCCCATCACCTCGCCGACGACGCGGGCGCACTTCACGAAGCCGCGCTCGGGGCGCAGCCCCATCTCGTTCATCTGGTAGACGATCCGCCGGTGCACCGGCTTGAGCCCGTCGCGGGCGTCCGGGAGGGCGCGCGAGTAGATGACCGAGTAGGCGTACTCGAGGAAGGACCCCTGCATCTCGTCGACGACGTCGATGTCGAGGATGCGCTCCTCGAAATCGTCCGGCGGCGGGGTCTTCGTGGTGCGGCGGGCCATCAGGGCGCTGCTCCTTCGGCTGGACCTCATCGGATAAGGACACGGGACTGTCGCGGACCATTGTGGACCGCCCCACCGACAGCCCGGACCACCCCCCCGCCTCATACGTGGCGGTGACGGGAACTTCGCGGGCCGTTTGTCCGCTGCCTAGAGTGGCAGGTCTCAGCACAAAACAACGAGTACGCGACCGGAAGGACAGCTTGCCCATGGGTCACACGGCCACGCCGGAGGCAGAATCCGGCGGCCTCACCGCGACCGAGCACCGCCTGGCCAACGGCCTGCGCGTCGTGCTCTCCGAGGACCACCTCACCCCGGTCGCCGCGGTCTGCCTCTGGTACGACGTCGGTTCCCGCCACGAGGTGAAGGGCCGTACCGGACTCGCCCACCTCTTCGAGCACTTGATGTTCCAGGGTTCGGCGAACGTCAAGGGCAACGGCCACTTCGAACTGGTCCAGTCCGCCGGCGGCTCCCTCAACGGCACCACCAGCTTCGAGCGCACCAACTACTTCGAGACCATGCCGGCCCACCAGTTGGAGCTCGCGCTCTGGCTCGAGGCCGACCGCATGGGCAGCCTGCTGTCCGCACTGGACCTGCAGAGCCTGGACAACCAGCGTGACGTGGTCAAGAACGAGCGCCGCCAGCGGTACGACAACGTCCCCTACGGCACCGCCTTCGAGCGGCTGACCGCGATGGCGTACCCGGACGGCCACCCGTACCACCACACCCCCATCGGCTCGATGGCGGACCTGGACGCCGCCTCCCTGGAGGACGCGCGCGCCTTCTTCCGGACCTACTACGCTCCGAACAACGCCGTCCTCGCGGTCGTCGGGGACATCGACCCGGAGCAGACGCTGGCCTGGATCGAGAAGTACTTCGGCACCATCCCGTCCCACGACGGCAAGCCGGCGCCCCGTGACGGTTCACTCCCCGGGGTGATCGGCGGGGAGCTCCGCGAGGTCGTCGAGGAGGACGTCCCCTCGCGCGCCCTGATGGCCGCCTACCGGCTGCCGCACGACGGCACCCGCGAGTCCGACGCCGCGGACCTGGCGCTGACCGTCCTCGGCGGCGGTGAGTCCTCCCGGCTGCACAACCGCCTGGTGCGCCGGGACCGCAGCGCCGTCGCGGCCGGGTTCGGCCTGCTGAGGCTGGCCGGGGCGCCGTCGCTCGGCTGGCTCGACGTGAAGACGTCCAGCGGCGTCGAGGTGCCCACCATCGAGGCCGCCGTCGACGAGGAACTGGCCCGCTTCGCCGAGGAGGGCCCGACCCCGGAGGAGATGGAGCGGGCGCAGGCCCAGCTCGAGCGCGAGTGGCTGGACCGGCTCGCCACGGTCGGCGGCCGTGCCGACGAACTGTGCCGGTACGCCGTGCTGTTCGGCGACCCGCAGCTCGCGCTGACCGCCGTCAAGCGCATCCTGGACATCACCGCGGACGAGGTGCGCGCCGTCGCCGCGGCCACCCTGCGGCCCGACAACCGCGCCGTGCTGGTCTACGAGCCCACGGGTTCGCCGGACGCGTCCGGCGAGGACTCCGACGAGGACGAGGAGGGCGCGGACCAGTGACCGACGTCCACACCACCATGACGTTCCACCCGCAGCCACGGCCGGGACAGCCCAAGCCCTGGGACTTCCCGGCCCCCGAGCGGTCCACGCTGCCCAACGGGCTGACGGTGCTGCGCAGCCGGCGCCCCGGCCAGAAGGTCGTCGCCGTCGAGGTGCTGCTCACGGCGCCGCTCGACGCCGAGCCCGAGGGCCTGGACGGCGTCGCCACGATCATGGCCCGGGCCCTGTCCGAGGGCACCGACAAGCACACCGCCGAGGAGTTCGCCGCCGAGCTGGAGCGCTGCGGGGCCACCCTCGACGCACACGCCGATCACCCCGGCGTGCGGGTCTCCCTGGAGGTCCCCGCCTCCCGTCTCGACAAGGCCCTCGGCCTGCTCGCCGACGCGCTGCGCGCCCCGGCGTTCCCGGACGGCGAGGTCGAGCGGCTGGTGCGCAACCGCCTCGACGAGATCCCGCACGAGCTGGCCAACCCCGCGCGGCGCGCCGCCATGGCGCTGTCCAAGGAGCTGTTCGCCGCCGACCTGCGCTGCTCCCGGCCGCGCCAGGGCACCGAGGAGACGGTCGCGCGCATCGACGCCTCCGCCGTCCGTGCCTTCTACGACACGCACGTACGGCCGTCCACCTCGACGGCCGTCGTGGTCGGCGACTTCACCGGGATCGACCTGGAGGCGCTGCTCGAGAACACGCTGGGGGAGTGGAGCGGCAAGCCCGCCGAGCGCCGCCCGCTGCCCGCGATCACCGCGGACGACACCGCGCGCGTCGTGATCGTCGACCGGCCCGGGTCCGTCCAGACCCAGGTGCTCATCGGCCGCGCCGGCGCGGACCGCCACGATCCCGTGTGGGCCGCCCAGGTGCTCGGCACGTACTGCCTCGGCGGCACGCTGACCTCGCGCCTGGACCGCGTCCTGCGCGAGGAGAAGGGTTACACCTACGGCGTGCGGGCCTTCGGCCAGGTGCTGCTGTCCACGCCCGAGGGCACCGGCGTCTCCCTGCTCGGCATCAGCGGGTCCGTGGCGACCGACGTCACCGCGCCCGCGCTGGCCGACACCTGGCAGGTGCTGCGCACCCTGGGGGCGGAGGGGCTCACCGACGAGGAGCGCGACGCCGCCGTGCAGAACCTGGTGGGCGTCGCGCCGCTGCGCTACGAGACCGCCTCGGCGGTGGCCGGGACCTTCGCCGACCAGGTCGAGCAGTCCCTGCCGGACGACTTCCAGGCCCGGCTCTACGAGCGGCTGGCCGTCACCGGCACGGTGGAGGCGACGGCCGCGGCCGTCAACGCCTTCCCCCTGGACCGGCTCGTGGTCGTCCTCGTCGGCGACGCCTCCGTCATCGCGGACCCGATCCGCGAGCTGGGCATCGGCCCGGTCGAGGTCGTCACGGGCGGCTGACCGGTAGCTCCGCACCGCGGCCCCGGATGCCCTTGCGGCACCCGGGGCCGCGGTGCGCGGGGCTACCCGTTCAGCGGTCCAGCCGGGCCGCCGCCACGTTGATCCGCATGCCGCACGGAACGCGTCCGCCGGCTCCGCTCAGGCCTGCGGCCCGGTCCAGGAACACGGCGCGCAGCTCCTCGGCCGGCTCCTCGTCCAGGACCTCCATGTCGTAGAACGTCCCGGTGAGGGCGGACCAGACCTCGTGGGGCGTCCCGTCCATGCCGATGACGACCGTCTCCCAGGACAGCGGTGCGAAGCCGAGGGGTGCGAGGAGCCCGTCGAGCCCCTCCCGGCTCCGTGTCCTGCGGTCGCCCAGCCGCGGAAGACGCCGCTGCGCCGCCTTGAAGTACGGCACGGCCAGCGTCAGGAAGAGCTCCACGGCCTCGCCGGGGACGGGCCCGCCGCCGACGGCGACGGCGAACGTGCCGCCCGGTGCGAGCACCCGGGCGGCCTCGGCCACGACCCGGTCGGCGTCCGACATCAGCATGAGCGCCATGTGGGAGACCACGGCGTCGAAGGAGCCGTCGGCGAAGGGCAGCTCCTGCGCACGCCCCTGCCGCAGGTCGGCGCCGGCCAGCGCGGGCCGCCGGCGGGCGAGGGCCAGCTCGCCCTCCGACAGGTCGACGCCGGCGGGAACCTCGGCCCCGCGCCCGGCGAGCAGTTCCAGCAGGGCGCCGTCCGCGCAGCCGAGGTCCAGGACCCGCCGGGCGCCGGCGACACGCTCGGCGAGCACCTCGTAACTCGTCCGCCCGTCGCGGGTGGGGGCGGCCTCGGTCCCCTCCGACTGACGGCCGGGCATCCGGTCGTGGAAGGCGCGCAGGAAGTCCTCGGCGGCGCGGGCGGCGTCGGTGGCCGCCCCTGGTGTCGTGGTCACCCCGTGACCCTACGTACGCGGTGCCGCCACCGGGTCCCGTTCGGCCGGGCCGGACGGTGACGCCGGTCACCGCGGCCCGCGCCACGGCCGTGCGGGGGCTTCCGGGAGGGGTGCGCACCGCCGGGGAGCTGCGGCATCGCGGTATTGCGGACGGTTGCGACCGGTTGGCGGCCGGTGTGGCATCCCGCACATATTGCCGGATTTTTTTGGAACCGGGAGCAACGCCTGGTTAACGTCCTCGGGTTGCCCGGCGGAAGCAGCCGCCTCCCGCGGCACCGGAGCAACGATCGCCGAGTCCCCGTCAGGCGTGAGCCTGGGGAGCCGGGGACCCACCTGAGATGTCCCTGGGGTGAATCGGGCGGCCTGCCGCCGCCCGTAGGAGACCTTCCTGCTCCGAACCCGTCAGCTAACCCGGTAGGCGAGAAGGAAGGAAAGGATCCCCGCCTGCCCATGGCGTCGTTCTCCATACGTTCCACCCTGGCCGGCGCCGCCGCGCTGACCACCGTCACCACCGGCGCGTTCGTCGTGCCCGCCGCGGCTGCCGACGCCAGGGCCGAGGGTTCCGCCTTCGCCCGCTGCGCCGCGGTCGCCGGGGACCTCGCCGCGCACCTCGCCGACCAGGCCTCGGCCCAGCACCGGGCCGCCGTCGTCGCGCAGAAGCGCCACGACGTCCTTGTCGCGCGCGCCAAGCGCGCCGCTCGTGAGCGTGCCGCCAAGGAGGCCGCCGCCAAGGCGGCCAAGGCCAAGGCGGCCCGGGAGAGCGGCACCGCGCACGCCTCCCGGAGCGCCGCCAAGGGCCGCGGCACGCTCGGCGGCTGGATGCTGCCGGTCGCCGGCTCCATCGGCACGCCCTACCACGCGACCAGCAGCCTGTGGTCCTCCGGCTACCACACCGGCGTGGACTTCCAGGCCTCCGTCGGCACCCCGGTGCACGCCGCCGGCGCGGGCACCGTCGTCGAGGCGGGCTGGGGCGGCTCCTACGGCAACAACGTCGTGATCCGCCACGCGGACGGCATGTACACCCAGTACGCCCACCTGTCCTCGCTGGGCGTGTCCGTGGGCCAGACCGTCTCCGCGGGGCAGCAGATCGGCCTGTCGGGCGCCACCGGCAACGTGACGGGGCCGCACCTGCACTTCGAGGCCCGTACGGCACCGTCCTACGGCGCCGACGTGGACCCGCTGGCGTACCTGCGTTCCAAGGGCGTCCGCATCTGAGCCATTCCCCTCCCCCCACACGAAGGCCCCGGTTCCCCCGCCGGGGCCTTCGGCATGCCGGCGCTTCCCGGCCGCGGGGTGTCCAAAAATGCTCCATGAATTCAGGGCAGCCGTCGGAATCGGCGGCGTGCTGGAATAGAGTCGCGGCAGAAACGCCGGCTCCTCCGTTACACGGGGATTAAAGGACGGCCGTCGGCGCGCACCGAAAGGAACCTGCGATGTGGGGTCGTACGTGAAGGGGGCCGGCGGCGCGGGCCGCCCGATTTCGGCCCGGGCGGTGTGCACCGCGATCCGTGACGACATCATCAGCGGGTTCTTCGCGCCGGGGAGCCGGCTGACCGAAGAGCAGTTGGCCAAGCGCTACGGGGTGTCCCGGGTCCCGGTGCGCGAGGCGCTGCGCACCCTGGAGTCCGAGGGCTTCGTGCGGACCCGCCGGCACGCCGGGGCGTCCGTGGCCGAGCCGACCGAGCAGGAGGCCGCCGACCTGCTGGACATCCGTGCCCTGCTGGAGCCGCTGGGCGCCGCGCGGGCGGCGCAGCGGCGCACCGAGGCCCATGTGAAGGTGCTGCGCGGGCTCGTCCGGCTGGGCCAGGAACGTTCCCTCCGGCGCCAGTTGTCCGACCTGCCCGCGCTGGACGGCTGGTTCCACGAGACGCTGGCCCAGGCTTCCGGCAGCCCGACCCTGGTGGCGCTGCTGACCCAGCTGCGGCACAAGATCGCCTGGGTGTACGCGGTGGACACCCCTGGGCGGGCCGTGGAGTCCTGGGAGGAGCACGGGGCGGTCGTGGACGCGGTGGCACGCGGTGACGCGGAGCGGGCCCGGCGGCTGATGGCGGCCCATGTGGAGCGGGCGACGGCGGTGCACCGGCTGCGCCGTCCGGAGAGCACGGGGCGCGGCGCCGCGGCGCGGTGAGGAATCGGAAACACGCCGTACACACTTCGCGCGGCCGGGTTTAACAGAAGTGCCGTATACAACTTGGGGAATTGTGCGCGGGGTATTTCCGTGCCCTATTGTGCTGCGCGCTGCCCGAAAATGACCTCGCAATGGCGAAGGGGCGGGTCCGCGAAATCCGGCCGGATTTCACGCGCAGGCCCGCCCCTTTTGCCGCACCGCGGCTCCGCGCGCTGTCAGACGGTCTCGGGGAGTTCGTCCAGGCCTTCGGAGACGAGCTTGGCGAGGCTGTCCAGAGCGGCGTCCACCCCCTCCGCGTCGGAGGCCAGCACGACCTCCTCGCCGCCGGCCACGCCCAGGCTCAGCACGGCGAGCATCGAGGCGGCGTTGACCGGGGCCCCGTCCGCCTTCGCGATGGTGACGGGGGCGCCCACGGCGGTGGCGGCGCGGACGAAGATCGAAGCGGGACGTGCGTGCAGGCCCTCGGCCCAGCCGATGGTGACGCGGCGCTCAGCCATGGTGTTGCCCTTCGGGTCGTTCCTGGGAGGTCTAGACCAGTCTGCCATGCCTCGGACACCGGTCCGTCCCCACATCGTCGCACCGGTCCCGCGACCGGCAGGTGCCCGTACGCTTGGGCCATGACGACGCCGTCCGCCGCAGAGCGCGACTACCCGGTCCACTGGGAGGCGGACGTGGTCCTGCGCGACGGCGGGATCGCCCACGTCCGGCCCATCGCGCCGGACGACGCGGGACGGCTGGTCAGCTTCTACGAGAAGGTCTCCGACGAGTCCAAGTACTACCGCTTCTTCGCGCCCTACCCCCGGCTCTCCGACCGGGACGTGCACCGCTTCACCCACCACGACTACCGTGACCGCGTCGGCCTGGCGGCCCTGGTCGGCGGCGAGTTCATCGCGACCGTCCGCTACGACCGCACCGACGACGGCGAGGCCGAGGTCGCCTTCCTGGTCCAGGACGCGCACCAGGGCCGCGGGGTGGCCTCCGCCCTGATGGAGCACATCGCGGCGGTGGCCCGCGAGCGCGGCATCCGTCGCTTCATCGCCGAGGTGCTGCCCTCCAACCGCAAGATGATCAAGGTCTTCACCGACGCGGGCTACACCCAGCAGCGCAGCTTCACCGACGGCGTCGTCCGGCTCGAATGCGACCTGGAGCCCACCGAGCAGTCCCTCGCCGTCATGCGCGCCCGCGAGCAGCGCGCCGAGGCCCGCTCCGTCCAGCGACTGCTCGCCCCCGCCTCCGTGGCCGTCATCGGCACCGGCCGCCGGCCGGGCGGCGTCGGCCGCGGAGTGCTCCGGAACATCGTCGCGGGCGGCTACACCGGCCGCGTACACGCCGTGAACCGCTCCTTCCCCGAGGACCTGCGCACCCTCGACCCGGAGGGCGTCCCCGCCCACCGCTCCGTCGCCGAGATCCCCGACACCGTGGACCTCGCCGTGATCGCCGTGCCCGCCGACGACGTCGCCGAGGCCGTCGACGCATGCGGCCGGCACGGCGTCCTGGGCCTGCTGGTGATCTCCTCCGGCTACGCCGAGTCCGGCGCCGAGGGCCGCCGCAGGCAGCGCGCACTGGTGCGGCAGGCCCACTCGTACGGGATGCGCGTCATCGGCCCCAACGCGTTCGGCATCCTCAACTCCGCCGAGGACGTCCGGCTCAACGCCTCGCTGTCGCCGCAGACCCCGGACGCCGGACGGCTCGGCCTGTTCACCCAGTCCGGCGCCATCGGCATCGCCCTGCTGTCCGGGCTGCGCCGGCGCGGCGCCGGACTGTCGTCCTTCGTCTCCGCCGGCAATCGGGCGGACGTCTCGGGCAACGACATCCTGCAGTTCTGGTACGACGACCCGGCCACCGACGTCGCCCTGCTCTACCTCGAAACCCTCGGCAACCCGCGCAAGTTCTACCGCCTCGCCCGGCGCACCGCCGCCGTCAAGCCGGTCGTCGTCGTCAAGGGCGCCCGGCACTCGGCGGCCGCCCCGCCCGGACACGCGGTGCCCCCCGCCCGCATCGCGGACAGCACGGTCTCGGCCCTGCTGCGGCAGGCCGGCGTCATCCGCACCGACACCGTCACCGAGCTCCTCGACACCGGACTGCTGCTGTCCTGCCGCCCGCTGCCCGCGGGCCCCCGCGTCGCGGTCCTCGGCAACTCGGAGTCGCTCGGCCTGCTCACCTACGACGCCTGCCTCACCGCCGGGCTGGAACCGGGCCTCCCGCTCGACCTCACCACGGCCGCCGGCCCCGAGGACTTCCGGGCCGCCCTCTCCGCCGCCCTCGCCGACCCCGCCCACGACGCCGTCGTGGTCACCGCCATCCCGCGCGTGGGCTCCGACCTCGGCGAGGCCCCCGCGAGCAGCGACGACCCCGCGCTGGCCGAAGCCCTCCACGCCGCCGCGGACGAGGCCGGCACCGGCAAGCCCGTCGTGATCGTCCACACCGCCCTGGAGGCCATGGCCACCCGCCTCGCCGCCGTCCGCATCCCCGCGTACGGCGCCGCCGAGCGCGCCGTGAAGGCACTGGCCAGGGCCGCCGCGTACGCCCAGTGGCGCAGGGACGCCCAGGTTCCCGGCAGGGTGCCGGAGTTCGAGGACGTCGACGAGGCGGGCGCCTGCCAGGACGTCACCCGGCTGCTCGACGAGGCGGCGGAGCCCGTCGGGGACACCCACGGCGTCCCCCTCGACGACTCCGCGGCCGCCGCCCTGCTGGCCCGCTACGGCATCACGGTCCGGCCCACGCTGCCCGCCCCCGGGATCGACGCGGCCCTGGAGGCGGCCCGGCGGCTCGGCTACCCGGTCGCCCTCAAGACCACCGCGCCCCACCTGCGGCACCGCGCCGACCTCGGCGGCGTACGCCTGGACATCGCCGGCCCCGACGACATCAGCCGCGCCTTCGAGGAGCTGACCGCCCGGCTGGGCAAGCCGGAGGAGCTGCACCTGGTCGTGCAGGCCATGGCACCGCGCGGCGTCGACACGGTCGTACGCGCCACCGTCGACCCGGCCGCGGGCGCCGTGCTCTCCTTCGGCATCGCCGGCGCCCCCTCCGAACTCCTCGACGACATGGCGCACCGGCTGGTCCCGGCCACCGACCGGGACGTCGCCGAGCTGGTCCGCTCCATCAAGGCCGCCCCGCTGCTGTTCGGCTGGCGCGGCGCGGAGCCGGTGGACACCGGCGCCCTGGAGGAGCTGCTGCTGCGGGTGTCGCGGCTGGTCGACGACCTGCCCGAGGTGGTCTCCGTCGACCTCGAACCGGTCGTGGTGGCCCCCGCCGGCCTCACCGTGCTCGGCGCCTCCGTGCGCCTCGCGCGCCCCCCGGCCCGCACGGACCTCGGGCCTCGTGCACTGTCGTCCTTCTGAACACGTGCTCCGCACTAGGATGGTCGCCATGGCGAAGACCGGTACGACGACCCAGGGGCTGCGCGCGGCGATCGAGCGCAGCGGCTACTACCCCGCCCTCGTGGCCGAGGCCGTGGAGGCCTCCGTCGGTGGGGAGGCGGTCGCCTCGTACCTGGTCCACCAGGAGACCACCTTCGACGCGAACGAGGTCCGCCGGCACGTCACCGTCCTGGTCCTGACCAGCACCCGCTTCATCGTCAGCCACACCGACGAGCAGAGCGCCGACGACACCTCCCCGAGCCCCTACGCCACCACCTCCACCGAGTCGGTCAAGCTGGAGCGGATCTCGTCGGTCGTGCTGAGCCGGGTCGTCGCCAACCCCGAGTCGTACACCCCGGGCACCTTGCCCCGCGAGGTCGTGCTGACCATCGGCTGGGGCGCGGTCAGCCGCATCGACCTGGAGCCCGCCGCCTGCGGCGACCCCAACTGCGAGGCCGACCACGGCTACACCGGCTCCTCCAGCGCCGACGACCTGAGCCTGCGGGTCAGCGAGGCGGGCGACGGCCCCGAGACCGTCCGCCAGGCCCTCGCCTTCGCACAGGCGCTCTCCGAGGCGACCGCGGGCGCGGCCTCCTGATGGTCCATCCCGCCCCGTCCTACGAACCGCTCGATCCGTACGCCGCACCCGCCCCGCGCTACGGCAGCGCTTCCCTGAGCGACCTGCTGCCCGCGGTCGCCGCCGGGCTCGGCATCACCGGCGCCCCGCGGACGGCGCTCGACCTGGTGCCCGCCGACCGGGTCTGCGTGTTCCTCGTCGACGGCATGGGCTGGGAGCTGATCCGCCGGCATCCCGACGAGGCGCCGTTCCTCACCTCCCTGATCGCCGGCTCGGCCACCGGCAGCGGCCGGCCGATCACCGCGGGCTTCCCCTCCACCACCGCGACCTCGCTCGCCTCCGTCGGCACCGGGCTGCCGCCCGGCGCGCACGGCCTGGCCGGGTACACCGTGCTGAACCCGGACACCGGCGAGCTGATGAACCAGCTGCGATGGCAGCCGTGGACCGACCCGTACGTCTGGCAGCCGTACCCCACGGTCTTCCAGCTCGCCCAGGCCGCCGGCATCGAGACCTGTCAGGTCACCTCGCCGACCTTCCAGCACACCCCGCTGACGAAGATCGCCCTCAGCGGCGGCACCTTCCACGGGCGGCTCAGCGGCGAGGAGCGCATGGACCTCACCGCCGAGCGGCTCGCGGCGACCGACCGGGCGCTGGTCTACACGTACTACAGCGAGCTGGACTCCATGGGCCACCGGCACGGGGTCGACTCCGACGCCTGGCGCGGCCAGCTGATGATGGCCGACCGGCTCGCCCAGCGGCTCGCCGAGCAGCTCCCGCCGCGCAGCGCGCTCTACATCACCGCCGACCACGGCATGATCGACATCCCCTTCGACCCGGAGTCCCGGATCGACTTCGACGAGGACTGGGAGCTGCGCGCCGGCGTCGCCGTCCTCGCCGGCGAGGCCCGGGCCCGTCATGTCTACGCCGTGCCAGGCGCCGCAGCCGACGTGCACGCGGTGTGGAGCGAGGTGCTCGGCGAGCAGATGTGGGTGGCCTCCCGTGAAGAGGCGGTCGCCGCGGGCTGGTTCGGGCCCGTCGTGGAGGACCGGGTGCTCGGCCGCATCGGAGACGTCGTCGCCGTCGCCCGGGACGACGTCGCGATCGTCGCCACCCGCTCCGAGCCGGGGGAGTCCACCATGGTCGGCCTGCACGGCTCGATGACCCCCGTGGAGCAGTTGGTGCCGCTGCTGGAAGTCCGCACCTGACGCACCGCCCTCCCTGCCCACCGCCCACCACCGCCCCGAAAGGCCGCCGCCTCCTCATGCCTGAGCTCGTGTTCTTCTCCGGAACGATGGACTGCGGGAAGAGCACCCTCGCCCTGCAGATCGAGCACAACCGCTCGGCACGCGGCCTGGAGGGCCTGATCTTCACCCGCAACGACCGGGCCGGCGAGGGCGTCCTCTCCTCCCGGCTCGGCCTGGAGACCAAGGCCGTCGAGGCCGCCGACGACTTCGACTTCTACGGCTACCTCGTCACGCACCTGTCCGGCGGCGCCCGCGCCGACTACGTCATCGTCGACGAGGCCCAGTTCTTCACCCCGGACCAGATCGACCAGCTCGCGCGCATCGTCGACGACCTGCGGCTGGACGTCTTCGCCTTCGGGATCACCACCGACTTCCGCACCAAGCTCTTCCCGGGGTCCCGGCGCCTGGTGGAGATGGCCGACCGGATCGAGGTGCTCCAGGTCGAGGCCCTGTGCTGGTGCGGCGCCCGTGCCACCCACAACGCCCGCACGGTGGGCGGGGAGATGGTCGTCGAGGGCGAGCAGGTCGTCGTCGGCGACGTCAACCGCCCCGGCGCGGACATCGGCTACGAGGTGCTCTGCCGCCGCCACCACATCCGGCGGATGACCGCGGCCGCGGCGCGCGCGGCGGCGATCTCGCCGGACGTCCTGCCGGTCGACTAGGACTTGTCCGCCCGATCATGTGACTACTCGCCGTCCAGGTCGTTGATGTGGACATGGGGCGGGGTGATCTGACAGACGCAGAGTGGGAAC
>NZ_JBEXSX010000114.1:0-14951 GCF_040613835.1 Streptomyces sp. NPDC006207 | reverse complement strand
GCGGCTTCTTCTTCCCCATGCTCTCCATGACAGACATCTTCCTTCCGGGGCGCAAACCCCTGATCTCAGGTGTCCGTCAAAGAGGATCAAGCCCACAATGATCAAGGCGATCGTAGCCAGGTCACACGCGGGGTCCGGCACGAACAGACTCATCCGGTAGGTGGTCGGGTGCGCCCGGCCCCCGCAAAACCTGTCGATCCGGATCATGGCATCGCTGTCGAACCCCTCCGTCTAATGAAGCGCCGGCCCAATGAGCCGCTCTGCATCCGGGGATGAGTGCCGACGCGTCAGACGGGTCCATGTTCGGCGGGGCCGCGCAGGGCGCCCGCCCGGCCCTCACCACGTAACCGGGCGGGCTGCTTGGGGGACCTAGGGGCTTCGCTCCGCGTGGGCGGGGATTAGCAGATTCCAGCCGATGCCGGAGCAGTCCTTCGGGACCGATGGGAAGGTGTGGCCCTCCACATCCGTGCTGACGAAGCGGTGGCCTTGGCCGCAGGTGCATTCATAGATGCCGCTGACCGGGACCTTCTTTCCGGGGAGATGCACGCGGGTGTTCTCGTCCATCACGTCCTCCTCACCGACCGGGGCCCGAGTGGAGCAGACCGCGGCCTGCAAGGCGCTGACCGCCGAGAGAGGGGAGCCCTCGGGGAACCGCCCGGTCGGGGGGCGAAACGGGCGGCTCCGGCAGATCGCCTTACCTCGCATCGCCCCGGCTGAAACCCTCGAAGTAGGGGTTTCCGAGGGCAGCGCGAAGATCCATGGAGTCGGCTGGGCTCGTAGGAGGTGGGTGGGCGGTCCGCAGGCTGGAGGTTCTATCGAGTGCTGAGCCCGCCCGGCTGGGGCCCGGGCCTCGTGGATGGTTCACACGACCAGTCGGGCGGACACTTGCGGGCGGCCCCGCCTCTAGTCAGGGAAGGACGGCGACGAGGCCGCACTTAAATGGTGCGCCCGCCCCCGGGAAATTGCGAGGCCCTCACCGCGCAGCCGCGGCGGTGGGGGCCCCTTCTTCCCGGTCGGTCTTGCGGGCGTGTGGAGGCACGTCGGGCAGGCTCGCTTTTCCAGAATGCCCGCAAAGGCTCGTTGCCGAGCGCTGAAGATGTAGGCCAGGCCCCGCCTCTCGCACGGCAGGGGCCTGGCCCTCGGCCGAAGGACGTCTTGGGTGAGGTGGACAAACCCTCGGCGCTGCATCTAGCCTCCGCGGGCCTGCAGGGGGCCGCAAGCTAGTCGCCGCAGCCGAGTGAGGGGCGGCCCCTCCCTGTGACGTCTCCCGCGTGGACGGGGCTGCGCTACCAGCATGCGACTGCTCGTGGCTGGGGTCACGCTAGCCGCATGAACTGCCGTGTGATCGTGTACCCGCCGACGGGTAGCGGGGGACGCCGTGTGCGTTACGACGGGAAAGTCCTTGGCCTCGCATACGCTCCGCGAGACCTGGTCGCGCTCGTGCGCCGCGCTGGGCTCCCACTGCGGATAGCTGACTTGTACAGCGGCGAGGTTGTCGAATGGCGTGGGGTCGGCCCGACGATGTGGACGCCGTAGCCTCCTCTGTTGGACCGCTCCCGGACCGGGGAAGGCCATTCTGGGGGCGGAGTTGGGTCGGAGCGCGACCCCGCCCGGTGTGCAGACGGCACGAGGACCACAAACGCGGCGGCCGGCGCAGCTTCGCCTGGACCGACTACCGCGACCTGCTCATCACAGCACACCGGCAGCTCGCTGGCCCGATCGTTCTCATCTGGGACAACCTGAACGGGCGCAAGGACGCTCGCATGCGGGCTTTCATCGACAGCCAGGAC
Source organism: Streptomyces sp. NPDC006207 (assembly GCF_040613835.1). NCBI lineage: Bacteria > Bacillati > Actinomycetota > Actinomycetes > Kitasatosporales > Streptomycetaceae > Streptomyces > Streptomyces sp. NPDC006207. The sequence continues at coordinate 13,161 of NZ_JBEXSX010000114.1, read as the reverse complement.
TGGCTCACGGTCCACTACCTGCCGCCCTACGCACCCGACCTGAACCCGGTCGCGGGCATCTGGTCACTGCTGCGACGCAGCTGCCAGGCCAACACCGCATTCGCCGACCCCGAGCACCTCATCCGCGCACTTCGCCGCGGCCTCCGAAAGATCCAGTACCGCAGCGACCTCATCGACGGCTGCCTCGCCGAAACCGGACTCACCACGACGACAACACGCCTAAAACCCCAGTAACCACCAAAACCCCGCGCACACTGCTCACGGTGGGGAACGACTCGGCACCGCAACTCCGCGCCACGTAGCGGCCTGGAGGGGAACGCCCGATCAGCGCAGGTCGGAGACGGTTGTGTCACACCCTCGTCACTATGCACAAGATCTATACACTGCGTGTATACGCCTCGTGTAGAGTCCTTCGCATGAGCATCGGCCACACCCTGCTCGGGCTCCTGGAGTCCGGCCCCCGCCACGGCTACGACCTGAAACGGGAATTCGACCACAAGTTCGGCCACGACCGCCCGCTGCACTACGGTCAGGTCTACTCGACCATGGCGCGGCTGCTGAAGAACGGGCTCGTCGAGGTCGACGGCATCGAGGCCGGCGGCGGCCCGGAACGCAAGCGGTACGCGATCACCGACGCAGGCATCACCGACGTCGGCAAGTGGCTCGCGGAACCGGAGAAGCCCGAGCCCTACCTTCAGAGCACCCTCTACACCAAGGTCGTCCTCGCGCTGCTGACCGGCCGCAGCGCCGCCGACCTGCTCGACACCCAGCGCTCGGAGCACCTGCGCCTGATGCGGGAACTGACCGTCCGCAAGCGCGACGGCGACCTCGCGGACCACCTGGTCTGCGACCACGCCCTGTTCCACCTCGAGGCGGACCTGCGGTGGCTGGAACTCACCACTTCACGACTGGACCGACTCTCGGCGGAGGTACGCGCATGACCACCACGGACCGTTTGCTGGAAGCCGTCGGCCTGCACAAGGCCTACGGGCCCACCCCGGCCCTGGACGGCGCCGACTTCGCGATACGGGCCGGTGAGGTCGTCGCCGTGATGGGGCCCTCCGGCTCCGGCAAGTCGACGCTGCTGCAATGCCTGGCCGGCATCGTGCGGCCGGACTCCGGCCAGGTGCTGTACCAGGGACGGGAGCTGACCGCGATGAGCGACGCCGAGCGCAGCGCCCTGCGCCGCGGCGAGTTCGGCTTCGTCTTCCAGTTCGGCCAGCTCGTGCCCGAGCTGACCTGCGTGGAGAACGTGGCGCTGCCGCTGCGGCTCAACGGCGTCAAGCGCAAGGAGGCGGAGACCCGCGCCACGGAGTGGATGGCCCGGCTGGAGGTCGACGACCTCACCGGCAAGCGGCCCGGCGAGGTCTCCGGCGGCCAGGGCCAGCGCGTCGCGGTGGCCCGCGCACTGGTCACCGGCCCGCGGGTGGTCTTCGCCGACGAGCCGACCGGCGCCCTGGACTCGCTCAACGGCGAGCGTGTGATGCGCCTGCTCACCGACGCCGCCCGCGACACCAACGCAGCCGTCGTCCTGGTCACCCACGAAGCACGCGTCGCCGCCTACTCCGACCGCGAAGTCGTCGTCCGCGACGGCACGTCACAGGACATGGAGCGCGCCGCATGAGCGCCCTCGAACAAGCAGGGACCGGCGGCACCTTCCGGACCTGGATTCGCGACCTCGGCCTCGGCATGCGCTTCGGAGCGAACGGCGGCCGCGAGGGCTGGACCCGCACCGTACTGACCGCCATCGGCGTCGGCCTCGGCGTCACACTCCTGCTGCTGGCCGCCTCCGTCCCGGCCATGATCAGCGCCCGCAACGACCGCGGCTACGACCGGGACTATTCCTGGAACAAGGCCCAACCCAAGCGAACCGCCAGCACCGTACTGTTCGCGCAAGCCGACACTACTTTTGGCGGGGCGGACATCCGCGGTCTGCTGCTCAAGGCGGACGGCGACCGGCCCTCGCTGCCGCCGGGCGTCAAGACGATGCCGGCACCCGGTGAGATGGTGGTCTCCCCCGCCCTCAAGCGCCTGCTCGACGAGCCAGGCAGCGAACTGCTGCGCGAACGCCTGAACTACCGGATCACCGGCACCATCGGCGACCGGGGCCTGGTCGGGTCCGCCGAGATGGCCTACTACGCGGGCAGCGACAAGCTCGTCGCACGATCCGCGGACGGCAAGACCGGCAACGCCACCCGCATCCCCGACTTCGGACGGGAACGAGGGCCGAGCGAACCGTTGGGCGGTGTGCTGACCCTGCTGCTCATCTTCGGCATCGTGGTGCTGCTGGTGCCGGTCGGCGTCCTCATCGGCACCGCCGTCCGCTTCGGCGGCGAGCGCCGCGACCGCAGACTGGCCGCACTGCGTCTGGTCGGCGCGGACAGCCGGATGACCCGGCGGGTCGCGGCCGGCGAGGCGCTGTTCGGCTCACTGCTCGGACTCGTCGTAGGTACGGGCTTCTTCCTGCTCGCCCGGCACTTCGCGCGCGGTGTGACGGTGTACGACCTCAGCGCGTTCCCTTCCGACATCAGGCCTGCTCCGGTCCTGGCCGCCCTGGTGGCGATCGCGGTGCCCTCCGCGGCGGTCGCGGTGACCCTGATGGCGATGCGCGGCATCGCCATCGAGCCGCTCGGCGTCGTACGCAACGCCGCGGCGCGCCGACGCCGGCTGTGGTGGCGGCTGCTGATCCCGCTGGCCGGTATCGGGCTGCTGGCCCCGCTCTTCGGAACCGTTTCCCAGGAGGACACCGGGGTCAACCCCTACCAGGTGACCCTCGGTGTGGTCCTGCTGCTGGTGGGTCTCACCGCCGTGCTGCCGTGGCTCGTCGAATGGGTCGTCGGCCGCTTCCGCGGCGGCTCGCTGCCCTGGCAGCTGGCCACCCGCCGCATGCAGCTCCACAGCAGCGCCGCCGCCCGTATGGTCAGTGGTGTCACCGTCGCCGTTGCGGGCGCGATCGCCCTGCAGACCCTGTTCACCGGGATCCAAGGCGACTTCATCACGCCGACCGGCCAGGACCCGAGCCGCGCCCAGCTGGGCATCCAGTACAGGGTCGACAGCGGGGCGCAGGCGCAGCAGGTGACGAAGGCCTTCGTCGACACCCCAGGCGTCCGCTCGGTGATCGGCATCGTCCAGGGCGAGGCCGCCCAGGGAAACGCCTCGACACTCAAGTCCCTCGACCAACTCCAGTCCGTCCCCCTCTTCCTGGGGGATTGCTCCGCGCTCCGCGAATTCGCCAATGTCGGAGCAAACTGCGCTGACGGTGACGTCTTCATGATGGAGATCGGCGACTCCCCCCTCTTCAAGCCCGGCGCCACGCTCGACCTCAACATGCCCGGTCCGGAACGCTACACCGGCACGCCACAGCCCTGGCGCATCCCGGCCGACGCCCGCACGGTGCACCATCGCGTAGCGCCCGACGGAAGCATGGAGTGGGGCATCCTGGCGACCCCGGCCGCCTTGGACGTAGCACACCTGCCCAGGCCCAAGGTCCGGCTCATGCTGATCCTCGACCCGACCCCGGACGCGGTCGAGCGCGCCCGCAACACCGCCGCGCTCATCGACCCCTCTATCGTGGTCGATCAGTTCAGTGCCACCATGGTGTCCGACAGATTCGAGACCATCCGCCGCGGCCTGTTCATCGGCGCCACGCTCACCCTGGTCCTGATCGCCGTGAGCCTGCTGGTCTCCACACTGGAGCAACTGCGCGAGCGCCGGAAGCTGCTGGCCATCCTGGTCGCCTTCGGCACCCGGCGATCCGTGCTCGCCCTGTCCGTGCTCTGGCAAACGGCTGTCCCCGTCTTCCTGGGGCTCACCGTCGCCGTGGTGGGCGGCCTCGGCTTGGGCGCCGCCCTGCTGAAAATGGTGCACACGCCGTTCCACGTCGACTGGGCGAGCGTGGGCGAGATGACGGCAATGGGCGGGGCGGTGATTCCCGCGGTCACGGCGCTCACCATGCCGGCGCTGTTGCGGATGATGCGCCCGGACGGCCTGCGCACGGAGTGACCGCCGGGCTGGCGCCTCCTACGTGACCTGACGTCTCCTCAGGAGCCATAGCCGTGCGGCAGTTGTACCACTGCGGCAGGGCGCCGAACCCTGGAGCGCACCTGCACACGGCTCGAGGTGTCCTGCGCAGTACATCTGGGAGGAAGCCCGCCCCCGCGTCGATCAGGGGCTGGTGTCCATCACAGGATGCCATGCACCACAGCAGGGCCCACGTCTGCGAACAGACCCGCCGGTGCAGCAATGCCGCTGCACCGGCGGTCACTTCCTCGCGGGCGCACCTACCGTCTGCGATGCTCCCCGACGCGGCCGACGGCGCTCACGCAACGGACGGCGAGCAGAACGTCGTTGAGGACCCTGTTGCGCTCCGGCCGCACACAAGGCCGGCAAGCGGTGTGGGTGGGTCAGGTGGCGCGGCCACCGCTACGCGAGACCACGGCCCTCCACCTGGCCGGGCTCCACGTCACAGGGGTCTCGCTCCGGTCTGCCGGATGATCAGAACGGGGTGGATCCGTGCAGAGGTGTCTGCCACACCGAAACATGCGACCTGCTGGAATGCGGTGAAGGGTGCTTCGTTCCGGTCGCCCCAGCGTTCGGAGCGCTGCCGACTCTCCCTCGGCCGCCGATAACCCACACAACCCGAGTTACACCGTTCGTTGGACAGACCCGTATTTGGCGCGGGTTCGGTGCGCGGCGACGTTGGCCCGGTTTCCGCACACTTCGTAGGAGTGCCATCGCTGGTTGCCGCTGCGTGTGGCGTCGTAGAAGGCGTGCTGGCAGTCCGGGTGGGCGCAGATCCGGACGCGGGAGAACTGGCCGCCGGCGACGAGGGCGGCGATCGCGCGGATGACGGCGCCCGCGGCGGGGGATCCGGAGACTTGGTGCTGGTCGACGCTTCCGTCGCCGTCGAAGGCGTGGTGGAAGCCCGTGGTGGCGGCCAGCCGGTTGATCTCCGTCCATGCGGCGTGCCCGGTTTCGGTGCCCGGCAGGTGGACGGCCTCGGTCAGGGCCTGCCGTAGTGAGCGCACCTGGGCGACGTCGTCGTCGGACAGGGGTGCTGCGGCTGTCCGGCCGAACAGGAGCAGCAGCGGCGCGGCGCTCGCGGCGTCCGTGAGTGTGTCGGGGGTCCGCGGGGTGGCGTGGGGGCGTGAGTTGAGCAGTTCGACGACCGCCTCCGCGAGTCCAGGCGCCTGTCGCGGCGTGGTGGGTCTGCTCCCGGGGCTGCTCATGTCCCCAGCATACGAGTAAGGGGCTATCCAGCAAGGGCTTTACGGCGTGAATAGATGATGCTAGGAATGTAAGCGGCTGGCGGCCACGCCACTCACTCTCTCGTTAAGGACTGATCCGTCATGCGTCATCTCACGCTCACCGCCGTCGGCGGAGACCTCAACGACACCGTCTCGCTCGTCGAGGGCCCCGAACCGGCTCTCGCCCCGGGCGAGGTGCTGGTCGAGGTGGACGCGGCACCCGTCAACAATGCGGACCTGCTGTTCACCATGGGCTGGTTCGCGGCCCAGCCCCGACTGCCCCAGGCGCTGGGCGCCGAGGGAGTCGGCCGCGTCGTGCGGGTCGGCGACGACGTGGACCGGTCCCTGACCGGCCGGCGCGTCCTGATCCTGCCCACCTTCGTCCAGGGAACCTGGGCCGAGCAGGTCGTGCTCCCGGCCCACACCGTCGTGCCGCTGTCCGTCGTGGACGATGCGGACGTCCTCCAGCTCGCCATGCTCCCCGTCAACCCGGCGACGGCCCGCGCGCTCCTGCACGACTACGTCGCACTGCGACCCGGCGACTGGATCGGTCTGAACCTCGCCAACTCCGCGGTCGGGCACTACGTCATCGCCCTGGCCAAGCAGGCCGGCATCAAGACCCTGGCCGTCGTCAGGCGCGAGGAAGCGGCCAAGCAGGTGAGCGCACTCGGCGCCGACGCCGTCGTCGTCGACGGCCCGGAACTCGGCGAGCGCATCGCTTCCGCGCTGGACGGCGGACAGCTGCGGCTGGCGCTGGAGGGGACCACCGACCCCGAGCAGACCGCCGCGCTGGTGCGGTCGCTGGAGGACGGCGGCACCGTCGTCACCTTCGCCGCTGCCACCGGACAGGCACCCTCGGTCCCCGTCGGCGACCTGATCTACCGCGGCATCGTGCTGCGCGCCTTCTTCATCCTCAACTGGATCCGCGACACTCCGCGGGAGAAGCGCGAGGAGGTCTACGCGGAGCTTGCCGCGCTGGTCGAGCAGGGCGTCCTCAAGGCTCCGGTCGAGGCGACGTACTCCCTTCAGGAGCACGAGGCCGCCCTGAGCCACGCGGCCAGGCCCGAGCGCACCGGCAAGATCCTTTTCGTTCCGCGGGGCACCCGCTGACCCGTGCACACAGCCCGAAAGGTTTCCGCTAGCTGTATGGACCACGAGCGTTGTTGACACCTGCGAGGGCTTGATCAAGGCGAAGACCTCCGATGCAGTGGAGCTGTCTATGACTGCACCGCGCGGAGGTCTTCGTGTCCCACCGCAATGCCCGACTGACCGTTCACGGCAGGCGGCTCTTGGTCCAGCGTTTCCAGGCCGGGCGCCCGGTGGCACACGTGGCCGCAGAGATGGGCGCCCGGTTCCCACCCGAGGGCTGATGCTGGGGGGACCGGCGGACCATGGCGGGGCGCTCGTACTCGCCCCGAGGTACCCCCACTGCGCGCAGCGGGCCGGAGCTCGTCCGGCGCCACGGCCAGGCGCAGCTCGGGGAAGCGCGTTCACCAGGACGACCACTCCCGCACTTCCCGCGCTCCGAGGGCCGAGGGCCGAGCGCACTATTGGCCGTATTCCTGAGGGCGTCTGCGCGTCGCGACTGGAGGCCTCCGCTGTCGAACTGGTGCGCACCGAGGGTTACACGCACACGTGACCTGACCAATGCTCGAGATCCCCTGCACTTGCAGGGTGTGACCTGAGATCTGGGAAACGATCTTGATGCACGTGGGAAACGGCCGCTTTTGGTTCCACGTAAAGCCCTGATCAGAGCAATTCGTCGGTGCCCCTTTCTTGGCAGCACAGCCGGCCTTTCGCCAGCGACCGTGACCCGGCTGACCAAGCAGTGGAGCGACGACCACGCCGCCTTCCAGCAGCGGGACCTGTCGGACCGGGACTTCGTCTACGTGTGGGCCGACGGAGTGCGCCCCAAGGTCCGGCTCGGCCAGGCGCACTCGTGCGTGCTGGTCCTACTCGGCGTTCGCCTGGACGGCACGAAGGAGCTGATCGCACTGGCCGAAGGGCTGCGGGAGTCCACGGAGTCGTGGGCCGACCTGCTGCGCGACTGCCGCCGACGCGGCATGCGCGACCCGGAACTGGTGGTCGGCGACGGCGCGATGGGTCTGTGGAGGGCATTGGCCGAGGTTTTCCCAGCAGCACGGCATCAAAGGTGCTGGGTTCACAAGGCCCGCAACGTCACGAACGCCCTGCCGAAGTCCGCGCAGCCGGGCGCGACGAAGGCCATGCAGGAGATCTACAACGCTGAGGACCGCGCCCACGCCGAGCGGGCGATCGAAGCGTTCGCCCGCACCTACGGAGCCAAGTGGCCCAAGGCCGTCGCGAAGATCACCGACGACCGGGACGAGCTGCTGGCGTTTTACGACTTCCCGGCCGAGCACTGGATCCACCCGCGGACCACCAACCCCATTGAGTCCACCTTCTCCACCGTCAAGCTCCGCACCAAGGTCACCCGCGGTGCCGGCAGCCCGGCAGCGGCGCTCTCCATGGTGTTCAAACTCGTCGAGTCCGCTCAAGCGCGATGGCGCGCGATCACCGGCGCGCACCTGGTGCCCCTGGTCCGTGCCGGCGCGCGCTTCGAGAACGGCATCCTGGTGGAGCGGTGCGAGGTGGCCGCGTGAAAGACATGTTTGCGGCACTTGAAGCGCTGACCGACCGCGATCCGAACCGGCGGGACGTCGCCGCCTCGGTCCTGGGGGACCTCCTGCGCGGCACCGCACTCGACGCGGATTCGACTCGTCTGATCGTCGGACGCCTGGTCAGCCTAGCGGTCAACGAACCGGTAGCCATGGTCCGCGAGTCTGCCCTCAACTCGATCAGCGAAGCTTTCAACCACCACAGCCTGCCGCTGGGCATCGTCCAACCGCTGGCCGCCGACATGCCGACGATGGAGCCCGAGCTCCTCCCTCATGCGCTCTACATTTTCGGCGCAACGCACGACCCGCAAGCTCGCCCACTGATCGAGCCCTTCCTCAACCACCCCGACACGGACGTGCGAGAGGAAGCCGAACGCGCGGCAGCCGAGATCACCGCATCCACCACAGAACGCCGCAACCACAACTCTTGACTATTGCTCTCCTCGGGCAGGTAGAGCAGCATGCTGCTTCCGTCGGTGGCGCGAGCCTGAATCCATGCGCGGACGTAGGCGACCTGGTCGACGGGGCCGGTGAGGACGATGTCGACGGCGTCGTGGTCGGGTGGCGGGAAGAGGTCGTTCTCGACTGTGCTCATAGCGTGTCAACAGTTCGGTCTGGGCTGGTGCGGCGGCCCGGAGCGGTGGCCACTCGAAGGAGCGGCGCCGGCTTGGCTGTGCCGCTCCCCCGCCACTCGCCGCGCTACCACCAGCCCGCGGCGGATCCGCGCAGGCCTGCCCCACTGCAGTGCCGGCATACGTCCTCGGTCGGCGGACCGACGTCCTGGCCTCCAACCGACCGGCCCGGGCCGTTCCTCACCGACTGGGACCGCCTCGCTGCCGAGACCGCAACGATCCTTAGCCTGAAGGCCGGGTGCCCCCCGACCGGCAACTCGCAGACCTGTGGGCCAACTCACGCTGCAGGCATCGCATTTCTTGATCACCGCAGTGTGGCGCGCGCTGCGCCGACAGTCGCAGGGCACGGACCATGTGCCCGCGACGCCACATGATGCCTGCAGTGCGCGAACGGTACAGCGAGCAGGGGGCTGGCGCTTGTGGCAGGCGCCGGCTGCCGTCGTAGTCTGAACTTGTCCGTCCGGCCGGATTAGGCCCTACGGGGGCCGATTAAGGCCGGGCGGGCCCGTCACCACACGTTGGGGCCGCCACCGCGCCACTCGATCACGTCGGGGTCGGCGATGTCGAACCATGCAAAATCGAAGCCAGCGAGCCAAAGGAACTGCTCCAGTTCTGTCATGTCGCGGGCAGTTCCGAAGTAGACCCCGTTGATCGTTACCCCGCGGCCGTCCATGGGCGGAAGGACGATGACGGACGGCTCCTTGATGGGCAAATATCCAGCGTGTCTCGCGCGGAACGCGGGTGCATCCTGGAAGTGTGGCCCTGCCCATGCGGAGGGGACGCAGCCCTCGTGGCGGGGTCGCCCAAACGTCTGCCTGGCCATGCGAGTGGTCCACGCGGCTGGCCGGGTGGGCACGAAGGCGCGGTCCCGTCGCTTCCTCCGGGGCCTTCGGCGGGGCCGCTCCGTCACGCCGCATGATTCGTTCCTTGACGAGACGGCCACCGAGAGCTGACCCCGCTGGCTCGACACGCTGACCAACGTACAGTCGAACATGTGAGCGACTTACCACCTGATGCTGAGCGGCTGCGGGTAATCCACCTGCAGCTGCAGATCGACGCGGTCGACGCGAAGATCCGCGAGGCCGAGGAGAGGGAGCCCCGACCCGCTGCCGCTGCCACGCCGCCGAAGCAAGAGAAGTCGCACGCTCGTCGTCGAGGCCGAGGTCGTCCCTGGTGTTTGACCAGGCGGGTGAAGGCTTCTGCTTGATCGCGGCGTACGAGGTAGGCGGTGCTGCTGATGGTGGTTCCGGGTTCGTCGGTAAGGCGTGCCCTGGACTGGGGGTGCCGGCGGGAGGCGGTGGCCCGTCCCGTGAGTTTCCTATGGAGCCGGTCGGCTGCCGCCAGCGCCTCGCGCTGATGGTGACCAGCATCGTACGACTGGTCGTGCACTGGCAGGAAGGCTTGATCGGAGCGCGTTGCCTGAGGCAAGGGCGGTATGGGGGGCTCTTCGACGGGCAGAGCGTAGACGGTCACCTCCCACTCCTGCTGGCCAGCCAGCGAGGTCAGCACGTCGGTGAAGTGCTGATGGTGCGCTGCCACCATCGCCGCCCATAGTTCCTGGTCCCGGTGCACGGTGGCCAACTTCAGCGGCAGCACGCTGGTGTGCTGAGCCAGGGCGTCTACGGTGCTGCGATGTATGCGAGCAGCTCCCAGCCAGGAAAAGTCTTCCAGATGCCATCTGAGTGCCTTGCGGGTGCATTCGATGCGCGGCACTTTGCTGACGGCTACGGCCAGGTCCGCGGTGTAGATGATCCGAACGCGGCGGCCTGCAATCCCACGTAGGTGCCTCAGGGCCTTGTCCTGTCCGGTGAAGGGCAACAGGGCGGTACTCAACGGTCCGTACTCCCCTCGGGTAAGGCTTGGTCTGGGCGATTGAGCCGTCCGCTGGGTGTGAGGTATCTGGGGCCGCACGACGGCTCGCCGGGAAGGTCCGTGATAATCCGAACGCGTTGCCGACGGGCCACCCACAGTGGCGTCTACCCGGGGACGGGTGCGTGCACTGCGCGAGTCCCCCGCTGGTGCCCGGCGACGCCGAGTTGGTTGCCCGCCGCGTTACCGCGGTCTGCTGGACGCCCATCAGCGCCTCGCGGACCAGCAAGCCGCCTTGCCTGACCGAGTAAGGGTCGGCTCGCACGTCACCTCAGTTCCAGGCCGCCACCTGACTTTCGCTTGGACGCCGAGCCCCTCATGGCACCCTTTGAAAGCGGCCGGGGTCGCTCGCGCTCTTCAGGCGCTGGCCATGTGTGCAGGGGGTGAGAGTTCGCCATGCTGAACCAGCGTGTGCCGCTACGGGGCAGCTCCGATCCATTCGCAGATGAGGACGGTGGCGTCGTCTTTGAGCCTTCCACGATGGTGCTCGACGACTGCGTGCATGAGTCGGCGCAACGTTTCCGGGGCCGGCATGCCATCGGCCTGCTGGCGGATGATGAAGTCGGTGAACCGGCCCCGGCCGAATTCGTTGCCTTGCGCGTCGCGGGCTTCTGTGACGCCGTCGGTGTAGAGCAGGACGCGGTCGCCGCGTTGGAGATGTTCGTGGCACGTCTGGACGGGCAGGCCCAGGTCGCTGCCCATCGGGTGCGAGGGCGGGCAGTCAAGGACGTGCACCCAGCGTCCGCCACGGATCAGCACCGGCGGCGGGTGACCTCGGTTGACCCACGTGAAACGGCCGGTGGAAAGGTCCAGGTCGGCCAGCACGCCCGTGATGTACCGCTGATGCGCAAACTGCTCGATGAGCACCTCCTCGATGGCGGCACTGGCCGCCGCAAGGCCGACGCCGTGACGGCGCTGATTACGGCAGGCGGCCATCGCGAGTTGTGACGTCAGCCCGGCGGCGTTGTCGTGGCCCATGGCGTCGAAGACCGCCAGATGGAGTACGTCGCCCGCCAGTGCGTAGTCGAATGCGTCCCCGCCGACCCGGTAGGCCGGCTCCATCTCGGCGCAGACCACCACCCGGCCGTCGGCAAACGCCCGCGGGGGCATGAGCGCCCACTGCATCTCGGCGGCGATGTTCATGGACTCGACGCGCACCAGACGCGCATGCGAGTCGCTCGAAAGCCGTTTACTGACGAGCTGCAGTCCCACCAGAGAAGCGAGATACTCGGCCGCATCAAGGCCCACCCCGAGGGCTACGTCGACCCGCAGGACGCCCAGACGATGCGTGCCGTCAAGGATCGGCACCCAGTGGCGCTGCCGACCCGGTCCGGCACCCGGAGCGGTCATGATGCGGGTGTGGCGGAAGGCACGCCCCGGCAGCGTCGTTTCGATGCACAGCTCCTCACCGTCCCGGCCGGCATCGAGCCCGACGCCCGTCAGCTCTCGGAGCACCTCCTGTCGCAGGTCCGACACATAAACGCGGGCGTCCTCCAGCTCCGCCTTCGCCGCGTGCTCGGCCACCAGCCCGGGAAGTTGCTCGATGCTCGCCAGGTGACCGGCCTGCAACAGGCCACCCAACATCCGAAGCACGTCATCGGACCGCGCCATCCAGTCGCCACCCTTGCTCGCCGATCCGTCCCCCACCATCGTGCGCCTCAGGACCGAAGAGCAGACGCATTGCCATCCGCCTGGCTCGCCGCGTCGCCAGTGGTGAGGAGGGTCCCTGAGAGCCGGCGTACCGTGCAAACGGTCCACCCGCCTGGTCGTGTGAAGGGCCCACGGCGGCCGCTTCGCCAAAGCAAACACGACGGCCGGGCGAAGCTGCCCCGCCCGCTGCCCTCGATGGGGGCAGCTGATGGAGCCCCCAGCATCAGGTTCGGCCCAGGCGGTGTCCGGGTCTTCCTGCCTCCGCGAGGGTTTGCTCGCTAGAGGCCCTCGGGTTCGTGAAAGAGCGGCCGGTCAGGGCAGCGGGAGCCCTGAACCGGTCTCGACGCCCATCCGGACCTCGTCCGCCGCGCAGAGGTGGGTGCCCATGTTGCGCTCCATCATGCGCAGCGCCGCGTCCGCCAGGTCGCGGTGGATGTGGGCGACAGCGTCACTCGCGACAATCGTCGGAAGGTCACGGATGTGCGCGTCGAGTGCCGAGTACAGCACGCACTGCTCGGTGACCTGCCCGCACAGCACGAGGTGGCCGACGTTCTGCCGCTCCAGGAGGTACGCCAGCGGAGTTCGGAAGAAGATCGAATGCCGGGCCTTGAGGACGAACAGCGAGTCGGCGTCGGGCTTGACCGGTTCGACCAGGTCGGCGTGCGGACCGGCGAGCGCCATGTCCAGGATCTCGTCGTGATGGGAGCGCCAGCGTCCGAAATTGTCGTTGACGTAGATGACGTCCACACCGATGTCGCGCGCGCGTGTCGTGTTCGTACGTATTGATCATGTCGATCACGACGAGCGCGGTCGTTTCCTTGTCGTGCATTCGTTGCGGACCTCGATGGTTGCCGTGTCAGGCGGTCACTCCCCGGCGGCGTGCTGGGCTCGTACGCGGGGGAGGTGCAGAAAACTCCGGACAGGGTCGTTCTTCCAGGATGCGGCCATCAAGACTGCGTCGCAGCCCGGAGGGGTGGAATGCCGAGTGATCGTGTATCCCGCCTTCGGAATGCGGCGGGCGCCGGGTCCGGCTGGATGAGCGCATCCTCACCCTGGCCCATGGGCCCAGGGACATTCTCGTCTTGCTGCGGCGGGCTGGGCTCAGGCCCCGGGTCAGAGACCTCTGGA
>NZ_JBEXSX010000113.1:0-15217 GCF_040613835.1 Streptomyces sp. NPDC006207 | reverse complement strand
CCTGGCCGCCGGACGGGCCGCGTCGTACATCACGATGAGCCGCAGGTCATGACGCTGTTCATAGGCCGGCCCGCTCAGCGTGGTGACGTCGAACAACTGCCGGTCCACCCGGCCGCTCTGTACGAGGTCCCGGGCGTCATCAGGCATGGCGTAGGTGTGGCCGTCACGGGTCTCCACCCGGATGGGTATGTCCTCGCGGCCCTTGGCGGGACGCGCGGCGACGATCTCGCCCTTCGCGTTCACCGCGATCCGGTCACCGGTGATCAGTGGAATCCACCGGTGCACGCCGGTCCCGGCCGCAGCCCCCTTGACCTCGGGGCCCGTTCCGAAGGCCGAGGCCGAGAACGGCGTGGCCGACGATGCCGTGCCGGTGGGCGCGGAGAGTGCCACGGACACCGACGGGGTAGCGGCGACCAGCAGCAAGCTGATTCCCAAGACCGTGCCGATCGCAGGTCTCTTGGACGTGAATTTCACGGTTTCCTCTCGTTCATTCACCCCGCGCCAACACGTGAGTTTCACGGCGGACTTGGGGTGCGCCGCACAGCGAAGCACCAGCGTCGAGAGGGTGTCAATGGGTTGATCTTGGATGGCGAGCCGGTAAACCGGTCACCAACTGGTGGATTTCGCCCGGCATTAGCGCACTTTTCGCCCCCAATGCATCCGCTGTCCGGCAAGACAGGCACAGACGGCGTGCCACCTGCCGTGATGCATGCAGCGAGACACTGGGAGCCGGTCACCCGCGCACGAGGGTCGGCAGCGCTCTCCCCGTCCTCGTAAGGAATCTGTCCGGAATTCGGAATTTCCCGCCCGCCCCATTCGGTTCGGCCGGATTCGACAGGTCGCAATCCGCTGAGGGTGCGGACCTGGCCATAGAAGGCCTAACGGTGCCAGCGGCCGTCACCGGCAAAGGGACCCGGCCGATCGGGTCAGGATCCTCGACCCTCGACGTGGGTCCAGCGTGGCCAGCCAGGCGGCAGGTGCGGTGGTCGCGTCGCAGTAGCGGAAGCCGTGCCTTAGGAACAGTTCACCGTTGCCTGTGGTCGCGGTGAACACGGGCTGCGTTCCGGTGCGGGAGAGCACGGCCCGCAACAGGCCCGAACCGATGCCACGGCCCTGGCTACCGGGTGCGACGCAGAAGTTGTAGAGGACCGCGGCGGCGCAACCGGCTCCCGCAGGACCTGCCTGCCGAAGGCTGCGGTACGCGGGCGATCGCTCCTGGTAGCGGTGCACCGCGACACAGCCTTCAACCTCCCCTGCCTCGTTCTCGGCGACGAGGAAGTCGCCCGCATGACGGGCATAGTGACCGAGCGGGCGCTCTCGCAGCGCGCCGCCGGGGACGAACGCCGAGGACAGCTGATGCAGAGCCCAGGTGTCCGCAAGTGTGGCGGTCCGCACCGCGCCCGGACGGCCGAGGCGGCCGGTGACCTCGGGCGCAGCCGTGGTCAATGCCGTCTCGCTCTCATGACGTTGGGGCAACGCGGAGGGTTCGCGAACTCCGCGAGGAGATCGCCCTCCGGCGCGCATGTCGGGCACCTTGCCGCAGGCAGTGATCGATCCGTTCACCGGTGATCGGCGCGGCACCGACGGGAACCGCCACGGGCCAGGGCCACGAGGTGTGCGAGCCGTTGACCGATGTCGGCTGCGCTGCGGGCCGGAAAGTGCAAGGCAACCCGGACGTCCTGGTACCCGCGGGCGTACTCGCACCGCAGGGTGAGCCCGTGGCGGTCCAGTGCGATCGGGCGCAGATCGACGACGTCTTGCAGGACGTTCCGGTTGACGAGCCTGCCGAGTTGGGCCATCACATCGCTGTGGTCCCGGTCGAGATGGGTGAGCAGCGCCGTCTCTTCGATGGCCAACGGGTCGGTCCGCGCGGCAGCCAGTTCGTCGAGGTCGACGCCGACGGTCGTCCCGTCCCGTTCGATGGCGGCGCGGGCCAGATCGAGGCGGAGAACAAGCACCTCGGGCGCATCCTGGATCTCGGCTGGAGTGAGGAAGCCGGCAAGGGACACGCGGGCCCGGACCCGGTCGCGGACCGCCGTCGGGGCAAGGTCGGTGAACTCGACCAGAATCGCGAGAATGCCACGCGGAGTGAACGCGGCTTCGTCGACAAGCAGGCTGTCCGAGGGGACGTGCAGTCGTAGCGTTCCACTGCTGTCGACCGTGTGCATCGAGATCAGGTCGTAGCAGTTGCCATCGGTCGTGAGACTCAGGGAGTCGGAACGTGCCAGGACCGAACGGATCCGCTCCGCGTTGGTGGGGTAGGCCGCCGGGACGAATGTAATGGCCATCAACGCGCTCCTTAGGTTAGCCTCACCTAAGTTAACATCCCGGCTGGTGCGCGGCCCGCGGCTGTTCGCCTGGGACATCGGCTGGGGGGGAGGACGTCCCCTCCCAGGTTCGCAGCCCGGCCCCTTCGGCGACTGCTTCTGGGTCCACATCGTGGGGCCCTCATCGACGGCATGATCGGGGTCCGGGTCCACATCGGCTGACGTCCCGCACATCCGTACACGCATGGCCAAGGTCCCGGAAGTCGGCTGCACGCGCCCGGCTCAGGGGTAGAGGCCGGCCCGGAAGGCGAACGAGACGAGCTGCGCCCGATCACGTGCGCCGACCTTCGTCATGGCCCGCACCGCATGCGTCTTCACGGTGAACGGCGACACGGACATCTGGGCCGCGATCTCGTCGTTGGCGAGGCCGCTGGCAACGAGAACGACCACGTCCCGCTCCCTGGGTGTCAGAGCGCCGAAGCGCCGCAGCAGCTCCTGGTCGATCACCGGGGGCGGTCTGTCGGTCATGTGACCGATGAGCGCCGCCGTCGCGGCGGCCGACAGCGCACCGCCACCGCCGACGACCTCGGTGATCCCGGCGACGAGTTCAGCGGGGCTCACGGTCTTGCTCAGGAAACCGTTGGCGCCCGCGCGCAGGGCGGCGAGGACGATGTCGTCCTGGTCGAAAGTGGTCAGCACGATCACCCGCGTCTTTTCGGGCGGATGCTCCGCGCGGATCCGGCGGGTCGCTTCGACACCGTCGATGCCGGGCATCCGGATGTCCATCAGGACCAGGTCGACGGGGTGCTCCCGGAGGAAGGGGACGACCTGGAGTCCATCGGAGAGATCACCCACGACGACGAGACTCGGGTCGAGCCGAAGCATCGCCCGGATCCCGGCCCTGATGTCGTCCTGGTCGTCGACGATCAGAATCCGGCTCATCGGACGACGGCTCCCAGAGGGCTGAACTCCGCGTGGACCCGGAATCGCCCGTCGTGACTGTCGATCGTCAGCCGCCCGCTGGAGGACTCCACACGTTCGCGCATCCCCACGAGTCCGAGTCCGCTACCCGAGTCGGAGCCGCGGGGTGAGCGACCGACGCGGTTCTCCACCGTGACGCAGATCCTGCCGTCGCACTCGCGCACATCCACCGTCGCCGTCCCCTCTCCGTGCCGGTAGGCATTCGTGAGTGCTTCCTGAACGACCCGGTAGACCGTCACGCCGACGCTGGGCTCCACGAAGCCGACGGGGATGTCGATGGAGGGCCGGATGTCGAGGCCGATGCTCTCGAAAGAGGCGATGAGTCCTTCCAGGCCGCTGAGCGCCGGGGTCGGCCGCAGCGCCTCGTCGTCGGAGATGTCGTCCCCGAGGCGGAGGAGCGCGAGGATGCGCTGCGTTTCGACGACGACGGTGCGGGCGCTGGACCTGGCTGAGACGAGGGCCTGCCGGGAGGACTCGGCGTCTTCGGGCAGCCCGATTTCCGCTGCACCGAGGTGCAGGCTCAGCATCGCGACCTGGTGGCCGATGACGTCGTTGAGGTCCCGGGCGATGCGGAGTCGTTCCTCGGTCACTCGTCGGGTGGCTTCGATCTCGCGGGTGGCGATGGCGCTTTCGGCCCGTTCCTCCAGGGTCCACCAGTGGTCCCGGTGGATGCGGAGCGCGGCCCCTGTCGCACCTCCCGCCACAGCCGAGAAGACGGCGGCCGCTCCCACGACAGCGCCGCCACGGAATCCTCCGACCGTCATGAACGCCCCGAGGAAGAACGCCGCCACGATGCCGGTTCCGGCCAGTGGCTGCTTTCCCCTGAGGGTGACCGAGAACAGGACGAGCACCGCCATCATCCACACCGACAGGGGGTCGTTTCCCACCGCTGTCACGGCGAAGGACGCCGCGCTCGTCACGACCAGCCCCGCCCACGGCTGCCACCACGAGAGGGTGACACCGATGCCGGCGAGGAGCACGGACAGGGCCGTCGGCCAGTCCGAACCTCTCAGGATCACTGCCACGATCTGACCGGTGAACACCAGCGCGGCCAGTGCATAGGCGACTCGGTGCAGCACCTCGGGGCGGCGGACCCACAGCGGTGCCGCGAGCCCGTCCTGACTGTTCTGCGCCATGACCATGAGCCGATTCTCGTTCACGTATGCGGCGGTCGTGTACTTCGAATGAAGTAGACCGCGCAGCTGCTTGGGTCGATCGGGACGGCAGAGCACATGCCGTCGAAGCGGATGGCAGAACTACTTCGTTCGAAGTACACGGCGCCTCCCGAGGCCCCTGAGACTCGTCAGCGAGGCGACCGTCTCACACCGTCACGATCACCACGGGACACCTGATGACTCAGACCACCGTAACCTCGACCACTTCGACCACGGCGACGACGACGCCTTCCGGGCTCCGATCGCTCCACCTGATCCGAGTCGTTTTCTCCCTGATCTGGGTGGCACTCGTCTTCACGACCTCCGCCTCGCTCGTGTCCGCGGACAGGCCCACGGTGATCGCGGCCGTGCTGCTCGTCGTCTACCCCTTGTGGGACGCCGTCGCCACGCTCCTCGAGCGTCGCCTGGCCGGCACCGGCTCCACGAACCGTGTCGGTACCGTCAACCTGGGTCTCGGCCTGGCCACCACCGCGGGAATGATCACCGCCGTGTTCTCCACCGTCGGGACAGCCCTTCTCGTGTTCGGCGTCTGGGCCCTGCTTTCCGGTGCCATCCAGCTCGTCGTGGCGATCCGACGCCGGCGCACCGTCGGCGCCCAGTGGCCCATGGTCATCAGCGGTGCACAGTCCGTACTCGCCGGCGCCACCATCGCCGCCTCGTCCGCTTCGGCGACGAGCAGCCTGTCCACCGTCGCCGGGTACTCGGCCTTCGGTGCCTTCTGGTTCCTCGTCTCCGTCATCGCCCTCAGCATCCGCAGCCGACGCAAGAAGCGTTGACCACCGCCGTAGCAGCCCGCCACCACCTCTCCCCCGGCATTCAGCTGAACAACAGAATCGCGTGTCCAGGCCGAAGGATCGCTCGCTCGGGCCGTCGTCCCGCAACATGGCCAGGTTGTGATTCGCACCAGGTTCCTGGTGGGCCGATCACTCCGGGTAGAGCGCCGCGATCCGGGGCAGTCGGGCGGCGACCTCCTTGTGGTCGCCGAAGTCGAAGTTCCAGGCGGGGTCGAGGTCAGGGTAGTTGATGGTGAAGGCATCGCCTGGGAGTTCTGTACCGGTTGCGTTCTCATAGGCGTTCCAGCCGATGCTCAGGGTTCGCTCGCCCTCAAGGTCGGTGCCTACGGCTGCTGCTGCCTGGACAGCTGGTACGTCAGCGAGGCGGTCGGCATCCGCTGTGATCTGTTCGAATACCGTGCGGCCTTGGGCGATCAACCATCCACGAAAGTAGTCGAAGCCGTCGTCGGAGCATCCGCCGTTGATGAGGTAGGCAGCAGCCCAGAGAGGGGCTTGATAGGAGGCGGCCATGAGATTCCAGAGCATCTGCTGTACGGCGATGATCTGTTGAGGGTCATGGGCGGCCAGCAGCGTCGTAGCGTGGCTTGCGATGTCGTCGACATCCGCAGAGTCGCCGGCTCTGCCCCGAGCTTGGTCAATGAGGTGCCAGAACTGTTCGATGTCCATGGCGGCACAGCATGGCACCCAGGGCAGACAACGAGCCGGGACTCGGGGTGCCTCATGTCGTCTGGGAGGGCATTGACTGGGCCCCCTGGGCGTCGGTGACGTCGCATGTCATGGCGAGGTGAGGGTCCGGGTCCGGACCCGGGTCCGGACCCGCAGAAGCGTGAACGATGCGCGGCCACCCATTGCTCGTTGAGGGCTGCGGGTGAGTCCGGCGGTGACGGCGTTGCTGCGCAGCCTGTATGTCGGCGCCGAGCCGGTCGGCCGCGGTCGCGGAACCGTAAGCGCAGGCGCGCTGGCCGCGGGTGTCGGAGCGGCTGGGCCGTCGGGGTGCGTGACCCTGGCACCGCCGCAGCTCCGCGAAGGTGTCGGCGAGCGGTCCCTCAGGCCGCCAGGACGTTCCGGACTCTGGCGAGCTTGTGCTGGGTGACCTGGTGGTGGACCGTAGTCGACAGAGCCACGGGATCAGTCGCCTTGGCCCGCAAGCCCTCCAACCACGCCGCTGTCCCCGGCCAGTTGAGAGGGAGCCTGAATTTCGACCACAGGCCTGCCAGCTCACCGGCGAGTGCCAGGCCGCCCTGGAGGAGGTCCGCCAGGCCGGCCGCCGCCGCGATGAGGACGCTGTCCTCCACCTCCAGCACGGCCGGCGGGAGTCCCTTGTCGTGGCTCGCGGAAGCGGCCGAGAGGTAGGCCCTGACGACCTGCTCCAGCGACGGAGGTTCCTCGCTCAGGGACAGAAGGCTCTGCTCGCGGAGGGCATCGACAGCTGCCGGATACTCGCCGTCGTGGTTCCCGAAGAGCACTCGCTCCGGCTGCCCCGAGGCTCCTTCCAGTCGCTGCCCCAACATCAAGGAGATCACCGGAAAGTCCCGCGTCAGCGCGTGAACATGCGCCGTCGGTATGTACGCGTTGCCGGACGTCGTACGGTCGAGACAGACACCCTGGACAACCGGGCCGATGCGACGGAGCAGGTGCAGCGGCTTCCAGGCGTCGAACCCAGGAAGCGCGGCGGCCCAGTCCGCTGTGACCCGTCGAGGTGTGGGGGCGCCTGGTTTCGTCATGAATTCACCACGATGGCCAGTCTGGCACCCGGAACCTTGAGACGGGCCATAGGGGTTGTGTCCCTTCGGGTGGTCAGGCCGGCGCCCCCGGCAAGCGTTGGGATGCGGTCAGCGGCGACCACGTCGCCGGGCTCGGCGCAGAGCCGAGTGCCGAGGCGGGTGGCGGCTGGACGGCGCAGCCGCGTGGAGCAAGCCCGAGGATGTTGGGGCCGAGTCGGCTATCGACGCTGCGGAGCGTGCAGAGCCGCAGTCTTGCGGCTCAAGCGGCCGAAGGCGAGAAACAGGCATGACCGCCAGAACTGGCTCGGCATCGAAGGCAGCCCCTTTATTTCATTCTTGCAGGCGATCGTTCACGGAGACTGACGGATACACCCCGACGTCAAGATATCCCACATATTCCCCCAGCTCGAACCTCACCACTAGATGCGTTTCCCAAAAGTTCTCTTCAATCGTGATCCGACTGGCGCCTTCTCGATAGATTCGGAGAATCTCTTGGTTATCGCGCAACCAGCGGACCATGAAGGACCTGACTGTGACATCGAAGGAGAATTTGAGGGTCTCATGCCTGTTAACCCAGACTTCGAAGGCCTCCACGCCCTCGTCACCCTCCACCGACACCGGGGCAACGCCAAACGCCTCAAGAAAATGTGTAGCATCCGGTACGTAGAACAGGCTGCTTCCACTGCCAGCCGGGTGGGGCGACGCCTGGTCCCGTGGTTGGGCCTTGTTTGGGTTTTCCAATTCCAGTCCCACATTCATCATGATGGTTGCCAGTTCACATCTGGTGTCTTTTTCCGACCAGCAGGTCCCGATCAGCCTGCCTCCACGGGGCCCGGCCAGCAGGGATCCCCGTTTCACTCCTAGGAATTCATCTTTCCGCATCTGCGTACAACGTCCTGAGCACGCCACCAAAGCGCTTGACCAGCTTCCCATGCATGGCTGAATGCAGAATCGAATCACCCTATGCCCTGACCTGGCGGCGTTGTGAGGGTTGGAGGTTACTCGACCGAAGCGGTAGTCCCACTTCCGGGCTGGATTACTGTCCGCCGAACGCTCCTGAAGTTGAACGTGTGATGTCCGTCGACCACGTGTGATCAGATGCCGTCCTGGCCCCGGCTGCGGCTCGGCCCATGACTACGCCGTCCACCTCGAACCCAACGTCCAGGTTCTCAACACCCCTGACGGGTCAACAGCCCCGGTCGTAGATCGCCCGCAGCCACGGTTCCCTGACGGCGGGCATCCGCGCGAGCGTGTACCGGAACGCCTCCGTCGACGGCTGGAACGGGTACCACGCGTGCGGCGGCAGCGGGTCGTCCCGCTCCACCCCTGCCGGCAGTCCGCCGACCACCGGCAGCCGGGTCCGGTGTGGAGGGAAGGCGAGCTCGGCCCAGAGCGCGGCATCCATAGGTACCGGCACCGCCCCGGCAAGCGGCTGCCACATGTCTCCGGTCTGCGGATGTACCGGCACCAGCACCAGGTCAGCGGCCGGCTCACCGAACCCCGGTCCCGCCAGGTCCAGCCGCTGCGCACCTTCCCCGGCGGGCAGCAGCGCGCCGAGTGCCCGACCGAGGAGCTCAGCGACCGGCCCGGGCGCCACCTCGACCGGTGCGCCCCCGGCGGCCACCACCACCTGGGCGAGGGCCACGCCCGCGGGGATGTCCCGGTACTTGCTCAGCCGGTGCCACAGCGCGCCGGTGGCCAGCAGCTCCGCCCAATCCATGACCGGCCGCTCCGCCGGGGCGGGCAGCCGCACCACTGCCTGCGGGACGAGCCGGACGAGCTGCCAGCACCCGCAGTCGTCCATCCTCGTTCCGACCGGCAGACCGCAGCCCAGACAGGCAAGGTTCGGCCCGTCCCTCCCGTCGATGCCCATGCAGTAGCCCCCGGCCCGCTCGAGGATCAGCCTGGTGCCGCGCATGTCGCCGGGCGCGAGCAGGACAGTGCCCGACGGTCCGTCGGACAGCGCACCGAAGGGCGCGAAGCGCCCCCGCTCCGCCGCCTCGCGCCCCCCGACCTCGTCCCACTGCCGCCATGGCGGCCCGTACGGCGCAGGGTCGACGGCGTAGGACCCGGCCCCCAGCAGTGGCGGGTGCAGCTTCTCCCAGTGGGTGTCGGCCAGGTGGATCGGCAACGCCACCTGCGACACCGCCGCCGTCAGGACCGCACCGCAGCCCGCACACCCGAAGACCGCCAAGCTGTCCCCTCCCGCCGCCGAAACCCCTGCATCCCACCAAGCAGGCAGACCAGGGAGCAACGGGTTTTCAGACGGCGCTGAACGCCCCGCCGACAGGCAGAGCGGGCCTCGACGTCCCAGTCGCGGCCTCAGGAAGCCGGAAGCCGCGCGGAACTGTGCCGCTGAACGTGATTCGATCCGCCGGTCAGCCGCCGGCTCTGGCTCGGCTTCTGTGATGCGTGTGCGTCGAGCGACGACTGTGAGTCGTTGGGAGGCTTGGTATGTTGCCCGACAACGAAGAGTGGCCGGGTGTCGGGCCGACAGTTCGGGGTCCTGGGATCGTGATGCGAAGTCGTTGCCCTTCTCTTGAGGCGCCTGCTGTGATCAGAATGCCGCTATGACGACGATCTCCATCGGTGCTGAAGAGGTTGGCGCCGCTATCGACGCCCGAAGCCGCCGAGGAGTGTTCCTGATCGCCATCGATGGCATGGGTGGCTCCGGCAAGTCGACCTTGGCGACAACCCTGGCGGAGCTGCGCGGCGCTGCGGTGGTTCACGGTGACGACTTCTACCGCCCCATGGACCCGGAGGAGCGCGCCGGGCTGGATCCCGAAGAGGGCTACCACCGCTACTTCGACTGGCAGCGGCTGCGCGAGGAAGTGCTTGTCCCGCTCGCAGCCGGCCGTGACGCCACCTACCGGCGCTACGACTGGGCGACCGGTGATCTGGCCCCGGACGAAAGCCATGGCGTCTCCGCCTGCGGCATCGTCATCGCGGAGGGCGTGTACACCGCCCGGCCCGAACTCGCCGACTACTACGACCTCCTTGTGTACGTCGACACCCCGCGGGAGGAATCCATGCGCCGCCTGCGAGAGCGCGGTGACGACCACGGCCCGATCGACTGGGAGTCCCGTTGGCGCCTGGCCGAGGAGCACTACCTGGCCCTGACCCGTCCCCGGGAAAGGGCCCACCTCGTGGTCTCCGGGCACTGACCTGCCGCTGGCCGTCCTCCGTCGTCTCAGGCTCGGCATGATGCGAGGTGGGTGCTCAGCGCCCTGTCCGGATAACCCAGCGTCACCGATCACAGAACCTGAGCCAGAACCCGAGTTCCGACCGCAGATGCGCACGACTCCAGCAGGCGTCCCACCCGAGCTGTGGTCGATGGTCACGAGAACGAGTACACCCGGTGGACCCTCCCGCCGACCGGCTGTAAAAGAGCGTCGGCCAGGCCGCGAGCCGGCCATCGGTGCCCCCGCTACGATGCGCCCATGCCTGAGCAGTTGTTCGACCGCACGAGCCGCGGTTGCACGTTTGAGGATCTGGACTCCCGGTTGCGTACGGCGATTCTGGCCGTCGCCGAGACCGAACTGCTTGGTGATGCCGCGTCGACCGCGGTCGCCGGCGTGGAGACCCGCAGTGTGCCCCGGCGCCGTCCCGGCGTCTTCGCGCGCTTGCTCGGGGGCGACCCACAGCGCGCAAGGCTGACTGCGGCCGTGTTGCTGCCGCGGCATCTCTTGGTCGCGGTCGCCGATACGTACACAGGGAAGACCACAGCACACTCCGGGCGGCTGGCTGACATGACCGTCACAGAGGTCGATCAGCGACTGGCCGTTGACCCCGGGGTATCGGTCTTCACCCGCTGGTCCAACCGGTCCGAGGCCGAGTCGATGCACGTCGCGCTGGGCGATGACCCCGCCGGCGCCTCGTTCAAGGACATGCTGCGCCACGCCGTCCAGGCGGCACGGCGCGGCTGAGCGGCCTGCAGCAGCTGGCAGGGGGCACCGTGGGTGCTTCCCAAAGCATCGCGGCGCGCTGCAGAGGCGCACAGCAGGGTGCCGGCTGCTCCGTCGTCCGCCTTCGGCAGCGGCAGGACCGAGCCGGTTGTTCTTCGGCTTGGACGGCTCATAGGCGGGCAGTGCCTGGGCGCAGCGTTCGTAGGTGAGGGCTCCTGTTCGGCGGAGATCTGCCCGCCGCGGTCGCTGCTCCTCATTCCGTCCGATGGGGCTTGGGGCATGGACTCCTGCCGTGGTGCCGCAGTGGTACGGAGTACGGGTCACCGGCCGGCAAGGCATGTCGGCAGCGGGAGCCGCCGATCGCGATCATGGGAAGGGCCGGAGACCGGGACGTGTTGTTATGCTGGTGGCTGACATAGGACGGCAATGAGGAGTCAGACGTGGTGGGTGACGACGACATCTCCGGGTGAGATCCGGATCTGACGGCCACCGGCCGGCGCTCAAGAGCGCTGCCGAGGTGGTCCGTTTCGTCGTACCTCCTTCTCCCACGTCTGCCCAGGGCAGAGGTCTACGCTCTGCCCTTGTACCTCCGAGGTCATTTTCATGTCCGACGCCGCTGTCGTCTGCTCGAACGTCTCCTTCGCCTGGCCCGACGACACCCCCGTCTTCCACGAGCTGTCCTTCTCCGTGACCCCGGGCCGTACGGGCCTGGTGGCGCCCAACGGCTCCGGCAAGAGCACCCTGCTCAAGCTGATCGCCGGTGAGCTGAAGCCCGCCACGGGCTCGGTGTCGGTGCACGGTACGCTCGGCTACCTCCCGCAGACCCTGCCCCTGACCAGCGACCTCACCGTCGCCGAGGTGCTCGGCGTCGCCGCGGTGATCCGCGCCCTGGACGCTGTGGAGTCCGGGGACGTCGACGAGAAGCACTTCGCCACCATCGGTGACGACTGGGACATCGAGGAGCGCACCCGCTCCCAGCTCGACCGGCTGGGCCTGGCCGACCTCACCTTGGACCGCAGCCTGAGCACGCTCAGCGGAGGCCAGGTGGTCTCCCTCGGGCTCGCCGCACAGTTGCTCAAGCGTCCCGACGTCCTCCTGCTCGACGAGCCGACCAACAACCTCGACCTCCAGGCCCGGCACAAGCTCTACGACGTGCTGTCGGAGTTCAATGGCTGTCTGCTCCTGGTCAGCCACGACCGCGCGCTGCTGGACCGCATGGAGCGCATCGCCGAACTCGGCAGCGGCGAACTGCGCCTGTACGGCGGTACTTTCACCGAGTACGAGGAGACCGTCCGTGCCGAGCAGGAGGTCGCCGAGAAGAACGTCCGCAACGCCGAGCAGGAACTGAAGCGGGAGAAGCGGGAACTTCAGCAGGCCCGCGAGCGCGCCGAGCGCCGGGCGAGCAACGCCGCCAAGAACCTGAAGAACGCCGGGCTGCCCAAGATCTTCGCCGGCAACATGAAGCGCGGCGCGCAGGAGGCCGCGGGCAGGTCCGGCACGATGCACGCCTCCCGGGTCAGCGATGCCAAGGCTCGCCTCGACGAGGCCGGGCGGGCCCTGCGCGAGGAGCAACGGCTCACGCTGGAGCTGCCCGACACCCAAGTGCCCGCCGGCCGGAACCTGTTCCTCGGCGAGGGCATGCAGGTCCGCCTGGGCGACCAGGAGGTATTCGCGGCGGGCGGCGTTGACCTGAGCGTCCGGGGCCCCGAGCGCATCGCGCTGACCGGGCCCAACGGCGCCGGAAAGACCACGTTGATGCGGCTGGTCACCGGTGGTCTCGCCCCGGACAGCGGGGAGATCAAGCGCAACGACGGGAGGATCGCCTACCTGTCGCAACGTCTGGATCTGCTGGACCTGGACCGCACTGTGGCGGAGAACTTCGCCGCGTTCGCGCCCGAGCGGCCCGAGGCGGAGCGGATGAACCTGCTCGCACGGTTCCTCTTCCGGGGCGCGCGGGCCCATCTGCCGGTGGGTGTGCTCTCCGGCGGCGAGCGGCTGCGCGCCACCCTGGCCTGCGTGCTGTGCGCGGAGCCGGCCCCGCACCTGCTGCTGCTCGACGAGCCCACCAACAACCTCGACCTGGTCAGCGCGGGCCAGCTGGAGAGCGCGCTCAACTCCTACCAGGGTGCCTTCATGGTGGTCAGCCATGACGAGCGGTTCCTCGCCGAGATCGGGATCAACCGCTGGCTGCGGCTGGCCGACGGGGTGCTGAAGGAGACGGGGGCACCGGCGGTGTGAGCCGCCGACGTGTGACGTGGTCCGCGTCCGAGGCCGTGCGCCCGGCGGACCGAGAACCGATCACGCCAGGACGGTATCCCCCGTGCCCCAGCCCGCTCTGCTCGCCCACGACCTCGTCCGTGACCTCGGCGGACGTCGCGTCCTCGACGGCGTCTGCCTCACCGCCTCCCCCGGTCACCGCATCGGCCTGATCGGGGAGAACGGCGTCGGCAAGTCCACCCTGCTGCGGCTGCTCGCAGGGGTGGACGAACCCGACGCGGGAAGCGTCTCCCGCCCCCGCGACGTCGGTTTCCTCCAGCAGGAGATGCCGTTCGACGCGGACTCCACCCTCGGCGCCGTACTGGACGAGGCGCTGCGCGAGGCCCGTGAGGACCTCGCCGAATTGGACCGGCTCGGCGAGGAGCTGGCCCGCGTCCCCGAGGACGACCCCGGCCACCGGGAACTCCTCGCCACCTACGGCAGACGTCTCGAACAGGCCCAGGACCGGGAGTCCTGGGACGCCGACCGCCGCGCCGCGCTGGTCCTGGACGGCCTCGGTCTGGGCGCCCTCGGCCACGACCGGAGCCTTCGCTCGCTCTCCGGCGGGCAGCGCGGCCGGCTGGCCCTGGCCGCGCTGCTGGTCCGGCGGCCCTCCGCGCTGCTCCTTGACGAACCGACCAACCACCTCGACGACGACGCCGCCGCTTTCCTCGAGGCGCAGGTGCGGTCCCTGCCCGGAACCGTGGTGGTCGCCAGCCACGACCGGGCGTTCCTCGACGCCGTCTGCACCGACCTGATCGACCTCGACCCGGCACTCAACGGACCCGTCCGCTACGGCGGCAACTACAGCGCCTACCTCTCTGCGAAGCACGCGGAGCGGCAGCGCTGGGAGCGGCGGTACGCCGAGGAGCAGGAGGAACTGGAAGAACTGCGCGAGTCGGTGGGTGTGACCGCACACCGGGTCGCCCCGGACCGCGGCCGCGTCGACAACGAAAAGATGGGCTACGGCCATCGGGCCGGCCGGGTACAGCACTCCGTCTCCCGCCGGGTGCGCAACGCCACCCGGCGGCTGGAGGAGCTGGAGCGCACCCAGGTCGCCGAGCCACCGCGCCCCCTGCGCTTCGCCGCCGGGGACCTGGCCAGGGGGGCCGAGGAGAGCGCGGAGCCGCTGGTGAGGCTACGCGACGTGCGGGTGCCGGGCCGGCTGGCACTGGACTGCCTGGAGGTGGCGGCGACCGACCGGCTGCTGGTCACCGGCGGCAACGGGGCCGGCAAGTCGACGCTGCTCGCCGTCCTCGCCGGACAGCTCCCGGCCGAGGGCGAGGTGCGCAAGCGGCGCCACGTGACGGTGGGGCTGCTCACCCAGGACACCGTCTTCGAACGGCCCGCGCGCACCGTCCGCGACACCTATGAAGTGGCGGTGGGCCAAGCCCGGTCAGTGAAGGTGCCGCTCGGCTCGCTCGGCCTGATGCACGCGGCCGACCTGGACAGACCGGTCGGGGAACTGTCGGTGGGACAGCGCCGGCGGCTGGCCCTGGCACTGTTGGTGGCCCGCCCGCCCCACCTGCTGCTGCTCGACGAGCCCACGAACCACCTCTCCCCCCGCCTGTGTGACGAACTGGAGGAGGCACTCGGCACCGGACCTGGCGCCATCGTGGTCGCCAGCCACGACCGCTGGCTGCGCCGGCGGTGGCAGGCCCGGGAAGTTCGACTGTCCCCTGGGCTCGACCGGCGGACGAGCGACATCAAGACTCGCTGACATCAATCACCGATCCCGCAGGCGGTTACTCGCGAGGAGGCAAGTTGGGCTGGAGTACCGAGTACTCCAGCCGGACTGCGTGACCTCCCTCGTTACGAGGCGATGGGGGGCGTCCTCGGCGCTCGTCTGCGCCGAGGCCACGCTACTCACGTGGTCGCGGGAGCTCTGGCAGCGAGGAAAGCTGCAGCGCCGACGCCACCAAGCCGGCGCCCGTTGGCACGACCACCGCCATCGCTGCGCACCCGTCGCACAACCAACCGCCAGATCATGACGTCCAGCCGACGTACTAGGACTGTTCCCCCGCAGCGTGGTCGGGGCGGACGGCGATGTGGTCGGGTTCGAGTTCGAGCATGACGCGGTTGCGGATGTCGAGGGCGTGGGTGTAGTCGCGGGGG
>NZ_JBEXSX010000112.1:0-17648 GCF_040613835.1 Streptomyces sp. NPDC006207 | reverse complement strand
ACCAACTCGGCCTTCGGCCGTCCCGTCCTCGCCATCCGCCCATCATGACGAACCACCACCGACTTACGCAGCGAAACAACGACTCAGGACACTAGGCGCCCCGCTCCGCTCTCCACCGCTCGCGCGCCGCCGACCGCTGCTCACCGCAGCACCCGATGGCCGTGACCGCCCACCCCACCCAGGAGAGCCCGCCCGTGCAGAAAACTGCCCTCATTCCGTACGCCCACCTCCCACAAGAGCACCATGACCGCCACGTCCTGACCAGTACCGTCGACGTCTTCGGCGCCGCCCACTGGCTGCTGGCCGAACGCGCTCCGCAGCCCGGCGGCGACGTCCTTCCCTTCGACGCGCTGGTCGTTTCTGTCGATCCCGGCGGCAACGTCGAAGTCACCGAGCTGAGCGCCGTGCGAGCTCGCTGGCCGCACCTGGACCGCCTGCCCGAGGGCGGGTTCGTCGTCGCCGCGTCCCGCGCCCGCCGGTACGAGGACGCGAACCAGGTCCAGGTCTTCGACGCGCTCGGCCGCGAGACCTCGTCCTTCTCCGTCGGGGACGCCATCGAGCACCTGCTCGTCGACGAGGCCGACCATATCTGGGTCGGGCACTTCGACGAGAACCCCGCCGGAATCCGCCGCTGGAGCGCCACGGGCCGACCCTCCTGGACGTCAGACGGCGCCCTCATCCCCGGTCTCTTCGACTGCTACGCCCTGAACGTGTCGGGCACCGTCGCCTGGGCATGCCCATACACGGACTTCCCACTCGTCGAGATTCGGCCCAACCGCACCGACCGACCCGTGAGGGTGTGGGCGAACCGCGTACGGGGCGCCCATGCAGTGGCCGTCCACGGTGGGCGGGTCGCCTTCTACGGCGGCTACGGCGAGGAGCGGGACCGACTCGCCCACGGAGAGCTCACCGAAACCTCCGTCGAGCCAACGGACGTCGGCCTGCTCACCCTGCCCAATGGCCTTGCCCCAGGCCGCCGGCGGGTGGTCGGCCGGGGAAGCAGGATCTACGTCCAGGCGGAGCCGTTCACCACGTGGGGCGTGTTCGACCTCAGCGGCTGATACGCAGCACTGGAAAGGCCGTTTCCGCCCAGTCGCCGACCACCGGGCGGACGGTCCCGCAAGGAGTCTGCTGCGGCGCATGCCCGCCAGGGTCCAGCGGTCTTCGACCGGTAGGGCGAAATCTTCGACGAGCAGGGACCCGGCGCTCTTGTGCTGCGCTGACTCTTCACGCCGGAGTGGACCCACGGTCGAGACACGGTTGCACTGCCCGGCACGAGCGGGCGGGCCGGCTTGCCCTTGGGGGGAGTCCTGAGCATGGGAGTTGTCCATCCAGGCCAGGTCTCGCGCTCCGTCACACCCGGACCGGTTGCCAGTGGGACTACCGGACTCCCGTCCCGGACACCGCGAATCAGCTCGCGCGTCGCCCTGTGAACAGGTCCTGGTACGACGTGGACTGGAGCTGCAGGGGTGGAGCCAGGTCGCCAAAGGACTTGCCGAAGGCTTGCGGCGACCGCGCCAGTTCCATCAGCACCTGGTCCGCCGCGTCGTCGCCGGCAAGGTTGGGCGCCAGGGCCGCGCAGGCCCGAACGCCCGCATGCGGGTCAGCCAGCCAGGGACGCGTGTCGCCGTCGAGGTGGCCAATGGCGATCACCATCGTCGCCAGGTCGTGCGAGGTATCGGCGGCCCGGACCATCGACGTCAACTGTTCCAGCAGCGCCGGACGTTGTGCGGAGGCTGCGGGATGCCGCGCCAGTGACCCGACTGCTGCGGCGGCGCATGTCCTGCGCCTGGCGCGTTCCGACGCGAGGTGCGGCAGTGTTCGCCGCAGGAGCGCGGGAACCAGGTCGAAGCAGGCGAGCGCCGCCTGATCGAGGACGAGTTCACCCAGTCCCGTGCCGTCCCGCCACATCCGGGCCCTGCCATCCGCATCGGTCGACACGTACGCGGCGGTCCAGGCCCGCAGCTCCGGTACCCGGTCCTCGACCCGAGCACGGAGCTCCGCAGCCCGGTCTCCGAGGTCGGCGGCGACGCCGACCTCGTACAGGTAGGCGAGCATGGCATCGGGCAACGAGGGGTCATCCGGCCCCAGCAGCGGATTGTCCAGGAGCTCGGCGACGAGCAGCGCGGTGGGCGCCGTCGCAGGCCAGGCCTTGCCTTCGCGACGAAGCGTCGCCGACCACAGGTGCGAGTACCCGTCGACGAAAGCCTCCGCATCGTCGCCGAGGAGAGCAGCCAGGTGCCGCGGCGTGTCGTCGGCGGGGCCCGAGGCATGGAAGAGGCCGGCCCACTCCACGTCATGCGTACGGTCATCCACAACGGGGATGGTGCCACAACAGCTCGACGGGCTCACATTGCCCAGACTCACTCCGGGGCGGCGGACACGTGCACACAGCCCGGCCCCCGACCCCAGACGCGGACACGCGACCCGCCGACCTCGCTCAACCCGCAATCACGAACCGGACATCAATGTGCGTATCGCTCTCTGAACGCTGATTTCCCCTCCGCACCCGTGGCTGGGGGGCAGTGCGGGCCCGTCCAGCAGCCTGCACCGCCCCTGTCGCGCATGCGTCATAGCGGTGCTGACCGTCGGCATGCTCGGCGTGCGGCAGGCCCGCGTCAGCCGATCTGTTCGGCCAGGGCGACGATGATGCCTGCGGGGCCGCGGAGGTTGCAGAGCCGGTAGATGTTCTCGTACTGCGCCACCTCGCCGAGGAGTTCGGCGCCGTGGGTGCGCAGGCGGGCGATGGTGTCGTCGATGTCGTCGACGGCGAACATGACGCGATGCAGGCCCAGCGTGTTGGGCGGAGGGTCCCGCGGCTCGGCGTCGGATACCGCGGGGGTGTGGAATTTGGTCAGCTCCAGTTTGCTGTGGCCGTCCGGGGTCCGCATCATCGCGATGTCGCTCCGGACGCCGTCGAGTCCGACGGTGCGGTCCGCATAAAGGCCTTCGATCTGCGCCTTGCCTTCCAGCTCCATGCCGAGCTCGGTGAAGAAGGCGACGGCCGCGTCCAGATCGTCGACGACGATGGCGACGTTGTCCATCCGCAGAATAGTCATGTCTCCGAGCCTAACGACTCGATGCGCCGAGGCGCGGCGGGCGGCCGGTGCCGGGCCCGATGACCAGCTGGTCTTCGTCGACCGGGTGCTGATCACCCTGCTCCACCTGCCTCTGCGGCCACTGCACGCGGCGCCGGCCGAGCTGTACGGAGCGACCCGGCCCACCGTTACCCGTGCCATCCACGAGATCCGTCCTCTGCCGGCCCGGCGCGGCGGCATGCCGCTGCAGCGGGACCCCGGACGGCACGAGTCCCCCCGAGACCCACGCCACCATCGCCGGCCTGGTCTCGGACCGCACCGCCCGCAGCCCGACCCGGCACATCACCGGCGCTCTCGACACCGCTTGGCCGGACACGGGGGCCGGAACTCTTCGAACCGGCGCCCGGCCGCTCACTATTGCTTCTCGACGTCCTTCACCGAGGACGGCCCCAACTGCTTGGCGCTGGCGTACTCCGGCATCGTCATGGGCTTGTCGAACAGGAAGAACGACTGGTTCGTGCCGACCGTGAACTCCATGTACGCGTTCGTCGTCGCGTCGAAGCCGTAGTAGGCGTTGCAGGTCGAACCGGAGGTGTACGTGCCGTCCATGCCTGGCTGCGCGAGGACCGCGACGCCGTTGGAGGTGGACTCCACCCGCTCCGTCGGCGTGAGCATCTTGCAGCGCGGCACCGGCAGGCCCTTCATGATGAAGTACCCGTACTCGCCGTTGGCGTTCTGGATGTAGACGTAGGAGAGTTTGCCCCGCTGCCCCCACGTCTTGACCCACTGGTTGATCGCCTCGCGGGTCGGCGAGTACTCCATGCGGCCCGCCGGCTGCTGGGCCACGAGGCGGTCGTAGTTGTCCTGCTTGGCCTTGTTCTCCTTGTCCTGGCTGGACTCGGTGCAGGACGTCAGGACGAGACCCACAACGAGCGCGACGAGGGTGGCCAGGGCCATGCGTGCGTACTTCTTCATGCGGTGCTGCCCTCTTCCCGGATTGAGGTGCGGATCAGTTGGTGCACGTCGTGCGCTCGGCGGTGGCATCCAGCCGGTACGGCAGATCCTTGTCACGGAAGGGCGCGCGGTGCTCCTGGGCGGCCTTCGAGTTGTAGGCGTTGACCGACTCGATCCGCGTGGCCTTCAGCGCGGTGATCGACTGGTCGATCTGCGTCGTGCGGATCTCCGAAGCGGCCTTCCGCTCCTCCCGGAGCGCCTGGATCGTCCCTTCGGCGTTCTGCACGGCCGCGCACAGATCGAAGAACTCCTCGTAGGTGGTCTGACGGAACTCGCCCGAAGCGACGGTGTTCTCGCGCTCGTCCGCCTCACCGCGGAACGGGGCGGTGATCCACCCCGCGCCGCCGAAGGCGAACACCCCGATCACGTACAACACCGCCAGGGCGACAACTCCGCCGACGGCCCATGCGCCTAACCGTGCCCCCTCGCGTAGCTGCCCCATGGCCATCCCCCTTCACATGTGGCTCCGCGGCGTCGAACCACCTCTTGCGAAGGAGGACACGGCACCCGGGTGAAACGGTTCCGCTGGCGCGAGCGTCAGGAACGAGCCACTGCCGGCACACGGTCCGCTCGGCCAGGCGGCGTCGGCACGCCACGCCCGACCGGTAACCGAGTTCCTGCGGCAGGGGTTTCCCGGAGTTCTCGGTCCGCAGCGCACATGTGCGTGCGACGGGCCGCCGCGTCCCCGCATCCGCGACGTCGAGAACCAGGGCTCCACCCGTGTGATGGCCAAGCTCGGCAGGGCTCACGATCGCACGACGGCCGTGCCCGGTATCGGGCAGCCGGTGCGGGTCACCGCGATCACGCCGGAGCGGTACGCGGCGGCGCGGCAGGGGTTACGCCCGGCGCCCGTCAGACCCCGCCCGCTGTGGCCGGGTTGGGGGCGGGCCGGCTGCGCATCGGCCGGGGAACTGCCATAGGGTTCGGCGCGGACCGGCTCGTTCGGTCAGTTGCGGTACAGGGCAGTTCAGTTCAGGTCAGATCAGGTCGCAGTCAGGCAATCGCCCGACAGGCACGTGCAGGGGAGCACCAGCGTGAGTCTCATCAAGAAGGCATTCGAAGTCATCGAGAAGGGCTTTGACGCGGGCGGTGACGCCATCCACGACTTCACCGTCAACCGCCGCACGGCCGAGCTCTTCCTGAAGCTGGGTGTCGCGGTCTACGCCGAGCAGCGCCTCGGCGGCTCGCACGAGCCGGTGGAGCGGATGTTCGAGGCCCTGGAGGGCCATGTCGCCGAGAACGGCGAGGTGGAGCTCGACCACCTCAAGGAGGCCCACGAGGTCCTGGGCGAGGCGTTCGTGGCCAAGCACACCGCGGAGATCGAGGCGGCGGAGGCCGCCGAGGCCAAGGCCGTCGAGGAAGCCAAGGCCGCCGCTGCCGCCGCTGCCGCCGTGACTCCCGCGGCTCCCGTGGCGGCCCCCGCGGTTCCGGCACAGGCCCCCGCTCCTGCCGCTCCCGTCGAGGAGGCCGCCGCCCCCGTCGCCCCGGCGGAGGCCCCCGCGCCCGCCCCGGCTCCGGCTCCGGCTCCGGCTCCGGCGGAGCCCACCCCCGCCGGCTGACCCCCGAGCGAGGGCCCGGCGGACGTCGTCTCGGCGGATTCCCGGGATCGCCGCAACACCTGATCACTGGCGTGTGCGGCTAGGAGCGCAAGCAGCGGCTCGGCTGGGAGTTCCCGGCCGAGCCGCTGCTGCATCGTCGGCGGGAATGCTCCCATAGCCCCGTCCCTCCATGGATAGGGCAAGAACGAAGGCTCATGAACGACCGATCGGACTGGCCGACGGACACACTGTCCGCGCTCCGCCTCGGCAGGAGGCTGGTTGCGGAAGTCCCGGCATCGCGGTGGCGGGACACCGCAGTCGGTGGGCTTCCGGGCCTCCGTGCTCCGCCGCGGAGCGGGCCAAGCAGGGAAGGTAAGTGAGGTGCCGGCAGTCGCCGGAAAGCCCGCACTACCCTGGTCCCAGGGGGCGAAGCGCGCGCGTTGGGGGCGAAGATGAAGCGCTTGGTCGGAAGATGCACGGAAGCGGCTTACGTGGTGTTGACCGGAGGTCTGGCCGTAGCGGGAGCCGTCGACGAACGAGCTGCCTTCTACCTGGCCGCCGTCGCGTTGACCCTCCCCTCGGGCGCCGTCGCCCTTCCGGCGATGTACGGGGGTTATGCGGCGATCTCGGCGATCGGCTCGATCTGGGCTCCTGCCGCCGGCCCGGACGGGACGGAGGCCGGCTGGCTGAGCCTCGGCAGCGCAACTCTGAACGTGGCCCTGTTGACCTGCGCCGCGATCGCCAATGTCGCCCTGCTGCGACGCATGTCGCGCCATCGGCGCCCGTCCCACCGCTGAGCAGCCTCCGAGGCCCTCGGGGAGACGACCCTCGGCCGCACCCTCTTGGTGGGGTTCCGGGCCGCTGTGCCACGCCCGAAGGGAGGTCCGCTCGTGTGACGACCGGACCGGCCCGGACCAGGCCCCGGCACGGCCGGGGCGGCGCGCCATCACGCCCACGGACGCCCGCCGTCCTGCGGCCGGCTCCGGGCGGCTGCGGGACGGCGGGCGAGCCGGACTCAGACCGGCGTGGAGAAGCGGCGGCAGACGTGGACCCGGGCGAACTCGCCCCGCAGTCGCTCTTCGTCGGCGAGCGTGGCGTGCAGGAACAGTGCGATGGGCCGCAGGCCTGCTCGGGCAGCCTCGATCGCGTGGCCGGGTTCACCGGACGAGGTGCAGTGATTGGCGTAGACGTGCAGGTAGTGGTCGTTCTCGGCGAAGCCCATCGCCCGATACCAGGCCAGGGTGTCCGCGTCGTCGCGTGTCCAGGCGTCCAGCGTGGAAGCCCCGGCGGCCCGGGCCCGCGAGCGGGTCTTCTCCAGCAGTCTGCGGCCGATGCCGCGGTGCTGGTGGTCGGGGTGGACTGCGACGGTGTCGATGGTGGCCAGATGGCCCTCGACGCTGGTGTCCATGATCCCGACGATGCGGTCGTGCTCGTCGACCGCGACCAGGTCCAGGCCCGGGCCCGACGTGCCGGGCCTGGCCTGCAGGACGTCGTCGAAGTAGGCGGTGGTCAAGAAGGCCAGCACCCGGCAGTGCAGCCAGGCGGTCTCATCGGCGGGCGTGTACTCGCGGACGGTGTAGTTCACGGTCGTGATCCTCTGCAGGCGTGGTGGTGTGCGGACGGTGGCTGCAGAGGCGAGAGATCATGCCGCAGATCCTGACCGACCCCGCGGACGGGCGGCAAGCGAGTTTCCCGCTCCCGCGGACCCGGTGCCGGCTACCTGGGGTCGGCCGCTGGTGCCGGCAGGGCGGCGCGGCTGACCCGGCATGCGAAACGCCCGGTCACCAGGCCCTCCTGGCTCCAACGGCGCCTGGCCACCTCCGCCGCCACGGCAACCGCCACCACCGCGTCCGCGATCCGTCACCCGGCAGGTGGCGGCGGCACCGGATCATCGGTCAAGGCCACCAGCACTGTCGTGAACAGCGACCGACCGTGTCCGCGGGACGCCCCAGTTCGGCGGCGATCCGGCGGTGCCCCCAGCCGCCGGCGGCCATCTCCAGCCCCGCGCACGTCAGCCCCGCACCGAACCGGTCCCGGATCCTACGAGGCCGCGCATGCCCCGGCCGGGCGCACCCCGGACAGGCCAACGAACGACGGCAGCAACGGGGTGGGCGGCTCACAGAGTTCATCAGGAACCAGACGCTTCGATGGATCAGCGCCCACGACCGGCATCGCACCGCACGAACATCACGTCACGTGAGACAACCTCTAAGCCTTGACTGGTGCGGCCGACCTGGCGGCCTGCTCGATCTTCGCGCAGTGGGCTGCACGGGCTTCCTCGTCGATCTGCTGCTCGTGTTCGGCGCGCAACCCGGTCCGGCCGTCGAGGCCCTCGCGCAGGATATCGGCGTGCCCGGCATGCCGGATGGACTCGCCGAGGACGTGGACCATGATGGCGAACAGGTTCGTGTCGGCATAAGGCTCCGGCCACCACGGCACGTGGCCGGGGGCGTCGAGGGGAAGCTCGTTGATCGTCGCGTCCGAGTGTTCCCACGTGCGCCGGTAGAACCCGATGATCTGATCGCGGGTCTCGTCCTCGGTCGCCCACAGATCGCTGCCGTTGGAGTCCTGCCACCGGGGCAGCGGTTCCGGGGAAGGGCGGTCGAATACCTCGCCAAAGTACCTGGCCTCGACGGTGGCCACGTGTTTGACCAGGCCGAGGAGGTTGGTCCCGGTCGCTGTCAAAGGTCGGCGGGCGTCGTATTCGGACAAGCCGTCGAGTTTCCAGAGAAGCGCCTTGCGGTCCCGCCGTAGTCTCCCGAACAGGTTGTCTTTCGCGAATTCATCGATCATGCGGCATGAGCCTGCCATGGGCTGCTCGTGGTCTCAAGATCCCGTACGTGGTCCGCGACGACTGGCAGAGCCGAGGCCTGGCCATGACCGCCCGCCCTGACCTGCTACAAGAAGCTCGCGGAACGTGCCACGCGCTGAGGAACGGCAGCACTATGCGGTTTCGTTCTCCCGTCTCCCATGGCGCCCCGATGGCTGAACGCTGGGGGTCTGCACCATCAACGCCGATCTCACCGAGAGCCGGCGGGAGCGGGAGCGCCTGGCGGTTCTCGGTGGGGCGGGCACGCGTTTGGGCAGCACCCTGGATCTGATGCAGACCGGTCAAGAACTAGCCGATCTTGCCGTGCCCCTCGCCGACTTCGTAGCCGTGAACCTGGAGCACTCGGTTCCATTGGGCCAGGGGCCCCCGGCGTGCATCGGCTCGATCGGCGAACGCTTCCCCGTTCTTCAGCGGGCCGGCGTGGCATCGGTCCGCCCGACCGGCGAGTCCCGGCTCGTACCGAAACCGGACACCTCTGCGGGCTCATGGGTCGTCAGACGCCGGAGATGGCGCAAAGGGTCCGGGAGACCGGGATCCTCTCGGTGATGGTCGTGCCCATCCGTGCGCGGCGCGTACCGCCGGGGCTGGCCTCGTTCGTCCGCACCGAGAATCCGACACCGTTCCAGAAGGACGATCCGCTCCTGGCCCAAGAGGTCGTCAGCCGCGCCGTGGTGGTCGTCGCCAGAGTGCTCCCCTACGCTTCGGCACCCGGGATCGGGGCCTCCATGAGCACGAGACGCTCGCCCCCATGCGGATAGAGGTGAGGGGTGCCGGACGGGGCGGCCCGTCGATTCGGACCGCCCCATCGAACGATGCTCAGCGCCAGCCGAGTTCCGGTGCCACGTGGGTGAGGATGCTGTCCAGCACATGGGCGTTGTAGTCGACCCCGAGCTGGTTCGGGATGGTCAGCAGCAGGGTGTCCGCGGCCTGGATCGCCTCGTCGTCCCGCAGCAGCTTCACCAGTTCCTCCGGCTCCGCGGCGTAGGAGCGCCCGAAGACGGCCCGGGTCGTGTCGTCGATCATGCCGACCTGGTCCCGGGAACCGCGGTCGCGGCCGAAGTAGGCCCGGTCGAGGTCGTTGGTCAGGGCGAAGATGCTGCGGCTGACCGACACCCGGGGCTCCCGGGTGTGGCCCGCCTTCCGGTACGCCTCGCGGTACGCCTCGATCTGCTTGCGCTGCTGGACGTGCAGCGGCTCGCCCGTCTCGTCGTTCTTCAGCGTCGAGCTCTGCAGGTTCATCCCCAGCTCGGCGGCCCAGACGGCGGTCGCGTTCGATGCCGAGCCCCACCAGATCCGGTCGCGCAGCCCCTCGGAGTGCGGTTCGATCCGCAGCAGCCCGGGCGGGTTGGGGAACATCGGGCGCGGGTTGGGGGTGGCGAAACCCTCGCCGCCGAGGACCGTGAGGAACGCCTCGGTGTGCCGGCGGGCCATGTCGGCGTCCGACTCGCCCGGCGTGGGGTGGTAGCCGAACAGGCGCCAACCCTCCACCACCTGTTCCGGTGAGCCGCGGCTGATGCCCAGTTGCAGCCGACCGGCCGATATGAGGTCGGCGGCGCCCGCGTCCTCGGCCATGTACAGCGGGTTCTCGTAGCGCATGTCGATCACGCCGGTGCCGATCTCGATCTTCGAGGTCCGCGCGCCGATCGCCGCGAGCAGCGGGAACGGGCTGGCCGCCTGCCGGGCGAAGTGGTGCACGCGGAAGTACGCACCGTCCACGCCGAGCTCCTCGGCGGCGACCGCGAGATCGATCGACTGGTGCAGGACATCCGCGGCCGACCGGGCCCGGGAATGCTCGCTGGGCGACCAGTGGCCGAAGGAGAGGAATCCGATTTTCTTCACATCATGTCCAGCGGTTGGAGGTTTCGTTCGATTCCCGCCCCCGTTCATTTCTCCAGGTCGGGGAACGGTACGAGGTCAAACGCGGCCAGTACCTCGGCGACGGCGGTGCGTGCTCTCCTCCGGCGTCGGGGACGGCGGCACGCCCGGTGTGCGTCCCGGCCCGAGGTCATGAACCGCTCGGCTGGCGGGCCGGGTGCAAGGGCGGCCACAGCGCGCATCGATGCCCCCGGTTGGCCATCCCGTACCGGATGCCATGTACGTGCATCAGGTTGCCGGCCCGGACGGTGAAGGGGCGGTCGCCATCCGGGAACGACCCAGCCGGCAGTGCGTAGCAGGTCTCACTGGTGTGGTGTCCGTACCCGTCCTGCGCAGCGTCGACGTGACCGGCCTGATGTCAGCTGGGCTGGGCCGTCGGCATGATGAAGACCTGCGGGAGATTGACCCTCAGCGGCATGGAGGCGATGAAGCCAACCGTCTGCGCGATGTCGTCCGACTGGAGCCAGTCCATGGTCTCCTTCGACCCCTCCAGCCACGCGCTGGCGCCGGGGTCAGTGACGTGCTCCTGCAGCTCCGTGCCCACGATCCCGGGCTCGATTGCGGAAACCCGCACACGCTTCGGGCCCAGCTCCACCCGGAGGTGCTTCGACAGGTGCGAGACGAACGCCTTGGTGCCGGCGTAGACGGCGAAGGTCGGGTAGAGGTTCTGTGCGGCGCTCGACGAGGTGTTGATCAGGTCGGCGACGCCGCGCTCGGTGGCCGCCTCGACCAGCTGCGGCGTGAACGCGCCGATGACGTTCATCAGTCCGGAGATGTTCAGGTCGATCTGGCGCTGCCACTGGTCGGCGCGCAGCTCCTCGACGGGCGCGGGCAGCATGACGCCGGCGTTGTTGAACAGCAGATCCGCGCCACCGAGGTCGTTCTTGACCTGGTCGGCGGCGGCACCCACGGCCTGGGCGTCGGTCACGTCCGTGGCGATCGCCAGTGCGGTGCCGCCGTTCTTTTCGATGCGGGAGACCAGCTCGGCGAGCCGATCCCCGCGCCGGGCCAGCACGGCGACCTTGGCTCCCAGCGATGCCAGGTGTTCAGCGGACGCTTCGCCGATACCGCTGGAGGCGCCTGTGACGACGGCCACTCGGCCGACGAGCGGAGTAACAGAGGTCTGCGAGGTCATTGAGGGATTACCTTCCGTGGAACCTTCGGGGGGGCGGTCGCTCATCCGGGCCGCTCATCCAGCACACCACCACCAGACCCCCTGCCAGGACCGCGTGCGGCACCCTGCCGAGGCTGGTACCGACAGGACCACCCAAACCGGGTATCCGGCACACACAGGGCGCCACACTGGGTGTATGGACACGCGAAGCGAGCTCGCCGACTTCCTGCGTACCCGGCGCAGCCGATTGACCCCTGACCAGGCAGGGGTGCCCGAGGACGGCCGCACACGCCGGGTTCCGGGACTGCGTCGGGAGGAGGTCGCCCGACTCGCCGGGGTGAGCACCGAGTACTACATACGGCTCGAACAGGGTCGAGCCGGGAACCCGTCACCGGAGGTCCTTGAGGCCTTGGGCGGGGCCCTGCACCTGGACGCGACCGAGAGGGAACACCTGAAGGATCTGCTGGCCCGGCCGAGCGCGGCCACTCGTCGCGCCCCCACCGGCCCGCAGCGGATCCGCCCGGGTCTGCTCCTGATGCTGGAGACGCTGCAGCACGTGCCGGCGTACGTCCTGGGTCGGCGGACCGACGTCCTGGCATCGAACCGACTGGCGCGAGCCGTCCTCACCGATTTCGACGCCCTGCCCGTACCGGCGCGGAACCTGGCTCGCTACTACCTGCTGGACCCCTCCGCCCGGCAGACCGTCGGCGACTGGGAACGCATCGCTGCCGAAACCGTGGGCATACTCCGCCTCGTGGCCGGGCGCCGGCCCCATGACCGGCAACTGGCCGACCTGGTGGGCGAACTCATGCTGCGGTCTCCTGAGTTCACGACCTGGTGGAACGATCACCGGGTGCTGCGTTGCACCCACGGCGCCAGGGCTCATCATCACCCCGTCGTCGGTGACCTGCACTTCGTCTTCGAGTCCTTCCCAGTCCCCGGGGACGCGGAACAGACCCTGTACGTCTACAACGTGGAACCGGGCTCACCAACCGAACAGGCACTGCGCCTGCTCGAGTCCTGGAACGCACCCGCCCCTGATCACAGGCCGATTCGCCCCACTCCGCCCCCGGCCTGACGCCACAGAGCCCTCAGCCGCGGCAGGAACCGTGAAAGGAGCGGTTCCCCCCGATCGGCCGAGAAGGAACCTCCGATCGGCGAGTGGCCGCCCCTTACGTGCGGCCTACGAATTCCGTCGAATCAGTAGCTGGCGTTTCTCAAATAAATTCATGCAGGCGCTGCAGAAGCGGCTCCGAGTCCGAGCACGGGCATTTTGAGCTTGCCCTTTTCTGAGAGGATGCGCCGATTGCCGTCTGCGTCCTTCTCGAAAGTCCGATAAGGCTTGAGGCCCGACTGCATGGCTCCCGGAGCAATGCAGTCGGCGACGTAAAGCTCCGCGTCGATATTGAGATGTCATCGTTGCGTAGGTATGGGAAACTCGCTGCTGGCGATGAGCGTCTCGGCTTCGGTGCCCGGTATCGGAGCCTCCACGAGCACGAGGCGCTTGACGTGACGGGGGTAGAGGGTGGCGTAGGCGTAGCCGACCGACATTCCGGGTCGTGACGGACAAGGGTGATGGGGCTTCTCGCACCGAGATGGTCGAGCAACGCTTTGATGTCACCCGCCATTGTTTGTTTGTCCCACTCGCTCTCAGGCTTCGACGATCCGCTGACCCCCGATAATCGGGAGCCACGACGAACCAGCCATCGGAATGTAGTGGCTCGATGACGTGACGGAATTCCCACCAGGTCACGGACCCCGGTGCCAACGTGTGGCCGGGAGGGTCGAAGGACACCATCGACCGGCTCACACCGGACGACATCGCGCACCTCCGGGAAGTCCGGCGCGTTCGACTGGCTCACGCCCGAAGAAGTCGCACAGCGCATTTCCCGGCTCTTATCGATCCGGCTCCTGGACGCAATAGACGACGCTGGCCCACATGTCCACAGCCACGACGGCAAGCACGTGATCTCTGCCTAAGTGCAGTTGACATCTGACGCCCTACGCCCAACCATCAGGCCGGAAATCGAGTCGGGGCCTTGGCTCTGCGGCCTCGCCCCACGGACTTCCCTGGAGGAGGATCATGGGCGCGGTTGTCGTCTTCGCGATCATGTTCATCGCGGGCGCAGTGTTGGCGGCGGACTACCGCGATTCAGTCCACAGGTTCCTGGACTTCTGGAGCATCCTGCTCGACGGCAGGCCCAACGATGTCCTCCCACGCGGCTTCGCCCGTGCCTTCGGAGCCTTCTGGGCCTTCATGGGCGCCACGGGGATCGTCGCCCTGACGGTGAACGCCGTCACCGGCCACTGAGCTGGCCGCCGCCGACACCGCTTGCCTGGCTTGGCTGTGCGCGTCTGACAGGCGTGCGCAGGCAGGGCCGGGGCCATGCCGGTGGAGTTGAGCGCGGTCGAGCAGCGACATCACGCGGTCATGGAGGCCGTCGCGGGGGTCGGCGACTCAATTCGCGGCTCGATATTCGTACATGTCCACCCAGAAGTGCACCAACTGCCCAGACCGCGGCCCATCGCCTCGTGGTCGACCGGGACGCCGGTCGATGCCCACCGGTCGCCGGCGGCGCCGCCGCTGTACGGCGGGCCCGGCTTCCATCCTGATCAGGACTGAGCGGCGGCGGCTCAGCGGTGAGGGATGCCGCCCAGCACCGAGGGCGACTCCCTGGGAGCGACTCGGGGCCAGTGGGGCGTGAAACAGACGGAAGCCCATATTTTATGATGTCGGTCACAGCGCTCCGCCGACCAACTGGCGCACTTAGTAGACGCGGCGTGGCGGATACCTGAGGGTTTGTCCCTATTTGCCGGAATGCGGATCCCGCCGCACGTCCCGGAGTTCCGCCCGGCCGACCCGCACGCCCGCTGCCCCGCGGTGCAAGGCTTCTGACGTCGCGACAGCTTTCTCTCGCGCCGCCATGTGCGGACTGCAGACCCGCGCACTCCCCCCGGCGAGGTCCTGGGACCTACGAGGCGACGTAGTGGCGGGACCCTTTGCGCTCCCTGTCGAGCCGTTCTAACAATGACCCCCCACAGGACGTCGCTGCAGTTCGGAACCGGTGTTCACGCGGAGTCGACCGCGCACCGGGCGCTCGGCGTCACCGAGTGAGAAGGAGCCCTCACATGAAGTCGTCCCGCACCTCCGCGAGGCTCCTCGCCCTCGCTCTCGGCCTGGGTCTGGCCTCCAGCGCGCTGGGCGTGGCGGTGCCGGCGAGCGCCCAGACGGCAGCCGCCCCGTCCGCTTCCGCAGGTACCTCCGTGGCGCGGTACGACGGGTCGGTTGCGGAGGCCACGAACAACACGGTGTTCTTCAAGGCTGTGCTCAAGTCGGTCGCCGAGAAGCGCGCCGCCCAGCCCAACGCGCAGGCGGTGACCGTCTACTACGACGCCTCCAAGGCACCGACCTTCCGTTCGCAGATAGCGAGCGCGGCCTCGATCTGGAACAGCTCCGAGTCCAACGTCAAGCTCCAAGAGGCGTCGAGCGGTGCCGACTTCTCCTACTACGAGGGCAACGACTCACGCGGGTCCTACGCCTCCACCAACGGCCACGGAAGCGGCTACATCTTCCTCGACTACACCCAGAACCAGCAGGACGACTCGATCCGCGTCGTCACCCACGAGACCG
This sequence comes from Streptomyces sp. NPDC006207, assembly GCF_040613835.1. Lineage (NCBI taxonomy): Bacteria > Bacillati > Actinomycetota > Actinomycetes > Kitasatosporales > Streptomycetaceae > Streptomyces > Streptomyces sp. NPDC006207. The sequence goes on along the minus strand of NZ_JBEXSX010000112.1, from coordinate 2,608 downwards.
GGCACGTGCTGGGCCTGCCGGACAACTACAGCGGTCCGTGCAGTGAGCTGATGTCGGGCGGCGGCCCCGGCCCGTCCTGCACCAACCGCTACCCGGACGCCACCGAGCGCTCGCGTGTCGACCAGCTGTGGGCCGGCGGACTCGCGCAGGCCCCGGGCACGGTGAACCAGCCCGGTGACCACCTGAGCCCCGCACCGCCGGTAGGGACCGTGACGCCGGGCCACGGTCCGGGGCGTCCGCGCAGCAGCACGCCCTGGAACTGATCGTGTTCCCGAGTGGGAAGCGGCTCGCTGTCGAGGATGGCTACAGCCACGTGCTCAAGACGCTCGTCTGAGCACTCTTGCAGGCCGGCCGACAGACGCTGGTGCTTTGTACGGCTGTCCTGGGAGGGCGGAGCCAGGAGGCGAAGCCAACCCGTACGCAGGCGGTACCGAATCGACTGTGCCGGTAACCACCACCGTGAGAGTTCATCCTGGCCCCTGCGGGGCACCGAGGTCGACCCGGCTCATCCCCCTTCCACCCGCGGCATTCGACGCAGGTCAGCTGTACGCAAGTGAGTGACTAGCCTTCATGACGACGGGACAGGGGCCGGGCCTCGGCGACACGGGAAAGCATTGATCATGGGCAGCGAAGTACCCGCGGACTTGCTGGAGATTGTCGATGCGCTTCTGCCGGGCGCTCCCCTGGATCGGGTGCGTCTGGCTGCCGATGGCAATGTCCATCATGTCGTGCTGCTGCCGGGCATCGCGGCCGTGCGGATCAGCAAGCGTCCGTCGGCAGCGGAGGCGCTGCCCCGCCGGATGGAACTGCTACGGGCGATCGGCGCCGCCGGTCTGCCCTTCGCCGTACCGGAGCCGCTCACGCCGGTCGCGGTCTTCGACGGCCGTGCCGCCGTTGCCGTGTCCTGGATCGACGGCGTCGCACTGCCTGAGGATGGAGGGGACCCGGAGCAGATCGGGGAACTCCTGCGGGCCCTGCGGGAAGTCCCCCTCACAGTGGACCTCCGCCAGGCCCTGGCCGCCGCCCAGGACCCAATCCCCACGCGGGGCTGGGCCGGCATCCTGGCCGAGGACGTCATCCCCCGCCTGCCCGCGCGGTGGCGCGAGGAAGGCCGGCGCCGCCTCGACGACGCGATCGCCCTGGACCCCGTACCCGACGCGCTCGTCCACGGCGACCTCGCCGGCTCCAACGTCCACTGGAGCCCCGACGGCAAACTCATCGGCGTCCTGGACTGGGACCTCGCCCTGCCCTTCGACCCCGCCATCGACGCCGCCTGCATGGCCTGGCACGGCTGGGACACCATCCGCAACGCCGTCGACCACGCCACCTACCAACGCGCCCGCATCTGGGACCAGACCTTCGGCATCGAGCACCTGATCGCCGTCCTGCCGGGCAAACCTCTGTCCAACGTCGACAGCTACGTCAACCACATCGTCCCCTGGCTCGAACACCACACCCCCTGACAGTCCCACCGCAGGACTGCGTTCGCTGTGCGGCGAGTTCGGCCGGCGTGGGCTCACGTCGCGCTGCCGGCGCCTGATCGGTGCGCTCCGGTTCGCGCGCCGGCACGGCCCGGCGCATCCAGTGTCCGGATCAGCGTCTCGTGGAGCGGGGCGGACACTCCCAGCGTTGGGGGCTCGAGCCGCTTGATGAGGGCCGACCCGCGCCGGAGCAGGGCCAGTGGCTTGCGGTCCAGGCAGACCACGACGTGGTTGGCGGTTGCGGAGTTCTTGGCCGCGGCCTGCAGCAGGGCGTCCGGAAAGGTGTCAGGGGGCTTCCTCGTCTCCCCCGGCCACCGTCCGGGCGAGGCTGTTCAGTGCCGTAGGGTCTCTGCTTGGGGATCGAAGATCAGTCCATGTTCGCGCGCCAGCGCAGCGGCGTATGAGGACACTTCCTCGGCCCTGCTGTACGTCATGACCAGGTACAGGATCGGGCCCGAGGCTTCGTTGACGACCGGTGGTGACGCCCACGGGCTTCGTGGCATGTCATCGGGGTATCGCTCGACGAGCGCCTCGACGTAGGCATCGATGCGTGGCGACGGTGGTACGACCGCGTCCTCCGATTCCAAGTAGCGCCCGTAGAGCTCGTCGTAGATCGCGCCCGCGTCATCGTCATCGAGCGGGCGCGCGCCTTCCCACACCGCCAGGTCGTAACTCACCGCCGCGTCCTTGCAGGTCCCCGCGCGGGTCGGTCAGCCGGGCATGGCCCTGACGGGGCCACATCCTCCATGGACCAAGGACGGAGTATGAGGGCAGGAGCGGATGGCCATGCGCCCCGACGGAGTAAGACGGCCTCATTCTCCGGGCGATCATATGCCGCCACGTTCTGCACCGACACCGGCCAGTCGGGTCGCCGTCCACCGCCGCCGCAAAGCCATCGTCGGGGCGCTGGCCCGTGCAGCGGCCCTGTGTGCAGGCACCGGAACTTCATCCTGTCGGGGCCGGCCCGATGGCCGTGACCGGCCCACACTGGTCACAGTTATCGGTCTGCTTGCCTGTCACCGACCCGGGCACCTAGGACTTGTCCGGGCGATCATGTGCGGAGCCAGATGGCGAGTGCTGCTGCGGTGGCGGTGCCGAGGTAGACGTAGCCGCGCTTGTCGTATCTG